>NZ_JAIEQY010000084.1 GCF_019747315.1 Roseococcus sp. | reverse complement strand
GCCGAGCCGGTGCAGGCCTACAAGCCGCAGCCCGAGGCCTATCAACGGACCGCCGAATTGCTGGCGATGCAGCCGCACGAGGTATGCCTTGTCGCCGCCCATAATGGCGACTTGCGGGCGGCGCGCGCGGCCGGCCTCGCCACCGCCTTCATCCCACGCCCGACCGAGCATGGCGCGGGGCAGAGCATCGACCTCACCGCCGAGGACCCCTGGGATTGCGTGGCGGCGGACTTCGTGGACCTCGCCCGCAAGCTGAACTGCGGCTGAGCCGGGCCCGGGGGCAACCCTGGGCTGGCTCCCGTGTTGTCTTTCCCATCGCGGCCAGTTCGGCCGCCGGAGAGACGCCCATGCGACGGATGCTTCCAGCCCTGGCCCTTCTGCTGGCCAGTGGCGCAGCCCAGGCCCAGCCGCGGGTCGTGGATCACGTGCAGACCCTGGCCGAACTGGCCTCGGTCTGTGACCCCGCCACCACGGGCGTCCCGCGCCTCGAAGCCATTGCCTATTGCCAGGGCTTCCTGACCAGCGCGGGCCAGTATCACGCGCTGATGAACCCGCCCGGCCGCCCGGTGCGTCCGCTGTTCTGCGTGCCCAATCCCGGCCCCAGCATCGCGCAATCGGGCATCGCGCTCGCCCGCTGGGCGCGCGAGAATCCGAGCTATGCGAATGAACCCGCGCTGGACGGCATGCTGCGCTGGGCCCAGGCGAGCTTCCCCTGCCCACCCGAAACCACCAGCCGGAGGGCCCGCTGATGCGCCGCATCCCCATGGCCATCCTGCTTGTGGCAGGGCTTGCTGTCTCCGGCTGCGCCGGGCTGAATGAGACGCAGCAACGCACCGCGACGGGTGCGCTGGGCGGCGGCGCGCTGGGGGGCATCATCGGCTCCTTCAGCGGCAATGCGGGTCTGGGTGCGCTGCTCGGCGCGGGTGTTGGCGGCGCCGGCGGCTACCTGTACGACCAGTCGCAGCAGCAGCGCGCCTATGGCAACCAGGGCTATGGCAACAACCGGCGCTATCGCGGCAACCAGGGCACCAACAACAGCGGCTACAACCGCTACTGAGCGCGTCTCAGGCGCTGCCGAGCAACCCCTCGCGCAGCGCCTGCCATCCCGCGCGATCGGGCACGCAGATCAGCCCGCCCGTATGCTTGCGGGGTGAATAGGCGCTGCCGTCGAACTGCGCGGAATAGCCACCGGCCTCGGCATGGATCAGCACACCCGCCGCATGATCCCAGGGCATCAGCTTGTTGTAGAACAGCGCGTGCAACCCGCCCGTGGCGGCCAGCCGGTATTCATGCGCGGCACAGCGGAAATTCAGCGTCCCCGCCAGCTGCGCCAGGCGCGGCAGAAGATGTGCCTTGCGCTCCGGAGGCAGGTAGCTCCAGGAGACCGCGCCCACCATCCCGCCAAGCGGCGCGGGAGACGCCACACGGCAATCCTGGCGGGTGCCGGCCGGTGTCTCCACCCAGGCGCCCTCGCCGCGAATCGCGATCACGGTGTCATCGCCCATCGGGTCATGGATCCAGCCGGCGATGGTCTCGCCGTGATGGATGGCTGCGACCATGACGCCAAACAGCGGCACGCCCGCCGCGAAATTTGCCGTGCCGTCCACCGGGTCCAGCACGAAGCACAGCTCGGCATCCAGCATGCGGCTCAGCAACGCGGGGTCGGCTGCGGCGGCCTCCTCGCCCAGGATCATGGCACCGGGGAACCGGGCGGAGAGCTCAGCTGTCAGCCGCCGCTCCGCCGCCTCATCCGCCTCGGTGACGAGGTCGAGCGGGCTCGACTTAGTGCGGATGTCGCCGCTGGCGAGCTTGCGGAAGCGCGGCAGGATCTCGGCCCGTGCCGCTACGCCGAGCAACCCCGCGATCTCGCTCGCCTGTGCGGCCGAGACCTTCATGACAGCAACCCGTAGCGCGCGCGATTGGCCGGTGAGATCCGGACGGTGAGCTGGATGCTGTCCTCCGTCTCCTGCCGGTCCAGCACTTCGCCATGGCGATACAGCCAGGCGAGGCGGGAGCCATCCTCGCTCGGCACCTCGAACCGCTCGGTCACCATGGTCTCCGAGAGACGTGAATCGAGCGTGGCGCGCAGCACATCCAGCCCCTCGCCGGTCAGCGCCGAGACGGCGAGGCCGCCGGCCGCGCGCGAGGCGATGGCCTCGGGCCCGCCCAACAGGTCGGCCTTGTTCAGCACCTCGATGCAGCGGCCGCGCCAGCCGCCATCCAGCGCCGCATCGGCGCCTTCGGTCATTTCGTCCAGCACCGCGTTCACGTCATTGCGCTGGGCGGTGCTGTCGGGATGCGCCACATCGCGCACATGCAGGATGATGTCGGCGGCGGCGACCTCCTCCAGCGTGGCGCGGAAGGCCTCGATCAGCTGCGTCGGCAGGTCGCTGATGAAGCCCACCGTGTCGGAAAGGATCGCATGTCGCCCGGAAGGGAGCGTGATCTGCCGCATGGTGGGGTCGAGCGTCGCGAAGAGCTGGTCCTGCGCATAGACGGCGGCACCCGTCAGCGCGTTGAACAGCGTGGACTTGCCGGCATTGGTGTAGCCGACCAGCGCGATCACCGGGTAGGGCACGCGCTCCCGCGCCTTGCGGTGCAGGCCGCGGGTGCGTCGCACCTGCTCCAGTTCACGCTTCAGCTTGATGATGCGCTCGCCGATCAGGCGGCGGTCGATCTCGATCTGGCTTTCGCCCGGGCCACCGAGGAAGCCGAAGCCGCCGCGCTGCCGCTCCAGGTGGGTCCAGGAGCGCACAAGCCGCGTGCGCTGGTATTCGAGATGCGCGAGTTCGACCTGCAGCGTGCCCTCGCGCGTGCGGGCGCGCTCGCCGAAGATTTCGAGAATGAGGCCAGTGCGGTCAATGACCTTGGCGCCCCAGTCACGCTCCAGGTTGCGCTGCTGCACGGGCGTGAGGGCGGCGTCCACGATGACGAGGCTCGCCTCCTGCTCCTCCAGCGCCTGCTTGACCATGGCGACCTGGCCCTCGCCCAGCAGGGTGGAGGGGCGGCGCTGGCGCAGGGGATGGATCGCGGAATGGACAATGGTGACACCGATCGAGGCGGCCAGACCAACCGCTTCGGCAAGCCGTGCCTCCGCCGCGCGGGGCAGGCCGCCGGTGGGCGCGAATTCCAGGATGTTCGAGCGCTGCGTGCGCTCGAACGGCAGGATCACGGCGGCGCGCGTCGGCGCCGCCGCGACATCCTCACTCTTCGCGGGCAGCGGCTGGCTCCCGCGCCATGGTCAGCGTCGTCTCGCGCACCGGCGCGGTGCCGGCCGGCGGCGCCGCCACTGCGCCTGCTGCCTGGGGGTCGAACAGCATGATCGGCGCGCCCGGCATCACGGTGCTGATGGCGTGCTTGTAGACCAGCTGCGTGTGGCCATCCCGGCGCAGCAGCACGGAAAAGTTGTCGAACCAGGTGATGATACCCTGGAGCTTCACGCCATTGACGAGAAACACCGTCACCGGGGTCTTGCTTTTGCGAACGTGGTTCAGGAACACGTCCTGCACGTTCTGGGATTTCTCGGCCATCAAGGCCTCCTTCTTGTTCTTGGTCGCGGGTCCCTGATTCCATCAGGGTTCACCCGGCGCCTTGCCTGGGGGGAATGTCGGGCCTTGGGGATCACTTGTCCAGAGTGTGCGGCAGCCCGGCCAGCTGGCTTGCAAGATGCACGCCATCCGCAAAGGCGAGATCGGGCGCGCAGGCCGCGATGCCGCCATCATGCGCCGCATCGCCCAGGAGCACGGCCACACAACCGGCTGCACGCGCCGCCTGCATGTCGATCGCCGTGTCGCCCACATACCAGATATGCGATCCTGCCGTGAGGCCCATCTGCGCCAGGGCCAGGTGCAGCGGCGCGCCCGAGGGCTTGTCCGCCACCGCATCGCCCGCGCCCACCACCGCGCCGAAGCGCGGCGCCCAGCCCAGATGCGCGGCCTCGGCCCGCAGCAGCCCTCCCTGCTTGTTGGAGACGACGCCAAGCGGCAGGTGGTTGAGCGAATCGAGCATGTGCAGACTTGCGGGCAGCGGGCGGATCACCGCCAGGTGGCTGGCCTGGACCGCTTCGTAGAAAATGTCCCGCGCGCGTTCCCATTCCGCGCCGAAATGCTCGGGGAAGCTGTCGCGCAGGGATTTGCGGACATTGGCCAGCACCTGCGCGCGCGTCCAGGCGGGCTTGCCGAAGGCCGCGAAGGCCGCGTTCAGCCCGGCTTCGATGGCGGCCCAGCCGTCGATCAGCGTGTTGTCCCAGTCGAAAAGAACCGCTTGCGGCTGGAGCTGGCTGCGCGACCGATGCAGCTCTCCGGGCTCCGCCCTCCGACCATCGGGCGCGGATGGGCTGCGCGACCGATTCAACTCTCCGGGCTCCGCCCTCCGACCATCGGGCGCGGTCATGCCGCATTCCCCATTTCCGCCTGCACATGGCGGGCGAAGAGGTCAAACAGGCGCCGTGTCACCGGCCCCACCTTCCCATCGCCGACATCGCGGCCGTCAATCCGCAGGATGGGCTTCACGAAGGAGGTAGCGGAGGTGAGGAAGGCCTCCCGCGCGCCGCGCATCTCCTCCAGGCTGAACGGGGCGAGGCTGTAGGCAACGCCCGCCGCCTCCATCTCCGCGATCAGCGCGGCCCGGGTGCAGCCGGGCAGGATCACCTGGTCCAGCTGGCGGGTGCGCAGCACGCCCTCCGCATCCACGATCCAGAAGGAGGTGGCGGCCCCTTCCGTCACCATGCCGGTCGCCTCATCAAACAGGATCGCCTCGGCCGAGCCCGCCTCGCGTGCCGCCTGGCGGGCCAGGACATTGGGGAGGAGGTTCACCGACTTGATGTCCCGCCGCGCCCAGCGCAGGTCAGGGTGGGTGATGGCCGTGATGGTCCAGCGCTCGACATCCTTCGGGTAGGGCGGGATGTGCCGGATGGTGACAACGAGCGAGACCGGCACCGCCACCCGCGGGAAGGCATGGTCGCGCCGGGCCACGCCGCGCGTCACCTGCATGTAGAGCAGCCCGTCCCGCACGCGGTTGCGCCGCGCCACCTCCATCAACACCATGCGCAGCGCGGCGCGCGGCATGGGCATGGGCAGGTGGATCTCGCCGAGCGAGCGTTCCAGCCGGTCCAGATGCCGCGCCTCATCCACGAAGCGGCCCCGGTACAGGTGCACCACCTCATAGATGCCATCGCCAAATTGGTAGCCGCGATCCTCGACATTCACCGAGGCCAGGCGCTGCGGCAGATAGGCGCCATTCACATAAGCGATCTTCGACATGCGCGGGAGCTTAGGCGGTCCCGGACGCCCTGTCTTCCGCATGGACGCCCAGGAATTTGAGCTTGCGGTGCAGGGCGCTGCGCTCCATGCCGACGAAATTGGCAGTGCGGCTGATATTGCCGCCGAAGCGCAGCAATTGCGCCTCCAGATATTGCCGCTCGAAGGCCTCGCGCGCGTCGCGCAGCGGCAGGGTCATGATCTCGCTGGAGCGGTCCAGCCGCAGCATGGAAGGGGCGGTGGAGACAATCTCGGGCGGCAGGGCCTCGGCGCGGATGGGCGCGCCGGAATCGCCGGGCGTCATGATCAGCAGCCAATCCATCAGGTTGCGCAATTGCCGCACATTGCCCGGCCAGTCATGCGTCTGCAGCGCGGCAATCGTATCCTCGGCCAGGCCGCGGGGGGCGAGGCCGGAGGTCTCGATGGAGCGCGCCATGAAGTGGCGGGCCAGCGCCGGCACATCCTCACGCCGGTCACGCAGGGCGGGCATGCGCAGCGGGACGACGGAAAGGCGGTAGAACAGGTCCTCGCGGAAGCGTCCGGCGGCGATCTCGGCCTGCAAATCCTTGTTGGTGGTGGCGATGACGCGCACATCGACCTTCACCCGCGTGGCGCCGCCGATGCGCTCGAAGCCCTGCTCCTGCAGGGCGCGCACGATCTTGCCCTGGGTTTCCAGCGGCATGTCCGAGACCTCGTCCAGCAGCAGCGTGCCGCCATGGGCGCGCTCCAGCGTGCCGGCGCGGCGCGGCTGGTCGCCGCGCGGCTCCACACCGAAGAGTTCCTCCTCGATGCGGCCCGGGTCCAGCGTGGCGCAGTTGAGCGCGACAAAAGGCCCATCGGCGCGGCGGGAGCGGGCGTGCAGCATGCGCGCCGCCACTTCCTTGCCCGAGCCCGCGGGGCCGCTGATCAGCACGCGCGAATTGGTCGGAGCCACGCGCTCGATGGCCAAGCGGATCTGCGCCATGGCAGCCGAATTGCCGATAAGCTCCGCCTCGGAGCCGGCGCGCAGCCGCAGATCGCTGATTTCGCGCTGCAGCTTGGCGGCTTCCAGCGCGCGGGCGACGATGAAGAGCAGGCGGTCGCTCTTGAAGGGCTTCTCGATGAAATCGTAGGCGCCCTGCTGGATCGCCTGCACTGCCGTCTCGATGGTCCCATGGCCGGAGATCATCACGCAGGGCACATGCGGCTCCTCGCGATGCAGCGCATCCAGGATGCCAAGCCCATCCAGCCGCGAATTGGCCAGCCAGATGTCGAGGATGACGAGCGAGGGCCGGCGGGCGCGGAAATGGGCGATGGCCGTGTCGGAGTTGTGGGCCTGGCGGGTTTCGTAACCCTCGTCGCTCAGGATGCCGTCGATCAGGCTGCGGATGTCGGGCTCGTCATCCACGATCAGGATGTCATGCGCCATGGCCGCGCTCCTCCATCTCGGCGCCGGCCGGCAGGCCCGCCGGTTCCAGTGCGGGCAGGATCAGTTCGGCGCGGGCGCCCTCGCCCTCGGACGCATCACCCAGCTGGATGCTGCCGCGGTGATCCTCCATGATCTTCTTCACGATCGCGAGACCAAGGCCGGTTCCCTTTGTCTTGTGCGTCACATAGGGCTCGGTCAGCCGGTCCCTCTGGTCGCCCTCCGGCAACCCGATCCCGTCATCTTCCACGGAAATGATCAGCGTTTCCCCGGCCGACGACAAGCCCACGCGGATATGACCGAGTGGCCGCACGGGGGCAAGGCCCGCCTCAGCGTCCCGCTGGGCGCGCATGGCGATGGCATCGGCGGCGTTGTTCAGCAGGTTGGTCAGGGCCTGGTTGATCAGCCGCCGGTCGCAGGCCGCGGTCAGCTTCTCCTTCGGCAGGTCGGTCGTCCAGGCGATCTCGGGGCGGGATTGCTGCTGCAGCACCAGCGCCTCGCGCACCAGGCGGCCCATCTCCTCGGGCCGGATCACTGGCTGGGGCATGCGGGCGAAGGCGCTGAATTCATCCACCATGCGGCCGATGTCGCCCACCTGCCGCACGATCGTGTCGGTGCAGGCGGTGAAGGTCTCCGGGTCATGCGTGATCTGCTTCAGGTAGCGCTTCTTGAGGCGTTCGGCGCTGAGCTGGATCGGCGTCAGCGGATTCTTGATTTCATGCGCGATGCGCCGCGCCACATCCGCCCAGGCGGCCTGGCGCTGGGCGGTGAGCAGGGCGGAGATGTCGTCGAAGGTCAGCACATGGCCCTGCGCATCCATCTCGGGCGAGAGACGGGCCAGCAGGGTCTTGCGCGCATTGGGAGGGCCCACGCGGATTTCGGCCGTGCGGGTGCTGCCGGGCTGGGCGAGAAGGCCCGCGAATTCCGGCGCCACCTCGGCCATGGGGCGGCCGATCTCGCGCTCCAGATCCAGGCCCAACAGCAGGCTCGCGCTGCGATTGGGCAGGTTGACGCGCAGATCCTGGTCCAGCCCGACGATGCCGGCGGAGACGCCGCCCAGCACGGCCTCGGTGAAGTTCTGCCGCTCTGCGATCTGGCGATAGGCTTCGAGCAACTCGCTGCGCTGGCCGGCCAGCTGGTTGGTCATGCGGTTGAAGGCACGGCTCAGGCTGCCGATCTCGTCATCGCCATCCCCCTCCTCCACCCGCACCGAGAGGTCACCGCCGCGCACCCGCTCGGCCGCCATGATGAGGCGGGAAATGGGTCCGGCCAGCTGATTGGCCAGCACCAGCCCCACCAGCACGGCGGCGAGGAGCACCAGCAGCGAACCGATGGCGAAAATCATGACGAAGGTGATCTGCAACCCCTCGCGGTTGCGGTCGATCGCCTGATAGGCCGTCACCGCCTGCTCGGTGCGCTGCATGTGCTCCAGCACGGAGGAATCCACCGGCCGGCCGATCATCAATTGCAGGCCGGAGGCGGGCGAGAGCGCCACGATGGCGCGCACCCGGTTCTCCTCCTCCACTGCCACCACCGCCACCTCGCCGCCGGTCGCGATCTCGATGGCCCAGTCAGGCGGGGGGGAGAGCATGAAGGCGGAGCTGACCCCGGCATGCGCCACGATGCGGCCCAGCAGGGGTTCGAAGACCACCGCCTCGGTCAGGCCGCGCGCGCTGGCCTGGGTCGCCAGCACGCGGGCGAAGGCCAGGCCCTGGTCGGGCAGCAGCACCACGGCGCGGTTCAGGTCATTGGCCATGACCAGCGCATCGGCGCGGATATTGTTCTGGTGTTCCTCGAAATAGGCGCGGCTCGCCACCAGCGAGGCTTCCAGCGCGGTGCGCACCCGGTCGCTGAACCAGGCCTGGATGCCGAGGTTGAAGAAGATGGCCGAGAAGCCCGCCAGCAGCATGGCCGGCACGATGGCGACCACGGAAAACAGCAGCACCAGCCGCGTGTGCAGCCGCGAACCCGCCGAGCCGCGCCGCCGCTCCGCCCAGACCCGCACCAGCTGCCCGGCCAGCGAGGCCAGCAGCAGCAGGATCACGGCCAGGTTGACCAGGACGATGCCGACCACCTGCCCCGGCCGCGTCGGGCCGAAGGGGCTGCCATCGGAGAGCAGCACGAAGGTCAGGATGCCCATGACCAGGGCACCCACCGCGAGGCCCAGCGTCACCCCCCGCCCCAGCAGCATGTCGGCGAGGCGCCGCAGCAGGGGCACGCGGGCGGGCTTGGTCATGCTCAGGCCAAGCTCACGAAAGCCCGCGCACCACGGGCAGTTCCAGATCCCGCAGCTTCTTGCGCAGCGTGTTGCGGTTGAGGCCCAGCAGCGCCGCCGCCTTGATCTGGTTGCCCCGCGTGGCGCTCAGCGCCAGGCGCAGCAGCGGGCGCTCCACCTCCGCGATCACGCGGTCATGCAGGTCCCGGATGGGCATGCCGTCCTTGTGCGCGGCCATGAAAAGCTTGAGATGCCGCTCCACCGCCTGTTCCAGCGTCTCGCTGGAGCGCGGCGCGCCGTCGCTCGGCGCCTCGGCCTCAGCCAGCTCGGCGGCCACCGCCTCTTCGCCGATGGTCTCCTGCGGGTAGAGGGCGGCCAGGCGCCGCATCAGGTTCTCCAGCTCGCGCGCATTGCCGGGCCAGGCGTGGCGCTTCAACCGCTCCAGCGCCTCGTTGCTGAGCGACTTCAGGGGCAGGCCCGAGGCGCGGGCGCGCTCCAGGAAATGCCGCGCCAGCAGGGGGATATCCTCCGTGCGCTCGCGCAGCGGCGGCAGGCGGATGGGCACCACATTCAGGCGGTAGAACAGGTCCTCGCGGAACAGCCCGGCGCGGATCGAGGCGCGCAGATCCCGGTGCGTGGCGGCCACGATGCGGACATTCGCCTTGACCGGCTGGCGGCCGCCGACAGTGGTGAACTCACCCTCCTGCAGCACGCGCAGCAGGCGGGTCTGCGCCTCGGCTGGCATGTCGCCGATCTCGTCCAGGAAGAGCGTGCCGCCCGCCGCCTGCTCGAAGCGGCCGACGCCGCGGGTCAGTGCCCCGGTGAAGGCACCGCGCTCATGGCCGAACAACTCGCTCTCGATCAGTTCGCGCGGGATGGCGGCCATGTTGATGGCGACGAAGGGGCCCTGGCGGCGCTTGCCGTAATCATGCAGCGCGCGGGCGATCAGCTCCTTGCCGGTGCCGCTCTCGCCCGTGACCATCACTGTGAGGTCGGCCGTGGTGAGGCGCGCCACTGTGCGGTAGATTTCCTGCATCGCCGTGCTGCGCCCCACGAGCGGCAGGCGCTCGCCGGGCTCGGCCTCCTCATCGGGGGCGCTGGCGGTGGCGGGCTGGGCCAGCGCGCGCTCCACCACATTCAGCAGCTCCTTCAGGTCGAAGGGCTTGGGCAGGTATTCGAAGGCGCCGCGCTGAGCCGCCTTCACCGCCGTGGTGAAGGTGGATTGCGCTGACATGACGACGACGCGCAAATCGGGCCGGATGCGCTTGATGCGCGGCAGCAGGTCCAGGCCGTTCTCGTCGGGCATGACCACATCGGTCACCACCAGGTCACCCTCGCCATCCTCGACCCAGCGCCAAAGCGTGGAGGCCGATGAGGTGGCGCGGACATTGTAGCCCGCGCGGGTCAGCGCCTGGGACAGGACGGTTCGGATCGCGCGGTCATCATCGGCGATCAGGATGGTACGGGCTTCGGTCATTCGTCACTCTCGAATTCCGCCTCGCCCAGTGGGTGATTCGGCGGTTGGGCCGGCAGGGACAGGCGGAAGGTGGTGCGGCCGGGGCGGCTGTCGCATTCGATCAGCCCGCCGTGATTGGCCACCAGCTTGGCGACCAGAGCGAGGCCGAGCCCCTGCCCGCCCCGCTTGGTGGTCACGAAGGGTTCGAAGAGGGTGGCGCGCAGCGCCTCGGGGATGCCCGGGCCATTGTCGCGGACGATGACCTGCAGGGGCAGGTGCACGCGCTCGCTGGAGCCGGGGACGGCGATGCGCACGCCATGGTGGTAGGCCGTCGCCAGCTGGATCTCGCCCATGCCGCCGGTGGCGCCGCCATCGCTCAGCGCCTCGGAGGCGTTCTTCACGAGGTTGAGCAGGATCTGGATCAGCTGGTCGCGATCGCCCCAGACGCCGGGCAGCGAGGGGTCATATTCCTCGACGATGCGCAGATGGCAGGCGAAGCCCGATTGTGCGACGCGGCGCACATGGTCCAGCACCGAATGGATGTTGACCGCGCGACGCTCGATCGGGCGGTCGGAGAACATCTCCATCCGGTCCACCAGGTTACGGATGCGGTCGCTCTCCTCCTGGATCAGCAGGCAGAGCTCGCGGTCGCCCTCGGAGGCGCCCTGTTCCAGCAATTGCGCGGCACCGCGGATGCCGGAAAGCGGGTTCTTCACCTCATGCGCCAGCATGGCCGCCATGGCGGTGGCGCCGCGTGCGGCACCCAGGAAATGCAGCTGCCGGTCCAGCATGGCGGCGGTGGAGCCATCCTGCAGGGTCAGCACCACGCCCTCCGGCAGGTCGGGCATGGGGGCGCCATAGACCGAGACGCCATGGCGGCGCAGGCGGGGGCTCTCCAGGCTGAGGTCATGATCCGCCACCGGGCTGTCCTGCAGGCGGATCTGGTGCAGCAGGGCGAAGAGGCGATGGTCGGGCGGCAGCAGTTCGGCCAGCTGCATCCCCATCAGGGTCTGCATGGATTGCTGGAAGAAGAGCTCGGCCGCCGGATTGGCGAAGCGGAACCGGTCCTCGCCATCCAGCACGATGGCGGGCATGGGCAGCGCGGCCAGGATGGCGGCGCTGTCCGGCAGGGCCGGCGGGCGCGGACGCCGGGCCAGGGCCGCAACCCGGCCGATCACGCCGCTCATGCCGCCTCCTGCCAGGGGGTCTCGACCGGCGCGTGGCCGCGCTCGATCAGCGGGCCATAGAAGCCGAGGATGAGGGATTCGGCGGCCTCGCCCATCTCCACCCGGTTCACCTGGGCGCGGAATTCGGCGCTGCCCGGCAGGCCCCGCGAATACCAGGCGACATGCTTGCGCGCCATGCGCACGCCCACGCCCTCGCCATGATGTTCCAGGATGGCGCGGTAATGCTTGAGCAGGATGGCCAGCTGCTCCTCCAGCGTCGGGTCGGGCAGGCGGATGCCCTCGCGCAGGAAGGCCGCGACCTGGCGGGGGAACCAGGGGCGGCCATAGCAGCCGCGCCCGATCATCACGCCATCGGCGCCCGCGCGGGTCAGCGCGTCCAGCGCGTTGTCCACCGTCACGATATCGCCATTGGCGATGACGGGAATGCGGACCGCCGCCTTCACCGAGGCGATGAAATCCCAGTCGGCGATGCCGGTGTAGAGCTGCTGCCGGGTACGGCCATGGATGGTGACGAGGCGGATGCCACACTCCTGGGCGATGCGGGCGAGCTTGGGCGCATTCAGGCTCTGGTGGTCCCAGCCCATGCGCATCTTCAGCGTGACCGGCACAGAGACGGCCTTCACCACGGCTTCGAGGATGGCGGCGGCGCGCAGCTCATCGCGCATCAGGGCGGAGCCGGCGCTCTGGCCGACGGCCACCTTCTTCACCGGGCAGCCGAAATTGATGTCCACGATGGCTGCCCCCTTGTCCACGACGAGGCGCGCGGCATCGGCCATCACCGTGGGGTCGCAGCCGGCGAGCTGGACGGAGGAGGGCCCACCCCCCGTTCCTGGATGATCATCCGTGGTGTCGCACATCTTCAGGCTTTGCCGGTTCTCGCGGATCATCGCGGCGGAGGCGATCATTTCGCTGACGACAAGCCCGGTGCCTTCCGCGCGCGCGAGGCGACGGAAGGGCAGGTCCGTCACCCCGGACATGGGCGCCAGAATCACCGGCGTTTCGATGGTCACATCGGGCGCGAGCACGATGGGCGGGAGGCGGTTGCTCATCATTTGGGCAGCCATACGCAAAATGGGGCGCCACGTCCACGCCGCCGTGTCACAAAACGGGATTTCCCCGCCCGCAATTCCCTGGCCTGCCGATCTGGCCTATTCGGGAGGCATCATGATCGCTGCACTCCTGATGGCCGCCGGGCGCGGCGAACGCTTCGGCGCCCCAGAACCGAAGCAATATGCCAAACTGCTGGGCCGTCCCGTGCTGCGGGTGGCGGCCGAGGCGCTGCTGGCCGGCGGCCATGTCGAGGCCCTGCAGCCGGTCTGCGCCGGGGGCGAGGAGGCGCGGATCATCGCCATGCTGGAGGGGCTGCCGCACCGTCCGCCGGTGATCGGCGGCGCCACCCGCCAGGCCAGCGTAAAGGCGGGGCTGGCCGCCCTCGCCCCCCTCAACCCGACCACGGTGCTGGTGCATGACGCGGCCCGGCCCGTGATCCCGGCCGGCACCATCCCGGCCCTGCTGGCCGCCCTCTTACACCAGGCCGGCGCCATCCCCGCGCAGCCCGTCTCGGACACGCTGAAACGCGCCGAGGCAGGTTTGATCGGCGAGACGGTGCCCCGCGCCGGGCTGTTCCGCGCCCAGACCCCCCAGGCCTTCCGCTTCGAGACCCTGCGCGCCGCCCACGACGCCGCCACCGCCGAGGCGACGGACGACGCCCAGCTGCTGGAATGGATCGGCGCAGGAGTGGCCCTGGTGCCCGGCCATGAGAGCAATGTGAAAATCACCTTCCCGGAGGATTTGTCCCGCGTGGAATCGACCCTTTCCGCCCGCCTGCTGCCGCGCATCGGCACCGGATTCGACGTGCATCGCCTGGTGCCCGGCCGCCCCCTGATCCTCTGCGGCTTGACCATTCCGCATGATTTGGGCCTGGATGGGCATTCGGACGCCGATGTCGGCATCCACGCGCTCTGCGACGCCATCTATGGCGCCCTGGCCGAGGGCGATATCGGCCGGCATTTCCCGCCCTCGCAGATGAAGTGGAAGGATGCCGACAGCGCGCAATTCCTGGTGCACGCCATGGGCCGCGTCGCCGCCCGCCGCGCCATGCTGGTGAATGCGGATGTCACGCTGATCTGCGAGCAGCCCAAGATCGGGCCGCATGCCGGCGCCATGATGGCGCGACTGGCCGAACTGATGGGCGTGGAGGTGAGCCGCGTGGGCGTGAAGGCGACCACGACGGAGCGGCTGGGCTTCACCGGAAGGGGCGAGGGCATCGCTTGCCAGGCAGCCGTCAGCCTGATGGTTCCGGATTGAGGCTCAAAAAAACGCCGCCCCTCGCGGGGCGGCCAAGTCAAGGTTGAGGAAGGCAAAGCTGTCAGGGCGCAAACGCTCCCGACCCGCCAGAGATAGATCAGGACAAATGTCTTTCAATACCCTTTCGATACCGCATCACATGACAAAATAGAAATATGTTGCCAAATTGCAACACTTCGCTCATCGGCGGAACGCTTGGCGCCGCGCCACCGGATCGCCTAACCTCAAAGAAACGAGAGGAAAGCTGCCATGACCGCACTGCAACATGATGCCGCCATCATCGGGTGGGCGCATAGCCGCTTCGGCAAGCTGGAAGAGGCCCCCGACGCCGAGGCCCTGATCGGCCTGGTGGCCCGCGAGGCCATCGCCGATGCCGGGCTGGAACCGCATGAGGTGGATGCCGTCTTCCTCGGCACCTTCAATGGCGGCTTCCAGGCGCAGGATTTTCCCTCCTCGCTGGTGTTCCAGGCCGTGCCGGAGCTGCGCTTCAAGCCCGCCACCCGCTTTGAGAATGCCTGCGCCACCGGCACCGCCGCCATCCATGGCGCGCTGGACTTCCTGGGCGCCAGGCGCGGCCGCGTCACGCTGGTCATCGGTGTCGAGAAAATGACGGCGACCCCGGGTCCGCGCGTGGGCGAAATCCTGCTCTCCGCCTCCCACCTCAAGACCGAGGCCGGCATCGAGGCCGGCTTCGCAGGCGTCTTCGCCCGCATCGCCGAGGCCTATTTCCAGCGCCATGGCGACAGTTCGGACGCGCTGGCCGCCATCGCCGCCAAGAACCACGCGAATGGCGTGGACAACCCTTATGCCCAGATGCGCAAGGACCTCGGCTACGAGTTCTGCCGCAACGAGAGCGAAAAGAACCCCTATGTGGCGCGCCCCCTGAAGCGCACCGATTGCAGCCTGGTCTCCGATGGCGCGGCGGCGCTGATCATCGCCGAGGGCGATGTGGCCGCCACGGCGCGGCGCGCCGTGCGCTTCCGCGGCACGGCCCAGGTGAATGACTTCCTGCCCATCGCGAAGCGCGACATCATCCGCTTCGAAGGCGCGCGCGAGGCCTGGGCCCGGGCCTTCGACGCCTCGGGCCTCACGCTCGCCGATCTCTCCTTCGCCGAGACGCATGACTGCTTCACCATCGCCGAGCTCATCGAATACGAGGCGATGGGCCTGACGCCCGAGGGCCAGGGCAGCCGCGCCATCCTGGAAGGCTGGACCCGCAAGGATGGCCGCCTGCCCATCAACCGTTCCGGCGGCCTGAAATCAAAGGGGCATCCGATCGGCGCGACCGGCGTTTCCATGCACGCCCTCGCCGCCATGCAGCTCACCGGCGAGGCGGGCGCGATGCAATTGCCGCGCGCCGAGATCGGCGGTGTCTTCAACATGGGCGGTGCCGCCGTCGCGAATTATGTGAGCATCCTCGAACGCGTCTGAACCGGCGCAGGAAAGACCGCGCCGATGAAGCTGAACGATGAACGCGAGAGCCGGAACCTTGAGGACCGGCGCGGGCAAGGCGGCGGCGGCATCGGCGGTGGGGCGAGGATCGGCGGGCTTGGCTTCGTCGCCGTGGTGGTCCTCTCCCTGATCTTTGGCGTGGATCCGGGCGTGGTGCTCTCCACGCTCGAGGGAGGAGGCGCGCCGCCGGCCCAGCAACAGGCCGCCCAGTCTCCGCCGCCGGAAGACACCGCCGGGCGCTTCGTCAGCCGCGTGCTGGCCAGCACGGAAGATGTCTGGACCGCCGAATTCACCGCGCATCAGCGGCGCTACGAGCCGCCGCGCCTGGTCTTGTTCTCCGGCTCCGTCGGCTCGGGCTGCGGCACGGCGCAATCCGCCATGGGGCCATTTTACTGCCCGACCGACCGGCGCATCTATCTCGACCTCGGCTTTTTCCGCGACCTCTCCCAGCGCATGGGCGCGCCGGGCGATTTCGCCCAGGCCTATGTCATCGCGCATGAGGTGGGGCATCACGTGCAGAATGTGATGGGCCTGCTGGGCGGCGGGCGGGACAATGCGGCCTCGGTCCGCACCGAGCTCCAGGCCGATTGCCTGGCTGGCTTCTGGGCGCGGCGCGCGAACGAAGCCCGCCGAATCCTGGAAGCGGGCGATATCGAGGAAGGCCTGGCCGCGGCGGCCGCTGTCGGCGATGACCGGCTGCAACAGCAGGCGCGCGGGCGCGTGGCGCCGGAAAGCTTCACCCATGGCAGCAGCGCGCAACGGGTGCGGGCGCTGAAGACGGGGCTGGCGGGGGCGGATTCGGGCGCGTGCTTGAACAGGGGATAAGATCGGGGCTTCGCCCCGAACCCCAGCAGGAACCTCAGGTTCCTGCAGCTCCGCGTTTCGCAATGCCATCCGCGACCAGGTTGCAAGCCAGCACGGTCAGCAGGATGGCCAGGCCGGGCCACAGCGCGGCCAGCGGCGCCTGAAACACTAACTCTTGCGCATTCGCTAGCATGTTCCCCCAGGAGGGTGCCGGCGGCGCGATGCCCAGGCCCAGGAAACTCAGCGTGCTCTCGGCCAGCACGGCGCCACCCACGGCGAGCGCCGTGGCGATGGCGATGGGCGCCGCAAGCTCCGGCAGCACATGGCGCAGCAGCACCCGCCCCTCGGAGACGCCCATGGCGCGTGCCGCGCGCACGAAATCCCGCGCCAGCACGGAAAGCGCCGTGGCCCGCACCAGCCGCGCCACCCCCACCCAGCCGAAAGCCGCCAGCAGCACGGCGATGCGCAGGATATCCGCCGCCGCCTCGCCGCGCGGCAGCCCCACCACGGCCGGATCAAGCGCCGCCAGGATCACCAGCAAGGGGAGCGCGGGCAGCGCCAGCAGCCCATCAGCCAGGCGCATCAGCACCGCATCCCAGAGACCCCCGCGCCAGGCCGCCATCAGGCCTATGGCGGTGCCGATCACCGTCGCCGCCAGCGCCGCCAGCAGCCCCACCGTCAGCGAGACCCGCGCGCCATGCAACAGGCGCAGCAGCAAATCCCGCCCCAGCTCATCCGTGCCGAGCGGGTGCGCGGCGCTGGGGGGCTCGAAGCGGTTGAACAGATCCGGCAGGAAGGGGTCATGGCCGAGCCAGGTGGCGGCCAGGGGCGCGGCCAGCGCCGCCAGCAGCAGCAGGCCCAGCAGGGCAAGGCCGGGTTTCATGCCCCGTCCGATCGCGGGAGGGCGAAGCCCGGGAGCGTGAATCGGCCGGGCATCATCCAATCCTCGGGTCCAGCCAGCGCTGGGCCAGATCGGCGGCCAGCGTCGCCAGCATGGTCACCACCGCCACCACCAGCAGCGCGAGCAAGGCCAGGTTGAAGTCATTGCCCATGACGGCGTCGTAGATCAGCTTGCCCATGCCGGGCCGCGCGAAGATCGTCTCGGTGATGAGCGCGCCCGAGACCAGCGCACCGGCATCCAGTGCGGCAATGGTCAGCAGCGGCACGCCCGCATTGGGCAGGGCATGGCGCAGAATGATCCGGCTTTCGCTCGCCCCCTTGGCGCGGGCGGTGCGGATATGCGGCTCGGCCATGGCGGTGCGCAGGGCCGAGGTCGCATGGCGCGCGTAGGCGGCGAGATTGGCAAAGCAGAGCGTCACCACGGGCAGGATCAGGAAGTGCCAGCCCCCCTCCCCGCCAGCCGGAAGCCAGCCCAGTTGCACGGCGAAGAAGATGATCAGCAGAATGCCCAGCCAGAAGGAGGGCACCGCCTGCGCCACGAGCGCCAGCCCCTGCACGAAGGGCGCCGCACTGGGCCGCAACGCCGCCAGCGCGCCGAGAGAAACGCCCAGCCCCACCGCCAGCGCCAAGGCCAGCCCGAGCAATTCCAGCGAACTCACCAGCGCCGGCCCCAGCAGCGCGGCCACCGGCTGCGCGAAAAGGCGTGAATGGCCGAAGCGCCCCTCCAGCACAGCCCCGGCCCAGGCGAGGTATCGCGCCATCAAGGGCTGATCCAGCCCGTGCAGCGCCCGCAGCCTTGCCGCATCTTCGCTGGTCAGGCGCGGGTCACCGGCGATGGCGAGGTCGATCGGGTCACCCGGCATGAGCGCGATCAGCATGAAGGCGCAGAAGGAGAGGATCGCGGCCGTGACGGCGATCTGCGCCAGGCGCGCGAGGATCAGCCGGAGCATGGAACATGGCACACGGCTTCGACGCGATTGCCGTCGGGGTCCAGCAGGAAGGCTGCGTAGTAATCGGCGTGGTAATGCGGGCGCAGGCCCGGCGCCCCGTCATCCCGGCCGCCCGCCGCCAGCCCCGCCGCATGGAAGGCGCGCACGGCGGCGCGATCGGCGGCGCGGAAGCACCAATGCCGGCGATCCGCCACCACGCCCGGGCATTCCGCGACCGTCAGGTAGCCCGCACCGCCATCCCGCGCGCCATAGCCGATGGCCCGGGCCTCCCGCCAGACGCAGGGCACGGCGAGGGCCGCCATCACCCCGTCATAGAAAGGCGCGCTGCAGGCCAGTTCATTCACAGTGATGGAGACATGGTCCAGCATCAGCGCACCCGCCATTCCTCGACCCAGAGGCTCGACGGGTTCAGATGGCCGGTGGGGCGCACGCCCTCGAGCCAGGCGGGCCAGAGATGCGCATCCTGGCGGAACCAGAGCGGCAGGCCCGGCAATTCCTCGGCATAGATCGCCTGCAGGCGGTGCCACAGGACGCGCCGCTTCTCGCGGTCCAGCTCGATGGGCAGGGCCTCCAGCAGCGCGTCCATCTCGGCATTGCGAAAGCCCGTGTAGTTCTGGCCGGACCAGTTGCGCTCGGCACGGGGGATTTCCTCGGAATGCAGGCTGCTGCGCGGCACGCTTTCAGGTGCGGAGACCCAGGCGAACATCGCCGCCCCCTGGAAGCGCCGGCGGGAGAGCGTCTCGCCAAACAGCACACGCGGCGGCTCGTTGCGGATCCGCGCCTCGACGCCAATTTGCCGCCATTGTGCCTGGATCACCTGCTGCACCGCCTCGCGCGAGCGATTGCCCGCGGTGGTGAGCAACTCAAAGGAAAGGCGCTGCCCTTCCGCATTGCGGCGGATGCCATCAGGGCCAGGATTCCAGCCTGCCTCGGCCAGCAAGGCGGCGGCGCGTGCGGGGTCATGCGGGTATTGGCGCACCCGCGGGTCATGCGGCCAGTCGAGCGGGTTCACGCTGGTGTGGGCGACGGTCTGCCGTCCCTCGAAGAGCCGCGCCACGATCTGCGCGCGATCCAACCCCAGCAGCAGCGCCTGGCGCACGCGGCGGTCCGACAGGACGGGCATGTCGAGGTTCAGGTCCAAATGCTCATAGATCAGGCCTGGCCGGTATTCGGCGCGGAAGCGCTGGCCCGTGCGGCGGATCAGGGCGCTCGCCTGCTCCACCGGCAGGCCGAGCTCGCCGGCGATCATGTCCACCTGGCCGGCCAGAAGCTGCGCCTCCAAGGCCGGCGTGCTCTCCACCGTGCGGATCACGATGCGGCGGAAGGCCGGCGCCGGGCCGGACCAATGCGGGTTGCGCTCCAGCGTGATGGCCGAGCCCGCCTGGACCTGCGCCACGCGATAGGGGCCGTTCCAGAGGCCGGGATTGGTGGGCTCCGTGTCGTAGAGGGTGCGGGTGCGGTAGGTCCGCGGGTCGCTCTCCCAGCGGGCGCGCTCGAGATGCGCGGGCAGCGGCGCGAAATCGCCCAGGCTCGCGAATTCGAAGGTCACGCGGTCGAATCGCAGGGTGAAGCTGCGGGCATCCTCGGCGATGAATTCATAGGCGGAACGGAAGAATTCGGCGGGGCCGATGCCGGTGGCGGGGTCGCGCCCGGCATCATAGGTGAAGCGTAGATCGGCCGTGGTGATGGGCGTGCCATCGCCCCAGCGCAGCCCCTCCCGCAGGCGCCAGGTGACGCGCAGGCCGGCCTTGCCATCGGGCGTCGTCTCGCGCACCGCAAGGCCGTTTTCCAGCGTGGGCAGCGTCTCGCAGAGCAGGCAGACCAGCTGCCAATTCGCGTCATAGGCGGTGACGGGGCGGCGGGTGAAGCCCAGCGTATAGGACTTCGCCACCATGTTCTCGATGTTGGGATGCAGCGTCGAAGGGTATTGCGTGATGCCGATGTTCAACGTCTCGCGCGGGGTCTGCGCGAGGGCGGGGCTGAGCAGCAGCAGGAAGAGGATCAGGAAACGGGTGGCCATCCACGGGCTCCATGCCAGATGCGGAGGATGACCACCTCCGCCAGGTCGCTGCGATAGATCAGCCGATAGGGCGTGCCCTTGGCCTGGAGAATGCGTTCGATGCCGTTGGGCTGCGCAATGCCAGCTTCGGGAAAGTGGGCGAGAAGGGCAAACGCCTCCGCGACGCGATGACGAACCGCGATGGCGGCGGCGGGGTTTTCCCGGGCGATGAAGCGGATCGCCTCGGCCAAATCCGCCTCAGCCCGCCGCGAGAGATTGACCGGCTTCAAGACCGTTCGGATTGAGCCTGTGCGATGATGGCATCCAGGCTGGCCATCACTTCTTCCCAGGGCACCACGCGGCCCGCGGCCACATCGGCCTCGCCTTCGGCGACGAAGGCGCGGAAGGCGGCGGCCTGTTCGCCATAAAGCAGCAAGGCGGTTTCGATCACCGAGGCCTCATCCACGCCGCTGGCAGCGACGACGGCTCGCAAATTCGCCGCGGCCTCGTCGGCGATCTCCACATTGATCCTTGCCATGCCAAACTCCTTCAGCCGGCCATTCTGCCGGAAGGGCCCGACGAAGTCGCGCGGATTCGCGCAGGTTTCACCCCGCCTTGCCCTTATGCGCCAGCGCCTCCTCCAGGCTCCCCACCCCGCCATGCGCGCGGGACCAGGCCACCGGGTCTTCCAGGAACTTCCTGACACCAGACAGCGAGCTTTCCGGGAAATAGGCACGCTCCCGGCAGACTTCCAGCACATCCCACCAGGTCGCCAGGTGGTGCAGCGAGAGGCCCATGGCCTTCATCTGCTCAAAGCTGCCGGGGAAGACGCCGTAGTAGAAGACCACGAAGGTGTGCGCGCATTTGGCGCCCGCCTCGCGCAGCGCCTCGGCGAAGCGGATCTTGCTGGCGCCATCGGTGGTGAGGTCCTCCACCAGCAGGGTCTCGCGATCCACCGGCACGTCGCCCTCGATCAGCGCGTTGCGGCCGAAGCCCTTGGGCTTCTTGCGCACATAGGCCATCGGCAGGTTCATCCGATCGGCGATCCAGGCGGCGAAGGGGATGCCGGCCGTCTCGCCGCCCGCGATGCTCTCGATCGTCTCGAAGCCGATGGCGCGGTTGATCTTCTCCACGCCCAGGTCGCAGATGCGGGTGCGCGCCCGCGGGTAGGAGATGATCTTGCGGCAATCGATGTAGACGGGCGACTTCCAGCCGGAGGTGAGGGTATAGGGTTCCTCGGGGCGGAAATTCACCGCCTTGATCTCCAGCAGGATGCGCGCCGTGGTCAAGGCCGCGTCCCTGTCCCAATCCGAGGCGTGATGACCGCTCATATCCTGGCTCCAATCCTGATGCCGTCTCGTAACGCCGGGCGCGCGCCCCGTCCATGCTGAGAGGGCTTCCATGATCTGGGTCCTGGAAGACCCCCGCGCGGGGACGGCGGCGCAAGCGCTGGGCATCGCGGAGCGGCTCGGCGCCCCATTCCGGCGGGTTCCGCTGCGCTTCGGCCCGCTGGCCAGGCTGCCCTGGCCGGTCCCCACCCTGGCGGGCCTGGCCGAGCGTTCGGCCTTCACGCCCCCCTGGCCGAGCCTGGTAATTTCCGCCGGGCGGCGTTCGGCGCCGGTCTCCCGCTGGCTGCGGGCGCGCGGGGCGCGAACGGTCCACGCCATGCGCCCGGGCCTCGGTGCCACGGATTTCGACCTGCTGGTGATCGGCGCGCATGACCGCCCGGCCCCCGCGCCCAATGTCATGGTGATCCAGGGCGCCGCCCATCGCCTGACGCCCGCTTCTTTGGCCGAGGCTCCCGCCGCCTTCCCCGAATTCGCCGCCCTGCCCCGCCCCATCGTCACCCTGCTGCTGGGCGGGCCGGCGCGCAGCGAGGGGATGGCGCCCGAGGTCGCCGCGCGCATCGCCACCGGCGCCACCGCCCTGGGCGCTTCCGTGCTGGCCACCACCTCCCGCCGCACCGGCGCCCCGGCCGGCCGGGCTGTTGCGGATGTGCTGCGAAATATTCCGCATCGGCTGTATCCCTGGGGGGGGGATGGCGCGAACCCTTACGGCGCCATGCTCGCCATGGCCGATACCCTCGTTGTCACGGGTGATTCCATTTCCATGCTCTCCGAAGCGCTCATGACCACGGCGCCGCTGCTGATCGCCGATCCCGGCGGGCTCGGCCCGCGCCACCAGGCCGTGGCGGAAAGCCTGATTGCTGCCGGCCTCGCCGCCTGCCTGGGCGCCCCCCTGCCCCCGCCCCGCGCGCCGCGTGACGAAACCGCGCGCATCGCCGCCGAGATCCGGAGCCGCGGATGGGCCTGATGACCCCGCTCCATGCCCCCTGGCGTGACCGCGCGGGCCGGGGCTCCGCCCTGCGCATCCTCACCCTCGCGGTGATGATCCTGCCGGCGCTGCGGCTGTTCCAGCTCTGGGCCATGGAGGAACTCGGCCCCGAGCCGCTGGAGGCTGCAACACATGAGACCGGCCGCTGGGCCATCCGCCTGCTGATCGCGAGCCTGGCCGTCACGCCGCTCGGCCGCATCCTGAACTGGCCCAAGCTGTTCCAGCTGCGGCGGATGATCGGCCTGGGCGCCCTGGCCTGGGTGCTGCTGCACTTCGTGCTCTACATCGGCGACCAGAATTGGCGGCTGCTGCGCGTGGCGATCGAGATCGCGAGCCGCGTCTATCTCGTCATCGGCTTCACCGCGCTGGTGGGGCTGGTGGTGCTGGGCTGGACCTCGACCGATGGCTGGATGAAGCGGCTGGGGCGCGGCTGGAAGCGGCTGCATCGCATCATCTTTCCGGTGGCGCTGCTGGGGCTGTTGCATGCCTTCATCCAGTCCAAGACCGATGTCTCGCAGGGCGTGGTCCTGGCCGGTCTGCTGGTCTGGCTGCTGGCCTGGCGCGCCCTGCCGGGGCGCTGGCAGACCAGCCTCGCGGCCCTCGCCCTGCTCAGCCTGGGCGCGCTGCTGGGCGCGGTGCTGATCGAATTCCTCTGGTATGCGCTGGCCACCAACCTGCCGGCCGCGCGCATCACCGCGGCCAATCTGGACCTCACCTTCGGGCCGCGCCCGGCCGTGCTCTCGGGGATGATCGCCGCCGGCTTCGTGCTGTTGGCGGCGCTGCGCCGTCTTGCCGGGAAGCGTCCCTCGGCGTAACCCCGAAGCATCGAGGGAGAGCGCCACATGGCCCGCACACATCGCATCGCCGTCATTCCCGGCGATGGCATCGGCAAGGAAACCACGCCCGAGGGGCTGCGCGTGCTGGACGCCGCCGCCAGCCGCTTCGGGTTCGAGCTGAAGCTCACACACTATGACTGGTCCTGCGAGACCTATGTGAAGACCGGCCGCATGATGCCGGAAGACGGCCTCGACCAGCTGAAGGACAGCGACAGCGTCTTCCTGGGCGCGGTCGGCTGGCCCGGCGTGCCCGATCACGTCTCGCTCTGGGGCCTGCTCATCCCGATCCGCCGCGGCTTCGATCAGTATGTCTCGCTGCGCCCCTGCAAGCTGCTGCCGGGCGTGGCCACCCCGCTCGCCAATCGCACGCCCGCCGAGATCGATTTCTACGTGGTCCGCGAGAACACCGAGGGCGAGTATTCCTCCGTCGGCGGGCGCATGTTCCCGGGCACGGATCGAGAATTCGTCAGCCAGCAGAGCATCCTGACGCGCACCGGCACGGACCGCATCATCAAATACGCCTTCGAGCTGGCGATGAAGCGCCCGCGCAAGAAGGTGACCAGCGCCACCAAGTCCAATGGCATCACCTTCACCATGCCCTATTGGGATGAGCGCTTCGACGCCATGGCGAAGAGCTATCCCGAGGTGAAGACGGACCAGTTCCACATCGACATCCTCTGCGCGCATTTCGTGCAGCACCCGGACTGGTTCGACGTGGTGGTGGGCTCCAACCTGTTCGGCGACATCCTCTCCGACCTCGGCCCCGCCGTCGCCGGCTCCATCGGTGTCGCGGCCAGCGCCAACATCAACCCGGAGAAGGCCTTCCCCTCGATGTTCGAGCCGGTGCATGGCTCGGCCCCCGACATCGCGGGCCGCTTCATCGCGAACCCGATCGGGCAGATTTGGTCGGGCGCGATGATGCTGGACCACCTGGGCGAGCATGAGGCGGCAGCGGCCATCACGACGGCGATCGAGAAGCTGCTGGCGGAAGGCGGGCCGCGCACGCGCGACCTCGGCGGCCAGGCCGGCACGCTGGAAGTGGGCAAGGCCATCGCCGACGCGGTGGCCAAGGCCTGATGCGCCGGCGCACCGCCCTTCTCACGCTGGCCGCCACGCCGGCGCTGGCGCAAGGCCCCTCCCCCTTGGCGAGGGCCTTCGCACCGGAGGGGCGGCTGCGCGCGGTGATCAACCTCGGCAACCCGATCCTCGCGGGACGCGCCAGCGAGAGCGGCCCGCCGCATGGCGTCTCGGTGGACCTGGCACAGGCGCTGGCGCGGCGGCTTGGCGTCGAGCTGGAAATGGTGACCGTCCCCGCCGCCGGGCGCGCGGTGGAGACGCTGCGCTCGGGCCGCGCCGATATCGGCTTCTTCGCCGTGGACCCGGCGCGCAGCCAGGGCATCGACTTCACGGCGCCCTATATCGAGATCGAGGGCGCCTATCTGGTGCGCGACGCCTCCCCCCTCTCTCGCATCGAGGAGGTGGACCGGCCGGGCACGCGCATCATGGTGGGCCTCAACAGCGCCTATGACCTGTTCCTGACGCGTGAGATCCGCCACGCGACGCTGCTGCGCACGCCGACCTCGCCCGCCGTGGTGGAGGAATTCCTGCGGCAGGGTCTGGATGTGGCCGCCGGCGTCCGGCAGCAGCTGGAGGCGGATGCCGCCCGCATCCCGGGCCTGCGGCTGCTGCCCGGGCGCTTCATGGTGATCCATCAGGCGATGGGCCTCGCGGCCGGGCGCGACCCCGCGGCGCTGGCCGCCCTCACCGCCTTCGTCGAGGAGATGAAGGCCTCGGGCTTCATCGCCGCCTCCCTCGCGCGGCATGGAATCCAGGGCGCCAGCGTGGCGCCGCCCCGGAGCTGACGGCCCCCGGGAATCCCCGTTGACCCGGCGGATCGGCGGGGCCTAGCCTCCCCCCGGAAGCCGGGACAACCGGCACCGGAGACACGCGCCATGCTCACCCCAGCCCAGATCGAGGAATACAATCGCGTCGGCGCCATCGTCGTGCCCGACGTGCTGACGCCGGCCGAGGTGGCGGAACTGCGCGAGGTGACGGAGGGCTTCGTCGCCCGCTCCGCGCGGCTCGTCACGCATGACGACGTCTATGACCTGGAGGACAGCCACTCCCCGGGCCAGCCGCGCGTGCGCCGGATCAAGGCGCCGCATCTGCGCCACCCGGCCTATGAGCGGCTGATGCGCAACCCCACCATCATCGCCTGCCTGCAAAGCCTCTGGGGGCCGGATATCCGCTTCGACACCTCCAAGCTCAACATGAAATCGGCCGGCTTCGGCGCCGCCGTCGAATGGCACCAGGATTGGGCCTTCTACCCGCACACCAATGACGACCTGGCCGCCGTCGGCGTCATGATGGACGACATGGAGCTGTCCAACGGACCGCTGCTGATCGTCCCCGGCAGCCATCGCGGCCCGGTCTTCGACCACCACATGGACGGGAAATTCTGCGGCGCGATGGACCCGACCAAGCGCGAGCTGGATTATGACGCGGCGATCCCGCTGACCGGCAAGGCGGGCTCCATCTCCATCCATCACGTCCGCGCCGCGCATGCCTCCGCGCCCAACACCTCTAACCGCGAGCGACGCTTCCTGCTGATGCAGTTCCGCGCCGCCGATGCCTGGCCGCTGCTGGGTTTCCCCGGCGGGATCGAGGCCTATGACCGGCTGATGGTGGCGGGCACATCGAGCCTCGCGCCGCGCCTCGCGGATGTGCCGGTGCGGCTGCCGCTGCCGCCCGCCGATCTCCAGGGCTCGATCTACGAGAACCAGAAGGGGCTGAAGAACAAGTTCTTCGCGACGCCCGCCATGTGAGGGGCTGCCCGACGACGAACTCAGCTTCTTGCACATCCAACAGAGGCGCCTGCTAGGCTGGGCCGACATTGCAAAGGCCCACGCATGCGCCTCCTGACAGCCGCCCTCCTCAGCGTGCTCGCGCTTCCGGCCGCAGCACAGCACATCCGCATCGGCATCGCATCCGACCCGGATGTGCTGGACCCCACGCTCTCCCGCTCCGTCGCCGCGCGCCAGGTCTTCATGGCGATGTGCGACAAGCTCATCGAGGTGAATGAACAGGGTGCGCTCGTGCCGCAGCTCGCCACCGCCTGGGAATGGCAGGAGCAGGGGCGCGCCTTGCTGCTGACCCTGCGCGAGGGCGTGCGCTTCCATGACGGCGTGGCGCTGGATGCCGAGGCCGCGCGCATCGGGCTGGAGCGGCACCGGAACGCGCCGGGCTCCACGCGGCGGGGCGAATTGGGGCCCGTGACGGCGATCGAGGTGGCGGGGCCCATGCAGCTGCGCATCCGCCTGAGCGAACCCTTCGCGCCCCTGCTGGCCGCGCTGTCCGATCGCGCGGGGATGCTCGTCTCGCCGCGCCAGGCCACGGTGCTGGGCGCCGATTTCCAGGCCGCCCCCGCCTGCGCCGGCCCGTTCCGGCTGACGCGCCGCGTGGCGCAGGACCGGATCGAGCTGGAGCGCTTCGACGACTATTGGGACCGCGCGGCCATCCATGCCGAGCGCGTGACCTATCGCCCCCTCACCGACACGACCGTGCGCGCCGCCAACCTGCGCGCCGGCGCGCTCGACGTGGTCGAGCGGGTGAACCCCTCGGATGTCTCGACGCTGAAGGCGGATCGCCGGGTGCGGCTGTTGGAGGGGCCCTCGCTCGCCGTCGTCTATCTCGCGATCAACATGGCGAATGGCGAGCGCGCGAACACGCCGCTGGCCCGCGATCCGCGCATCCGCGCCGCGCTGGAGGCGAGCATTGACCGCACGGCGCTGAACCGTGTCGCCTTCGAGGGGCTGTACCGCCCGGGCAACCAGTCCACCCCGCCCGGCCATCCGCAGCATGTGCCGGGCCTCGCCGTGCCGGGGCGCGATCTGCCGCGCGCCCGCGCCCTGCTGCGCGAGGCCGGGCATGAGCGCATCCGCATCCGCTTCTCGGTGCCCAACACCACCGAATACATCCAGGCGGCCGAGGTGATCCAGGCCATGGCGGCGGAGGCCGGCATTACGCTGGAGATCCAGGTGATCGAGACGGCGACGCTGCTGCGGCAATGGACGGCCGGCGATTTCGAGATGCTGGTCATCGCCTGGTCGGGCCGCACGGATGTGGATGGCAATCTCTGGGGCTTCAACGCCTGCGGTGAGGCGCTGAATGGGGGGCGCTATTGCAGCGAGGCGGCCGATGCGGCGCTGCGCGAAGGGCGCACGCAGGTGGAGCCCGCCGCGCGCCTCGCCGCCTACGGCCGCGCGATGGAGGTGCTGCTGCGCGACCGGCCCTATATCTACCTCTGGCACCCCACGAATTTCGTCGGCACCGGGGCCGCGGTGCAGGGCTTGCGGATGGTGCCGGATGGGCTGATCCGGCTGCAGGGGTTGCGCGTCAGGGGCTGATCACACGCGCAGCCAGGTCTCGGAGAAGGCCAGCATCGCGGTCGAGATGCGTTGGCCCACGATCTCGCGCGGGATGGGGGCACCCGGACGCTTCGCTCCGTTGACCGTTACCGTCGCCGTCTCGCAGCCGACGAAAAGGCTCGGCATGTGGTGCGCGCCCGTCGCCGATTGCGCAGGCGCGAGGGCGAAGCAGAAGGGCTTGCCGAGGCCGGTCCATTCCAGCGCCACGGTCATGCCGGCGCCGGTCACCGTCTCGCTGTAGTGAGTGATGGCGTCGCCGCCGACCGTGACGCTGTCGAGCGGGTGGTATTGCAGGCTCTTCAGCCCGGGCAGGCCACGCCAGGCGCCGAAATGCGAGACGTAATCGGCGACGAGCCAACGGGCGAGCGGCTCATTGTCGGTCAGGCAGATATTGCCGGCGCCCTCGCTGCCCGGGTTCTGCAGCAGCACCAGCGCATGGCCGCGCCCATGCGGCGAGAGGACGACGCGGAAGAAGGAGGCGAGCGTGGTGAAGGGGCCGGAAGCGTCCTCCTTCAACGAGATGCCGGGATTCTCGCCCGACCATTCGACCGTGCCGGGGAAGAGGATGGATTCAGCCATGGGACGCTCCTGTTGGGGAATTGCGGGAAGCTTGCGCCGTGCGGCGCGGCCCATCAAGGCGGCAGCAGATCCCTCGGCGTCCGGCCCGCCAGCGCATCCAGGATGTTGTGCGCGGCGCGCAGCGCGATGTCCCGCCGCACACCCGCCACGGCCGAGCCCAGATGCGGCGTGAAGAGCGTGCGCGGATGCGTCCGCAAGGCGGGCGCGATCTCCGGCGGGCGGTCCGGCAGCAACCAGTCCTCGAACTCGAAGACATCGGCCGCATAGCCGCCGAGATGCCCGGATTCCAGCGCGGCCAGCACCGCCGCCTCCTCCACCACGGAGCCGCGGCCGATATTCACCAGCAGCGCACCGGGCCGGAGCGCGGCAAGGGCTTCCGCGTTGATCATGTGGCGCGTGGCGGGCGTCAGCGGTGCGGCGCCGATCAGCAGGTCGGATCGCGCCAGGACGTCCGGGAAGGGCAGCAGCGCGACATCCACGCGCGGCGCTGCACCCGGATCATGCGCGATGATGCGGCAGCCGAAGCCCGCCAACCGGTCCGCGATGGCGCGCCCCACGGCGCCGAGGCCCAGCAGCCCTACCGTCGCGCCATCTAGTCCAAAGCCGTAGAGGATGGGCCGCCAGCCGGCGAATTGCCCGGCGCGCACCAGCGCATCGCCGTCCCGGATTTGCCGCCCGAGGCCGATGGCGAGACCCAGTGCCAATTCGGCCGTCGGGGCCGTCAGCAGGTCGGGCACGATGGAAAGCTGCACGCCGGCGGCCGCGCAGGCCGCGCGGTCGAAATTGTCGAAGCCCTTCAGCGCGCAGGCGATGATGCGCAGATCAGGGCAGGCCGCCAGGAAGGCCGCATCCACGCGGTCCGGCATGAAGGCCATGATTGCGTGCTTGTCGGCCGTGCGCGCGCGAACCTCGGCCGGCGACCAAGTCTCCCGCGTGCGGTTCGCCTCGACCTCGCCCGCGGTGGCGAGGAGGTCCAGCACCTCCTCCTCCACCCAATGCGTGACGAGGATGTTTGGGCGCGTCACTTCAGCGCCGCCCGCAGCCTGGCGCCGATGCCATCCACCACCAGCACGCAGGCGAGGATGGCGAGCAGGATGGCCGAGACCTGGTCATAGGACATCAGCCGCAGCGCCGCGATCAGCTCGAAGCCGATGCCGCCGGCGCCGACGATGCCCAGCACCGCCGAGGCACGGAAGTGGTACTCCCAGCGATAGATGGTGATGTCGGAGAGCTGCGGCATCACCTGCGGCAGCACCGCATGGGTGATCACCTGGAAGCGCGTGGCACCCGCCGCGCGCGCGGCCTCGAGCGGCTTCGGGTCCACATGCTCGATGGCTTCCGCGTAGAACTTGCCCACCATGCCGACCGAATGCAGTGCCAAGGCCAGCACGCCGGGCAGCGCGCCGAAGCCGACCGCGGCCACGAACAGGATGCCCATGATGATCTCGGGCACCGAGCGCAGGAAGGCCAGCAGCGTGCGCGTCGCATGCTGCACCACCGGATGCGGCGAGACATTGGGGGCGGCCAGCAGCGCCAGTGGCAGTGAGATCACGACCGCCAGCGCCGTGCCGGCGATGGACATGGCAAGCGTGTCGAGCAGCGGCTTCAGCCAGGCCCGCCAGCGCGAGAAATCGGGCGGCACCATCTCGGAGAAGAGCTGCGCCATGGCGGGAATGCCATCGGCGAAGCGCTCCGCATCGAAGAAGCCGGTGATGCCGAGCGCCACGGCGCAGACCGCGATGATGGCGGCCGCCAGCGCCCCGCCGCGCAGCCCCGCCGCGCGATCGGCCGCGAGAATGGAAGCCTGCGCGTTCATCCGCGCATCCGCGTGAGGTCCATCTCCAGCACCCGCGCCGTCTCGCGCAGGATGTTGTAGGCGGCGTCATCCGTGGGGGCGAAGCCTTCGACGCGGAAGGCGCGCAGCACCTCGGGGTCGCGCACATCGAGGAAGGCGCTGCGGATCGCGGCCTTCAGCGGCTCGGCCAGGTTGCCCTGCATCACCATGGGGTAGTTCGGGATCGGGTCGCTCACCGCCACCTCGCGGATGCGCGCCGCGTCGATCACATTGCGCGTCACCAGCGTGCGAAGGATGCTCTGCGAGAGGGCGCCGGCCGCCACCTGCCCCGCCTGCACCGCGCGCGCCACGCCGTCATGCGTGCCCAGATGCACCACGCGGTAGTCGCGCTCGCCATTCAGCTGCGCCCGCGTCAGCAGCATGGCGCGGGGGACGAGATGCGCCGAGGTGGAGGCCTGGTCGCCAAAGCCCATGGGGCGGCCGCGGATATCCTCAAGCGCGCGCACCGGGCTCTCGCTGCCCGCGATCACGATGGAATTATAGGTGGGCGAGCCGCGCTCGATGCCGACCGCGAAGGGCTCGATGGCCGGCGCGCGGGACTTGGCGAGCACATAGGAGAAGGGGCCGAAATAGGCGATCTCGATGCGGCCGAAGCGCATCGCCTCGATCATCGAGGAATAGTCGGTCGTCACCACCAGCTCGATCTCGCGCGAGAGGCTGCGCTCCAGATGCGCGCGCAGCGGCTGCGCGTTCTGGATGATGGTGCTGGCATTCTCATCGGGCAGCAGGGCCACGCGCAGCCGGCGCGGATCGCGGGTTTGCGCGAATGCGAGCGCGGGGGCGAGGGCCGGGGCGGCAAGCAGGATATGGCGGCGAAGCATCAGGCGATCTCCAGGATGGGTTCGGGTTGCGGCACGGTGCCGTAGATCCGGGCGGTCTCGGCCTCGCCCAGCGCGGCGGGCGGGCCGTCGAACACCACCGCGCCGCCCGCGATGCCGATGATCCGGTCGGCGAAGCGGCGCGCGAGGTCGAGCTGGTGGAGCGAGACGATGGCGGTCAGCCGGTCCTGCCGGCAGATGGCGTGCAGCTGGCCCAGAACCCGCTCCGAGGTCGCGGGGTCGAGCGAGGCCACGGGCTCATCGGCCAGGATGGTGCTGGGTTGCTGCACCAGGGCGCGGGCGATGCCGACACGCTGCTGCTGCCCGCCCGAGAGCTGGTCGGCGCGGCGCAGCGCATAATCCAGCAGGCCCACGCGCTCGATCGCGGCCAGTGCCAGGCGCTTCTCGGCCAGGCTCCAGGGCAGCAGGGTGCGCAGCGCGGAATGATGACCGAGGCGCCCCATCAGCACATTGGCGAGCACGCTCCGCCGGCCGATCAGCTGGTGCTGCTGGAAGATCATGCCGGTGCGCGCGCGATGCCAGCGCAGCGCCGTCGTGATGTCCTGGCCCTCGGCGGTGATCCGCCCCGCACTCAGCCGCACCAGGCCGTTCAGGCTGCGCAGCAGGGTGGACTTCCCCGCGCCCGAGGCGCCCAGCAGCACGGTAAAGGCTCCCGGCGCGAAGTGCAGCGAGCAGGGCTTCAGCGCCTCCGTCCCGTTCGGGTAAATCACCCGCGCACCTTCCACGACGATCATGCCAACCCCTCATTCAACGAGGCGGCTGCCTATTCGGCCCAGGGGTCCGCGGCGTGACGCTTTTGCTGCCATTTCGTGAAAGCACCGAGGGGTGGCAGCATGCGCCCAGGCAAGCCTGGAAAACCCGCATGACCAACCGCACCCGCATCCTGCTCTGGACCGACACGCCCGGCCCCTACATCGAGGCGATCGCCGCCGCCGGGCTCGAGCCGCGCGTAGCCGTCGAATCGCTGGGCCGTGCCGCACAGCCCTCCGGGGCGCAGATGGCGGAGACCGAGGTGATCCTCGGCTGGGGGGTGTCGGCCGGCCTGCTGCCGCGCATGCCGCGCCTGCGCTGGGCGCAATCGCTGACGGCCGGCGTCGAGGGCTGGCTCGCCCTGCCCGACCTGCCCGAGGCACTGACGCTCACCTGCGCGCGGGGCACGCATGCGGATTCCATGCCCGAGAACATCCTGGGCGGGCTGTTTCACATCACCAAGGGCTATGCCGCCATCGCCGAGGCGCAGAAGGACAGCCAGTGGAAGCGTCGCATCGCCACGCCGCTGAACGGCAAGGTGCTGGGCATATTGGGCCTCGGCGCCATCGGGGCCGAGGTCGCGCGGTTGGCCAGCGCGCTGCGGATGGAGGTAATCGGAACCCGCCGCAACGCGGCCCCCATGCCGCATGTGGCCGAGGTGCTGCCGCCCGAGCGCACGGATGAGGTGCTGGCCCGCGCTGATTTCGTGCTGCTGCTGCTGCCGGCCACGCCCGAGACCGAGAACTTCATGAACGCGGCGCGCCTGGCCCGCATGAAGCCCGGTGCCTGGCTGCTGAATTTCGGCCGCGGCAGCGCCATCCTGGACGCCGACCTCATCGCCGCGGTGACGGAGAAGCGCATCGCGGGCGCCATCCTCGACGTGTTCCGCGTGGAGCCGCTGCCGGCGAGCGACCCGCTCTGGACCACGCCCGGCATCATGGTGCTGCCGCATATCGGCGGCATGCACCCCGAGCGGGACCGCGTGGTGGCCGCGCTCTTCACCGACAATCTCCGCCGCTTCCTGGATGGCCAGCCGCTGCGCGAGGTGGTGGACCGGCGCATCGGTTATTGAGGCCTTGTGCGGGCGCGCGAAGTTCCGGCACGCTCCCCTGACAAGCCGGGCCTGAACCGGCCCTTCAGGAGGAAACCCCGCATGCAACGTCGCGCCCTCACCCTCGGCCTGCTCGCCGCCCCTTTGGCCGCCCCCTCGCTGGCCATCGCGCAGGATGCCTGGCCCAGCCGGCCCGTCCGCATCGTGGTCGGCTGGCCGCCGGGCGGTTCGGTGGACATCGTGGCGCGCCTGCTGCAACCGCGCCTCCAGGCCCTGCTCGGCCAGACGGTCATTGTCGAGAACAAGGCCGGCGCCACCGGCACGGTGGGTGCGGCCGAGGTGGCGCGCGCCAGCGCCGATGGCCACACTTGGCTGATCGCGCAGGACAGCCAGGTCATCACGCCCGCCATCATGAACCTGCCCTATGACGTCCGGCGGGATTTCGCACCCATCACGCTGATCGGCCGCGGGCCGCTGGTGGTCACCGCGAACCCGGCCACCCCCTGGCGCAGCTTCCAGGAATTGATGGCGGCCGCCCGCGCGCAACCGCCCGGGCGCATCACTTATGCCACGGCGGGTGTCGGCACGATGATGCATGTGGCCATGGTGCAGCTCTGCAATCTCGCCGGCGTGGAGCTCACCCATGTGCCCTATCGCGGCGGCGCGCCGGCGCTGGCCGATGCGCTGGCCGGGCAGGTGCCGCTGTTTGTCACCAATGCGCCGGTGGGCGGCCCGCATGTGCGCAGCGGCGCGCTGCGGGGCCTGGGTGTGACCACCGCCACCGCCTGGCGCGACCTGCCGGGCGTGCCGAGCTTCCAGGAGCAGGGTGTCACGGGTTTCGAGGCGCCGACCTGGTGGGCCATCTTCTCGCCCTCCGGCGTGCCCGCCGGAATCCGCGAGCGCATGGCTCGGACTCTCGCCCAGATCCTGACCGAGGCCGAGACGAAGGCCCGTGTCGAACAACAGGGCATGGACGTCCTGGCCATCTCCGGCGAGGGCTTCGCCAATTTCGCGGAGGCCGAGACCGAGCGCTGGGCCCGCGTGGTCCGCGCCAACAACATCCGCCTGGAAGGTTGAGCCCGGCGAGCCTTCTCCGGCTTTTCCCGCTGGCGCTGGGCACGCTGGTCGTGCCCTTCGACACGGCGCTGAACGTGGCCTTCCCGGCGGTGACAGCGGCTTTTGAGCTGCCGCTCCCGGCGATCCAATGGCTGATCATCGCCTATGTGCTGACCTATGGCAGCCTGATGCTGGCGGTGGGGCGCATCGGCGACATCTGGGGGCATGCGCGGGTGTTCCGCCTGGGCCTGGCCTGGAGTGCGGTCGCCTTGCTGCTCTGTGCGCTGGCGCCGAGCTACCCCATGCTGCTGGCGGCCCGCATCCTGCAAGGCATCGGCGCGGCCTTCGTGATCGGCTGCGGCGCGGCACTCGCCACGAGTCTCTACCCGGAATCGATGCGCGCCCGGGCGCTGGGCGCCTATGCCGCCAGCTTCGCCGCGAGTTCCGCGCTCGGCCCGCTGCTGGGTGGGCTGCTGGTGGAGGCCTGGGGCTGGCCCGCGGTCTTCTGGGTGCGCGTGCCGGTGGCGCTGCTGGCGCTCTTCCTGCTGCGCGGCCTGCCCGCCCCGCCCCCGCGCAGCGCCGCGCGCGAGGCCTTTGATGGCTGGGGCGCGCTGCTGCTGGCGGTGGGCCTGGCCAGCCTGCTGCTGGCCATCAACCGGGGCGCGTTGTCGCTTTTCGTCCTGGCCTGGCTGATGCTGGGCGGCTTCATCTGGCGCAGCCTCCACGTGGCGCGGCCCATTCTCGACCTCGGGCTGTTCCGCCGGCCGGGCTTCGCGCGGCTGAACCTGGCCAGCCTGCTGGTGAATCTGGCCGGCTTCGCAGTGATGCTGCTGGTGCCCTTCTACCTGGCGCGCATCGCGGGCCTCGGTCCCATGCTGGCGGGCGCGCTGCTGGCCTCGGGCCATGGCGGCGCCATGCTGGGCTCGGCCTTGGGTGGGCGGCTGGGCGGCGGGCGCCGGGTGGCGCTGGCCGGGGCCGGGCTGGGCGGGGCGGGGCTGCTGCTGGTCGCGCAATGGGGGGACGCCACGGCCCTGCCCTGGCTGCTCGCCGCGCTGGCGCTGCAGGGCTTCGGCATCGGCCTCTTTACCCTCGCCTATACGGACATGGTCACCGCCGCCATGCGGCGCGAGGATCGCGGGGTGGCAGGCAGCCTGACCCTGCTGATGCGCACGCTGGGGGTGGTGCTGGCGGCCTCGCTCCTCACCCTGGTGTTCAGTGGATTCGAGGATTTCCTGGCGGGCTTCGCCGCCGCCTTCTGGGTGGCGGGGCTGCTGCCGCTCCTCGCCCTGGCCCTGATCCCGCGCCGCATCGCCTGACTTGCGCAGGCGTCACTTGAACACCCATTCAGATGTCGCTATCGTTCCGGCCGTTGCGATTGATTCGCAACTGGAGAGAGCCATGGGTCGCGATTTCAGCCACATCGCCCGCCGTTGCGAGCGCGCCGTCGTCACCGCCTATCGCGAGCTGCGCGATGTCGGCACCACGGACATGGCCGCCTTCCAGGCCTGCACCACCCTCTACCGCGTGCATCACCCCGAGGCCTCGATCGCCGAGGCGCGGCGGCTCGTCGCCGAATGGGTGGATCATCACGTGACGCGGCAGAGCATGGCCCCGGCGCCGGGCTGCGAGTGCGACTAGGTTCGCCTATTCCACCAGCGGGGGCTGGCGCGCCCAGTCATAGCCCCGCGCCGCGCGCGCCCGGCCATATTCGAAAAGCGGGCCCATATAGGCCGGGTTGAACGGCGTGGTGTAGGGCACGTCGAAATCCGAGCCGATATAGGCCAGGCGGTATTCCACGTCGTCGCGCTGCGCGTTCAGCCAGATCCGCATCACGTCGTTGAGGCCGCTGGAGGCAATCATCGTCTCCACCGCGCGGCCGGCGATGCTCATGGTGCGCCGGCCGGTCGCGGCCCAATTGGCCTCCAGCTTGGCATTGCGGATCACCCAGGCGCGGATGGGCTGCACCGGCTGGCGGGCCGCGATGCGCGCGCGCCGCGCCTGCGTCACCGCGACGGGATAGAGGAAGGCCTGAGCGAAGGCGCCGCCATCCACATGCAGCTCCTGGTGCTTCGCGCCATCCAACGTCACGTCGAAGAGCACGGGCGCGAAGGCGCCGGGGATGGAGGCGGAGGCCAGCATGATGCGGTGGATCAGCGCGGGCGCCCCGGGATGGCCGCTGGCCGCGATGGCGCCGACATTCCAGATCACCGGCACCTGCGCGTCGAGGTCGGTGGTGCCGATCAGCAGCAGGCGCCCCTGCCGATAACCCTCGCCGATACGGGCGATCATGGTCGCGTCCAGTTCGCGCGCGATGGTCCGGAAGAGTGGCGTGGTGTCGGCCATGCCGTCGAGCAGCACGCCGCTCAGCAGGCTGCGCTGGATCAGGATGTCGGCGAGCGTGCTCTGCGTGTAGACGCGGCGGAGCCCCGCATCATATCCGGGGCCGAGGAAGGCGAAGGGGGCGATCAGCCCGCCCGTGCTGACGCCGGTGACCAGCGCGAATTCCGGCCGCGTGCCCGATTCCGACCAGCCATTCAGCAGGCCCGCGCCGAAGGCCCCGTCATCGCCGCCGCCCGAGATGGCCAGCAGATCGAGCGTCGGCATCATCTGGCCCGGGCGCACACCGAGCGCCCGGTGCCGCCGCTCCATCGCCGCCATGAATTCGGCCACGATCGGCCCCGAGCCCTGTCCCGGGAAGAACCGTTCATTGGGCAGGCCCAGGACGCTGGCGCGCAGCGCCTGCCCGCGCGGCACGGCCGGGCCGCGCTCCAACGCCGCACAGGCGGAGAGGCTGGCGGCCCCGAGCAGGAGTGCGGCGCGACGGGGAAGACTGGGCATGGCGGGTGGGTCCTGAACAGGGTCAGCGGGCGCGGGCGTGCGGCGTCTCAGCCCGTGCCGAAGCCGGAGCCGGCCACGCGATAGGCCTCACGCGGGGGGGAAAAGATGTCGAGCACCTGGCAGCCCTCGGGACCGGCGCGCATCGTGTGGGGAATGCCGCCCGGCGTGCGCCAGAAATCGCCCTTGGTCACCGCAATCTCCTCGCCGCCCTGGATGCGGACCGCGCTACCTTCCAGCAGCACCCCCCATTGCTCCTCCGGGTGGGAATGCAGCGTCCCCTCGCCATTCGGGGCGATGGTGACGACGGAGAGCATCGCCTGCTCGCCCGGAAAGATGCGCGTCGTCACGCCTGGCGCCAATTCGCGCGCAATGCCTTGGGTGATATCGGCGAGGTTGTGGAAGTGCTCGGACTGGCTCATGCGGCGTTCCTTGGACTGCTTGGCGCAAGGGTTAAACAGCGCTTGCGCTCTCCGCAAGCGCCCAGGCGATGGCGGTGCGAGCGAGTGCCGCCACGGTATCCACGACGGGAAAGGGCAAGGCGGGGCCGGCAGCGATGCCCAGCGGGATTTCCGTGCAGCCCAGCACCACCGCGGCCGCACCTTTGGCGTGCAGATGGCGCGCGACTTCGGCCAGCGGCGCATAGGCCTCGGCCACCCGGTTCGCCTTCACGAGGCCGACCGCGGGCATGACATGGCTTTGCATCATGGCGTCGCTCGGCGTCACGCATTCGATGCCGAGCCGCTCCTGGTAGAGCCGCATGGCGAGCGTCGCCGTCGTGCCCATCAGGCCGATGCGGCCTGTGGTGACGCCCTGGCGGAGGAGGTCAGCGGCCGCCGCATCCACAATGTGCAGGATGGGCAAGGGCGTGGCGGCCTGCATCTGCTCAAACCAGCCATGGGCGGTGTTGCAGGGAATGGCGATGGCGCCGCAGCCCGTCGCCTCCAGCCCACGGATGCCGCGCAGCAGAAAGGGCAGCGGATCGGGCCCGGCATGGTTGCGCGCCTCGGTCCGGTCCGGCACGCGGGGGTCTGACCACAGGACGGTTGGAATGTGGTCCTGGTCCCGCGCCGCCGGCGTTTCCAGCGTCAGCGCGCGCATGAATTCGGCCGAGGCCAGCGGCCCCATTCCCCCCAGGACACCCAGCATGCGCATCGCGTGACACTCCTTCTATCCGGGATTTGTCGGCCGGGGCGGCCCGGCTGTCGAGGGCCTTGGCCGCCTTCGCGGCGAGGCGCTTGCCCCGCCGCGGCGCCGGCGCGAAGCTCACCGCAAACGAGGAGCCGCCCGATGCCCAACCCCTATGACCGCCACGCGGAATCCCTCGGCCATGTGGTCGAGTTGCAGCATGTGAACATCCGCGTGCCGGACCAGATCGCCGCCACGAATTTCTACATCAGCGGCCTCGGCCTGACGCGCGACCCCTATCTGATGACCGGCACGGACAACATGTGGGCCAATGTGGGCATCAGCCAGTTCCATCTGCCGTCCGGCGCGCCGCAGGTGGTGCGCGGCACCACGGCGCTGGTCCTGCCTGACCGCGCCGCGCTGCTGAAGCGCCTGGCCGCCCAACGCAAGAACCTGGCCGGCACGCGCTTCGACTTCCGCGAGACCGAGGATGCGGTGGAGACCATCTGCCCGTGGGGCAACCGCATCCGCGTGCATGCGCCGGATGCGCGGCGCTTCGGGGCCGTCACGCTCGGCATGCCCTATGTGGAGTTCGACGTGCCGCCCGGCTCAACGCCCGGCATCGCGCGCTTCTACCGGGACTACCTTCAGGCACCGGCAACGGCCGCGGATGGCGTGGCCCGCGCCCTGGTGGCCAATGGGCAATACCTGGTCTTCCGCGAGACAGATGCGCCGCAGCCCGAATATGACGGGCACCATATCCAGATCACGCTCGCCGATTTCGGCGGGCCGCATGCGCGCCTCGACGCCGCAGGGTTGATCAGCGAGGAGAGCAACCCCTGGCAATACCGCTTCCTCGACATCGTGGACCCCGAAGGCGGCACCGTGCTGTTCCGCGTGGAGCATGAGGTGCGCAGCATGACGCATCCACTTTATGCGCGGCCGCTGGTGAACCGGAATGCGGGGATCAACAACCGGAACTATCGGCCGGGGCACGAGGCCTGGGCTTTCGCCATGGCGCCGGAATAGAAAAAAGGGCCTCCGGCGGCTGGGGCCGAAAGGCCCCAGACCCCGTGAATCCAAACAGTTGGGGACGCTTGCATCATGACCACAACCGGGACTGCTCGTGCTGGCATCCTTCGCCACGTCACCATTCTGGGCGCGGGCGCGATCGGCGGGTGGATCGCGGCGGGGTTTTGCCGCGCGGGCCAGGACGTGTCGATCCTGGCGCGCGGCCGGAGCCTCGCGGCGCTGCGGCAGGATGGGCTGGTTCTTCTGAATGGCGAGCGCCGCGAAGCCTTCGCCGTGAGCGCGAGTGACGATCCAGGCACCCTGCCCCCCGCCGAGCTTCTGGTGCTGGGGCTGAAGGCGCATGACCTGCCCGCCAATGCCGCCCTGATTGCCGCCTTGATCGGTCCGGACACCACGATCCTGCCCGCGATCAACGGCATTCCCTGGTGGTTCTTCGATGGCTTCGGCGGGCCGGCGAATGGGCTGCGCCTGGAGTCGATTGACCCGGGCGGCACCTTGAAGGCCCTGATGCCGGCGCATCGCGTGATCGGCGCCGTCGTGCATGCGGCCAGCCGTGTGGAAAGCCCCGGCTGCATCAGGATCCTCAAGGCGGACCGGCTGCTCCTGGGCGATCCGGCGGGCGCCGGGAAAAGCGCTGCCATCGCCCAACTGCTGGCCGATACGGGCCTGCCCGCGCAGCCGGTCGCGGATATCCAGGGCGAGGTCTGGGCCAAGCTCTGGGGCAATTCCAACATGAACCCGCTGAGCGCCCTGGCCCGGGCGGATGCGGCACAGTTGATTGACGATCCGGGCACGCTGGGGCTGATCCGCGGCATGATGGCCGAAATGGCCGGCATGGGCGGCCGGATCGGCCTCACAAAACTGGGCGATGCGGAGGCGCGCATCGCGGTAACACGCCGGCTCGGCGCATTCCGGACCTCCATGCTCCAGGATCTGGATGCCGGGCGCAGCCTGGAGATCGGACCCATCATCGGCGGCCTGGTCGAGCTTGCGGAGCATCTCGGATATCCGGCGCCCCTGCTCTCAGGGGTGCATGGCTTGCTGCGCCTGCTGGACGCCAACCGGCGCTGAACTCAGCGGCCACCGCTGCGTTGGGAGACATGCCAGGGCAAGGCCAGCCGCTCCGCTGCTTCCACGGCGTAGAACAACACCGTGCCGATCACGCCGAGGACTACCAGGGCCGCGAAGACGCGCACCGTGTCGAATTGCCCCTGGGCGATCAGGATCACATGGCCCAGCCCGGCCGAGCCGCCCACGAACTCGCCCACGATGGCGCCGACCAGCGCGAAGCTGACGGCCACCTTCATGCCGACGAACAGCGCGGGCAGCGCATTCGGAAAGCGCACCTTCCACAGGATGCGCCAGGCGCTCGCCCGGTGCACGCGCGCCAGCGCGATGGCATCCGGGTCCACCGAGCGCAGGCCGAGCGCCACATCGGCCACGATGGAAAAGATCGCCAGCATCACCGCGATGGCGATCTTGGGCTCGGCGCCCGTGCCCATCCAGATGACGAAGAGCGGCGCCAAGGCCACCTTGGGCAGCGAGTTCAGCACGACCAGGATGGTGGTGATGATCCGGTCCAGCCAGCGGGACGCCGTGATCAACACCGCCAGCGTCACGCCCAGCACCACGGAGAGCCCGAAGCCGGCCAGCGTGGTCCAGAGCGTGAAGCCCGCATGGCGCGTGAAATAGCGCGGCGAGGACCAGAGCTCGGCCAGGATGGAACTCGGCGGCGGCAGGATGATCGGCGGCGGAGCGAAAAACCACACCGCCGCCTCCCAGAGCAGCAGGATGGAAGCCAGCACGGCCAGCGTCCCGCCAATCCCTTGCGCGTGAGAGGAGCCCGCCACGCCCTACTCCTTCACGATGCCAAGGCGGGAGAAGAGCCCGCGAATCTCCGCCACATGCCGTGCGAATTCCGGCGTCTCGCGGATGGAAAGCGGGCGCGGGCGCGGGAGGGCGATGTCGAAGACCTCCACCACGCGGCCGGGCCCGGTGGACATCACCGCCACGCGGTCACTGAGATAGACGGCCTCGGCGATGGAATGGGTGACGAAGACGACCGTGCGTTCGCCATCCTGCTGGATGCGCGAGAGTTCGAGGTTCAGGTCATCCCGCGTCATCGCGTCCAGCGCGCCGAAGGGCTCGTCCATCAGCAGGATTTCCGGCTCGCAGAGCAGGGCGCGGCAGATGGCCGCGCGCTGGCGCATGCCGCCGGAAAGCTCCCAGGGGTGGCGGTCGGCGAAGTTGCCGAGGCCGAAGCGCTCCAGCAGCGCGCTGGCCCGCGCTTCATGCGCGCGCCGCGGCAGGCCCTGGAATTCGGCGGCGAGCAACACGTTGTCCTGGATGGTCCGCCAGTCCAGCAGCACATCGCGCTGGAACACCATGCCGATGCGCTCGGGCGGCTCCCGCACCTCCGCACCCCGGCAGGTGATGCGGCCTTCCGTGAGCGGATCGAGCCCCGCGATCGCCCGCAGCAGCGTGGACTTGCCGCAGCCGGAGGGGCCGAGCAGCGCGAGAAACTCACCCTGCCGCACTTCGAGCGAAACGCCTTGCAGCGCCGTCACCGGGCCGCGCGCGGAGGCGTAGGTCTTGCCCCCGCCCGTGACCTCGATGCAGAGACCCATCAACCGATCAGGTCATTGGTGAAGTAGTTGCCCACCTGCCAGCCCGCGCGAATGGCGCCCGCTGCCTCCAGCGAGCGCAGCGCGGCCGTCCAATCCGCCTCGGCCTGCCAGCCAATGGGGCGGCCGGCCGTGGCGGGGGTGTCGAAGAATTCGATGGTCAGGCGGATCTGCTCGCGCGTCACCACGGGATCCAGCCGCGCATCGGGGCGCTGGCGGATCATCGCCTGCACGCCATCCTCCAGATTGGTCTTCAAATGCGCCCAGGCGCGCTGCTGCGTTTCCACCAGGCGCTTCAGCGCCGGGCCGCGCGTGCGGATCGTCGCCTCGGTCGCCACCAGCCCATAGCTCGGGAAGCTGATGCCGGCGCTCTCCGCCAGGATGGAGCGGCTCGGGCGCGGCCGCTCGGCCACCGGAATGGCGGAGGGCGTGGTGGACATCAGCCCATCCGCGCGCCGCGCCGTGTAGGTGCCCCAAAGCGCCGAGGGGTCCACGAACATGACGTTCACGCTGGTGCGGTCCAGCCCGCCGGCGCGCAGGAAGGCGTCAATGAAGGGCGCCCAGGGGCTGGCGGCAAAGACCACCAGGCTGCGGCCGCGGAAATCCTGCACGCGCTGGATCGGGCTGTCGCGCTCCACCAGCACGGCGAGGTCGGTGCGGCGCCCAAACCCGGCGAAGGAGCGCACCGTGGCCCCCTGCTCGCGCGCCTGGGCGATGAGGCCGACCTGGATCTGCCCCACATCCGCCTGGCCGGCATTGACCAGTTGCAGCGTGTTCCCACTTCCGCGCCCATCCTGCACATCCACCGTCAGGCCAGCCTCGCGGAACCAGCCGCGCGTCTCGGCGAGATGCATCGCCGCATGCACGCCCCAGGGCGAGAAATCGAGGCGCACGGTCAGACGCTCGGCCTGGGCGCGGGCGATGGAGGGCGTGGCGAGGGCCGCGAGCAATCCCGCGCGGCGTGAGAGACGGAGCATGTCGGTCATCCTTTCTGGCTGCGCAGTCGCGCGGTCTCAATGGGGTTCCAGTCGTCATTCTCGGTGGCCACGCCATAGCGGGCGCGCGCCATGGCCGGCGTCACCTTGCCGTTCCAGACATCCTGCATCACGGCGGCTGGATCGCGCGAGAGCGGATCGCCATGCCCGCCACCGCCGGCTTGGTGATGCGTCAGCAATTGGCCGCGGCGCATGCGCATCGTCACCTTGCCGGGGATGGCCTCGCGCGCATTGCCCTCACCCAGCCAATTGCCTGCGACACCGCCCGGCTCGCCACCATTCAGCCCGTAGGGCGCGAAGCGCAGGCGATCGGCGCGGAGTTGCAGCACCGCCTCATCGGCCAGCAGGCGGTAGCTGCGGGCGAGGCCCATGCCCCCGCGGAACCGGCCGGCACCGCCGCTGTCCGGCACCAGGGCGTATTCCTCGATGCGGACCGGGTGCTGGCGTTCCAGCACCTCGACCGGCGTGTTGGAGAGATTCTGCGAGGGGTTGGTGATGGCCTCGATGCCGTCCTGGTCCGGGCGCCCGCCCCAGCAGCCGCTGATCATGTCCACGATGATGAAGGGCCGGTTGTCCGGGTGGCGGCCGCCCAGGCAGACCACGGTGTTGCCGCCCTCGCCGGCGGCGGGAATCACATCGGGCACGATCTGCGCGAGTGCCCCGAACATCGTGTCCATCACGCGATAGCCCGTCAGCGCGCGGGCCGCGACGGGCGCGGGCGAGATGGGGTTCAGCACACTGCCCTCGGGCGCCGTCACCTCGATGCAGCGAAACACGCCCGCATTGTTCGGAATGTCGCCGCGCAGCGCACAGCGGACGGAGAGGAAGCTGTTCGACTTGGTGAAGGACAGCGTGGAGTTGATGGCCGCGCGCACCTGCGGCGAGGAGCCCGCCCAATCCACCTTCAACGTGCCGTCTCCGACCACCGTGATGGCGACGGACAGCGGCACGGGGTCATCCGAAAGACCATCGCTGTCGATGTGATCGGTGAAGCGATAGGTGCCCACGGGCCAGGTGGCGATCTCGGCCCGCGCCATGCGCTCGGCATAGTCCAGCAGGCTCACCAGATGCCCGCGCAGTCCGGCCGCACCATAGCGTTTCACCAGCCCGTTCAACTCCCGCGCCCCCACCTGGCAGGCGGCGTATTGCGCGCGGAGGTCTCCCAGCACGATCTCTGGCACGCGCACATTCAGCGCGATGAGCGCGGAAAGCGTGTCATCCATCTCGCCCGCGCGATACAGCTTCAGCGGCGGGATACGGATGCCTTCCTGGTAGATCTCCGTGCTGTCGGCGGCGTTGGAGCCGGGGACGCGGCCGCCCATGTCGGTGTGGTGGCAGATCACCACCGTCCAGGCGAGGATCTCGCCCTCCACGAAGACCGGGTAGAACATGAAGATGTCGGGCAGGTGCATGCCGCCCGAATAGGGGTCATTCATCACCACCGCGTCGCCGGGCGCGAGGTCGTTCCCCCAGCGCGCCTTCACCGCCGCCATGGCCTCGGGGATGGCGCCCAGATGCTGCGCGATGGTCTTGGCCTGGGCCACCATCTCGCCCTTCGCGTCGCAGATGGCGGCGCTGTAGTCCATCACGTCCTTCACGATCTCGGAGCGCGCGGTGCGGATGACGGTATAGGCCACCTCATCCACGATGGCGTCCATCGCGTTCTTCACGACGGCGAAGGTGATCGGGTCCTCACGCATCGGCCTCTCCCATGTCGATCGCCACGCAGCCCGAGCCGATGGCCGCCGCCACGCAGCCGGGCGGGATGATGATGGTGGTGTCGTAGCTCTCCAGGATGGCGGGGCCCTGCACCGGGCCTTCGCTCAGCGCCGCGCGCGGCAGCAGCCTGGTCGCGATGGGCGGCGCGCCGCGCGCGAAGCTGACCATCCGCTCACCCGTCGCGCCGGCCAGCGCGCTGGCATCCAGCGAAAGGCTTGGGAAATCAATCCGGCCCTCCGCACGGCCGATGGCGGAGAGGCGCAAATTCACCAGCTCCACCGCAGCGCCCGTGGCGGTGTAGCCGAAGGTCTCGCCATAGACGCGCTCGAAGCTGGCGCGCAGATCGCCGGCTTCGAAGGGCACCTGCTTCATGGAAACGGTGAGCTGCGAAGATTGGCCGGCATAGCGAAGATCGGCGGCGAAGCGCAGTTCCACGGCATCGGCGGCATAGCCCTCATGGGCGAGTGCGGCGCGGCCCTGGGTGGCAAGCGCCTCCTGCGCCGCCGCGATGCGCTCTGGCGCGACCTCGGCCAGCGGCATCAGCAGGGGATGCACGAATTCATGCACCGCTTCGGCCGCCAGCATGCCGGCCGCCGAGAAGACGCCGGCCACCGGGCTGATCAGCACACGGCGGATGCCCAGAAGCCGCGCCACATCCACGGCATGCAGCGGTCCGCCGCCGCCAAAGGCCATCAGCGCCAGGTCGCGCGGGTCCTTGCCGCGTTCCACCGTGACCGCGCGGATGGCCCGGGCCATATTCACATTGGCCACCTGGCGGATGCCATGCGCGGCCTCTTCCACGGCAATGCCGAGCGGCCCCGCGATGCGCGCGGCGATGGCAGCGCGCGAGAGGCCTGCATCCACCTTCAGCGAACCGCCCGCCAGCGCCTGCGGATTGAGGTAGCCCAACACCATATTCGCGTCGGTCACGGTCGGTTGTTCGTTGCCGCGCCCGTAGCAGGCCGGGCCGGGATCGCCCCCCGCGCTCTCGGGCCCGACGACGAGCAGCCCGCCCGCATCGATCCGCGCGATGGACCCGCCGCCCGAACCCACTTCGGCGATATCAATGGCGGGCACCTTCAGCATATAGCCCGCGCCCTTCACGAAGCGGGAAGGCGTGCTGATGCCGTCGCGGAACTCGTATTCGGTGACGAGGGAGGGCTGGCCTGCTTCGATGATCGCGGCCTTGGCGGTGGTGCCGCCCATGTCGAAGACGATGAGGTCGGCGGCGCCGATGCCGGCCCCCAGCCGCGCCGCACCCGCCACGCCTCCCGCCGGGCCGGAACCCACCGCGAAGACCGGTCGCTCCCGCGCCGCATCGAGACCGATCATCCCGCCATTGGAGGCCATCACCTGCACCGGCGCGGTGACGCCGATCGCCGCCAGCCGCGCCTGCAAGCGCGAGAGGTAGCCGCGCATGGCGGGCAGGATATAGGCGTTCACCACGGCGGTGCTGGTGCGCTCATACTCCTTGATCTCGGGCAGCACCTCGCAGGAGGCGGTGACGAGCAAGCTGGGGGCTGCCCCGCGCAGGATGGCAGCCGCGCGGCGCTCATGCGCGTCATTCACATAGGAGTTGATGAAGCAGATCGCGACCGCCTCGACGCCTTCCTGCAAGAAGAAACGTGCCGTCTCCAGCAGGCCGGCCTCATCGAGGAGTGTCACGATGCCGCCATCGGCCGCGATGCGCTCCATCGCCTCGCGGCGCCAGCGGCGCGGGACCAAAGGCTCTGGCTTGCGCCAGGCCATGTCGAACATGCCCGGCGTGCGGATGCGGCCGATTTCCAGCACATCGCGGAAACCCTGCGTGGTGATCAGGCCGGTGCGGGCGCCCGCCTTCTGCAGGATGGTATTGGAAGCGACAGTGGTGCCGTGCACCACCTCGGCGATCGCGGAAGGGGGCAGCCCCGCCTCGGCGATGACGGCGGCGATGCCCGCGGCCACGGCCTCGCCCGGATCGGCCGGCGTGGTGGTGGTCTTGTTCACGACGAGGCGGCCGCCGGGCAGCGCCAGCACGACATCGGTGAAGGTGCCGCCGACATCCACGCCAATTCGCGCCGCGCCTGTTCGCGCCACGCCTGTTCGCGCCTGCATCCCAAGCCCCCAAAATCAGTTGACCATTCGGTCAATAGTCGGGATCATCGCGCGCATCATGCCCCAGCGTCAACGACGAATCCGCGGCACACGCGATGCGGAAGCCGCCAAGGCCGCGATCCTCGCCGCGGCCGTGCAGGAATTCACGGAAAAGGGCCTGGCCGGCGCGCGGATGGAGGCGGTGGCCCAGGGCGCCGAGGTCGCAAAGGGGCTGGTCTTCCATCACTTCGGGTCGAAGGAAGGCCTGTGGGTCGCCGCGCTGGAGCATGTCTATGGCCTGCTGCGCGCCGGGCAGGATGCGGCGGGGCTGGAGGCCCTGGGCCCGGTCGAGGGCATGCGCCGCCTGGCGCAGGACACGTTTCGCCTGTTCCGCGCGCATCCCGAGATCGTGGCGCTGATGAATGAGGAGAATTTGCACCGCGCCCGGCATTTGCGTGCCGCGGAAGGCATTCCCAGGCTCTACAACCCGCTCTTCCACGCGATGGAGGGGCTTCTGCGGGAAGGCCATGCGCAAGGCCTGTTTCGAACCGGCGTGGATGCCACGGCGCTCTATGTGGCGCTGTCGGGGCTTGGATATTTCTACTGCGCCAATCGCTGGACGCTCTCAGCCGCCTTCGCCGGCGACCTTTTCGCGCCTGATCGCCTGGCCCGTTATGAGGCGATGCTGGGGGACATGGTGGTTGCGTATCTGCTGCATCCGGGCGCGACCGGGGAAGACGCGCAAGGCGGAGCAAATACCTAGGCCAGGTGTCGCAATCCAGCGCCATGCATGATTTAGATTTGCCTTCAATTTAGCCTCCGAGACGCAGTAAGATCGGCCGGGAAGCTCCTGATTTTATGCAAATTCTGCATCGATCGCCTCATTCTACATGCAAGGAAAATCAAATTAAATTAAGAAATGCGGAGAAAAAACCTAATTCCGCTTGCAAGGATGCGCGGAAGTAGCATTATTCACTCATAGGTTGTGTTTTTTCCCAGGGGGCTCGCCCATGATTGCGGAGGCCAAACGCATGCAAGCGGAATCGCTGGACCAGAAGGTCCGCAAAAGTCTTGGCCAATGGCCGCAGCGTCCGCCAGGCCTGGAGCCGTCCTTCAAGCAACCTGGCACCTGGCTGCGGGGGCGGCCCGATCTCGAGAGGAAGGTCACCCAGCCCTATCTCAAATTCCCCGGCGCCGACCGGCTGAAGACCCTGCCGGACGGCCTCTATCTCCATTTCAGCACGCGGACGGAGGAGCCCTATGTGGACATCCTCTGTATCGAGGCCTGTGGCAGCTATCAGAATCTGCTCGACAAGCGGTCCCGCTTCGCGCCCAGTACCGGCTCCCTGCTGGCGGTCTGCCCGGTGGACTGGCTGTTGCAGCCCGGCATGCCCGGCAACAATATCCCGCGCTGGCGGCTGATCCGCATGCTCAAGCGGGAACCGCGCGAGGATCTGGTCCTGCCGGTGCGGGATGCACGCGTGCTGTTTGCGCTGAAACCCTCGCATTTCCGGGGCTTCATGGCGACGCAGACGGCGCATGCGCATGAGTTCTTCTGCCCGATGGATGCGCTGACGGACGGCGATGCCGCCAAGAACCCTGCACTGCGCGCCTTGCTCGCCCGCGCCGCTGCCGCCTCGAACTACATGGAGATGCCGGATGGTCCTTCTCCCCGGCGCCGGCCCTCGGGTGGCGGAGCCTGAGGAAGCGGCACTGGCCGCGTAGCGCCTAATCGAAGGGAAGGATCGAATGGTGGGCGCGACAGGGATTGAACCTGTGGCCCCTGCCGTGTGAAGGCAGTGCTCTACCGCTGAGCTACGCGCCCATCCGACGGGCTGTCCTTTGCGGCGGGACGGCCCGCCTGTCAAGACGCTTGCGCCGGGTGCCCATCGGTCCCATCTCCCAAGGATGTTCGCACGTGCCACCCTGGCCCTGTTGCTCCTCGCGGCCCCCGCTTCGGCCGAGCGCTGGCGCGCGACCTATGTGGTGACCGCCGCCGGCGTCACCGTCGCCGATGCCGAGGTTCGCTTCAGCCTGGGCCCCAATGGGGCGCCCTATGACATCGAAACACGCAGCCGATCCCGTGGCCTGGCCTCCTGGCTGATGCGTTCGCAGAGCGAGGCCCGCAGCGAGGGTGTCCTGCGCGCGGGCGCCCCCCTGCCGCGGCGCTACCAGAGCGAGGGCCAGTGGCGCGGCATCAACCGGCGTACCGTGCTCGACTATGCGCCGGACGGCGCGTCCCGCGTCACCACGCTGGAACCGTTGCAGGATATGGAGCGTACGCCGGTCCCTGATGACGCGCGCCGCGGCAACATAGACCCGCTTTCGGCGCTGGTGCTGCTCACCGCCAAGGTGCGGGACACGGCGCGCTGCGAAAGCCAGATCCGCACCTTCGACGGCCGACGCGTCGTGCATTTCGAGGTGACCACCCACCCGGTCGTCCAGGTGGCGGATCGTGGACTGCTGCGCTGCAATGTGGAAATCCGGCCCATCGCCGGCGTGGCGCTGGACCGGCCGATCGAGGATGCCATGCGGCCCACCCGCAGCACCCTCCTCTTCGGGGTGGCCCAGCCCGGCGCGCCGGCCATTCCGGTGCAGATCGAAATCGCCAGCCGGTGGTGGGGCACCATCCAGGCGAGCCTGGTCGAAATGGCCTCAGCCGATTAGGGCGGGCAGCGCGGCCGGTTCGGCCGCGCTGAGATCGGCACCGGCGCCATCGCCATAGCCCCAGGCGGCAAAGACACTGCGCACCCCGGCCCCACGCGCAGCCCGGATGTCATTCTGGTGGTCGCCGATCATCACCGCCTCGGCGGCCGGGACACCGAGCCCCTCCAGCACGCCCCGCACATGGCCGGGGTCGGGCTTCTTCACCGCCAGGCTGTCCCCCCCCAGCACCAGGGCGAAATGCCGGGCGAGGTCGAGCTCGGCCAGCAGGGCGCGCGTCGCGGCGATGGGCTTGTTGGTGCAGACGGCATGCCGCCAGCCGCGGGCCGAAAGCGCCTCCAGCGCTGCCACCATGCCCGGATAGGGCCGCGTCAGCACGGCGGAATTGGCCTCCAGGTCGGTGAGGAAGCCGGGCAGCAGCGCCTCGTCGAAGGCGGTGCCACGGGCGGAAAAGGCCTTGGCCAGCAGGGCGCGGGCGCCATCGCCGATCATCGCCGCCACTTCCGGCAGTGGGAAGGGCGCCAGCCCCTCAGCCAGCATCAGCCGGTTGAGGGCGGCGCGGAGGTCGGGCGCGCTGTCCACCAGCGTGCCGTCGAGGTCGAAGATCGCGAGGGGCATGGCAGCGTGTTACGGCATCTCGGGGACCAGGGCGAGGCTTGCGGGCGAGGGGGCGGCGGGGCTACGCCTTGCACATGCGCGCAGCCATCATCCTCGCCGCGGGTCAGGGCACCCGCATGAAGTCCGCCATGCCCAAGGTGATGCACCGCATCGCCGGGCGGCCGATGATCAGCCACCTCATCGCCGCCTGCGAGACGGTGTTCGAGCGGGTGATCGTGGTGGCCGGCCCCGGCATGCCGGAATTGCAGAAGGCGGTGCTGCCCCATGCCAGCGTGGTGCAGGACGAGCGCCTGGGCACCGGCCACGCCGCCCGCATGGCCGCCCCCCTGCTGGAAGGCTTCACCGGCGATGTGGCGGTGCTCTATGGCGACAACCCGCTGATCTCGCCCGCCACGCTCGAACGCCTGGTCGCGGCGCGCGAAAGCGCCGACCTCGCCATGCTCGCGATGCGCCCGGCCGACCCCGCGAAATACGGCCGCGTGGTGCAGGATGCGGCCGGCGATGTGGAGCGCATCGTCGAATGGGCCGATGCGAGCGAGGAAGAGCGCGCCATCGGCCTCTGCAATGCCGGCGTGGTCTGCGCCGCCTGGCCTGATCTCTCGCGCTGGCTCGCGGGGCTGAAAAACGACAACCGCCAGGGCGAATTCTACCTGACCGATGTGGTGGGCGCCGCTCGCGCCGAGGGCCGCCGCAACCGCGCCGTAGAAGCGCCCGAGGCCGAGCTGCGCGGCATCAACAGCCGCGTGGAGCTCGCCGCCGCCGAGGCCGAAATCCAGTCGCAGCTGCGCCTCGCGGCCATGCTCGGCGGTGCCACGCTCACCCTGCCCGAGACGGTCTGCTTCGCCTGGGACACACATCTCGGCCGCGATGTGGTGGTGGAACCGCATGTGGTCTTCGCCCCCGGGGTCACCGTGGAGGAGGGCGTGCAGATCCGCGCCTTCTCCCATCTGGAGCAATGCGTGGTCCGCAAGGGCGCGATCATCGGCCCCTATGCGCGGCTGCGCCCGGGGACCGAGGTGGGCGAGGCCGCGCATGTCGGCAATTTCGTGGAGCTGAAGGCCGCCAGCCTCGGCCCGGGCGCCAAGGCCAATCACCTGAGCTATCTGGGCGATGTGACCATTGGCGCGGGCTCCAACATCGGCGCGGGCACCATCACCTGCAATTATGACGGCGTGAACAAGCACCGCACGGTGATCGGCGCCGGGGCCTTCATCGGCAGCGACACGGCGCTGGTGGCGCCCGTCCGCGTGGGGGATCGCGCGCTGGTGGCGGCAGGCTCCGTCATCACCGAGGATGTGCCGGATGATGCGCTGGGCATCGCCCGCGGGCGCCAGGCGAACAAGCCGGGGCGTGGTTTCAAAGGGAAGTAATATCTCCCTGGCGATTTTCCCCTGGCGCATCACATACTCGCCGCAGCCAGAGGAGATCGCCATGCGCACCCGTTACCGCATCCAACGCCGGGCCCTGCTGGGCGGTGGCGCTGCCTTCGCCCTCGCCGCCGTGCCGGGCGCCCGCGTGGCGGTGCCGCAAAGCCTGGACCGCGTCTCCTTCCACACCAATTGGCGCGCCCAGGCCGAGCATGGCGGCTATTACCAGGCCATGGCCGCCGGGCTTTATCGCCGCGCCGGTCTTGAAGTGGACCTCCGCCAGGGTGGCCCGAACCTGGACCCCGTGCGCCTCATGGTCGCGGGGCGGGTGGACATGATCATGTCCAACGGCTTCCAGGCGCTGACCTATGTGCGCGAGAACGTGCCCGCGCTGACCATTGCCGCCATGATGCAGAAGGACCCGCAGGTCCTGATGACGCATGAGGGCAATGGCATCAACAGCTTCGAGGATATGCGCGGCCGGCCCATCCTCGTGGGCTCGGGCGGGCGCGTCACCTATTGGCCCTTCCTCAAGGCGCGCTTCGGCTTCACCGATGACCAGGTGCGGCCCTACACCTTCAACATCCAGCCCTGGCTGGTGGACCGCATGGCGATCCAGCAGGGGTTTCTCTCCTCCGAGCCGCTTTCTGCCATCCAGGCCGGCGCGCGCCCCAAGGTCTTCCTCATCGCCGATGCCGGCTATGAGAACTACCAGACGACCGTGGACACCATGCGCTCCCAGATGGAGGCCCGCCCGGATGTGGTGCAGCGCTTCATCAACGCCAGCGCCGAGGGCTGGACGCAATACATGCGCGGCCAGGACATCGCCGCCGCCAACCGCCTCATCATCCGCGACAACCCCGAGATGAACGAAGAACGCATCGCCTATGCCATCCGCGTGATGAATGAGCAGGGCATCGTCCTCTCGGGCGATGCGAACACCATGGGCGTGGGTGCGATGACCGATGCGCGCTGGGAGCGTTTCTACAACACGATGCGCGATGCCGGGATCTATCCGGCGGGCCTGGACTTCAAGCGCGGCTATGACCTGCGCTTCGTGAACAAGCGGGTCGGGCTCTGAGCCCTGGGCTGCTGACGCTGGGCGCCGTCGGGAAGCGCTTCCCGACCGGCGTCACGGCCGTCGAAGATGTGTCCCTCACCATCGCCGAGGGCGATTTCCTCGCGCTGCTCGGCCCTTCAGGCTGCGGGAAATCCACGCTGCTGCGGATGATCGCGGGGCTGATGGAGCCGAGCGCCGGGCGCCTCGACTGGCAGGCCGACGTCACGGGCAAGATCGGCTTCGTCTTCCAGGAACCCACGCTGATGCCCTGGGCGACGGCGCTTCGCAATGTGGCCCTGCCGCTGGAACTGACCGGCACCTCCCGCGGCGAGGCCGAGCGCCGCGCGCGGGAATCGCTGGCCCGTGTGGACCTGACCGGCTTTGAAGCCGCCTATCCGCGCCAGCTCTCGGGCGGCATGAAGATGCGCGTCTCCATCGCACGCGCCCTGGTCACGCAGCCCCGGCTGCTGCTGATGGACGAGCCCTTCGCCGCGCTGGATGAGATCACCCGCCACCGCCTCAACGAGGATCTCCTGCGCCTGTGGCAGGATGAGCGCTTCACCGCCATCTTCGTCACCCACTCCACCTTCGAGAGCGTGTTTCTCGCCGAACGCATCACCGTCATGTCGCCGCGCCCGGGCCGCATCACGGCGGAGCTGCGCATCCCCCCCGAGGACCGCGCCACGCCGGAATTCCGCACCTCCGACATCTATGCCGCGCATTGCCGCGCCGTCTCCCACGCGCTTTCCGCCGCCATGGCCGCATGAACCAGGCGCTGCGCATCGCCGCACCCAGCCTGGTGGGCGCGTTCTTCCTGCTGGGCTGGGAATGGCTGGTGCAGGCCCGCGGCATCCCGCCCTATGTGCTGCCGGGCCCCTGGCTCATCGCGCAGACCCTGGTGCGGGACTGGACCTCGCTGCTGCCCTCCCTCGTCATCACCGCGCAGATCACCTTCGCGGCCCTCTTCGTCGCGGCCACGCTGGGGCTGGCGCTGGCCATCCTGTTCGCGCAATCCCGCGTGATCGAGATGTCGCTCTACCCCTATGCGGTGATCCTGCAGGTGACGCCCATCGTCGCCATCGCGCCCCTCATCATCATCTGGGCCGACAATCTCTGGCTCGCGCTCCTGATCTGCGCCTGGATCGTCGCCTTCTTCCCCATCCTCTCCAACACCACCACCGGGCTGAACAGCGTGGACCCCCATCTGCGGGACCTGTTCCGGCTCTACCGCGCCAATCGCTGGCAAGTGCTGCTTCGCCTGCAACTGCCCACCGCCCTGCCCTATTTCCTCGCTGGGCTGCGCATCTCGGGCGGGCTTTCGCTGATCGGCGCCATCGTCGCGGAATTCGTGGCGGGGACGGGCGGCTCCTCGTCGGGGCTCGCCTCGCGCATCCTGGAGACCGGCTATCAACTGCAAATCCCGCGCATGTTCGCGGCGCTGGTGCTGGTCTCGGGGTTCGGAATCCTGATCTTTCTGGCGCTATCGCTCGTTTCGCACCTGCTGCTGCGGAGGTGGCATGACGAGAACAAGTAAGGGGCGCCGCCCCTTGGACAAGCTGTTGCGCAAGGGGCGCCGCCCCTTGGACCCCGGCAAAGGACTCGTCCTTTGCAATCCCTTTTGATTCCGCGACCGACAGGCAGGAGCCTCTGGCTGCGGGATGCCCGCGCCCCGGCCTGCCTGCTCGACGCGCCGCCGGGGCCATCGGATCGCGAAGGGCTGACACGCCTTGACCTGAAAGTGGAAGACGGCCGCATCGCCGCCATCGCACCCCCCGGCACCGCGCCGCCCGACGAACCACGCCTGGATGGCGGGCAAGTCTGGCCCTGTTTCGTGGATGCCCATACCCATCTCGACAAGGGGCATATCTGGCAGCGCGCGCCCAACCCCGATGGCGACTTCGCCGGCGCCGTCAGCTCCGTCATGGCCGACCGCGAGGCCCACTGGGCCGAGGCCGAGATGGAAGCCCGCGCCGATTTTGCCCTGCGCTCAGCCTACGCCCACGGCACCACCGCTATCCGCACCCATCTGGACAGCTACCTGCCGCTGGCCCGCATGACCTGGCCGCTCTTTGCCCGGCTGCGTGAGGCCTGGGCCGGGCGGATCACGCTGCAGCTCTGCTCCATCGCGCCGATGGAGCGCTTCCTCGGCGATGAGGGGGAGGCCCTGGCCGACATCGTGGCGCAATCGGGCGGCGTGCTCGGCATGGTGACCCGCCTAGGCGGCGATTTCGCCGCACCCCTGCCCGCCGATTTCCAGCCCATGCTGGACCATGTCTTCGCGCTGGCCGAGGCGCGTGGCCTCGATCTCGACCTGCATGTGGATGAGAGTGGCGAGACGGGCGCGCGGGCGCTGCGCGAAATCGCCGCCACGGCGCTGCGCCGGCGCTTCAAGGGCCGCATCCAGGTCGGCCATTGCTGCGCGCTGACCCTCCAGCCCGAGGCGCATCAGCGCGAGACCATGGCGCTCATGGCCGAGGCCGGGATGCGCGTCGTCGTGCTGCCCATGTGCAACATGTATCTCCAGGACCGGGTGGCGGGCCGCACGCCGCGCTGGCGGGGGGTGACGCTGGTGCAGGAAATGCGCGCGGCGGGCATTGCCGTCTCGCTCGCCTCGGACAACACGCGGGACGGCTTCCACGCCTATGGCGATCTGGACATGCTGGAGGTGTATCGGGAAGCGACGCGCATCCTGCATCTCGACCATCCCTTCGGCGCCTGGCCGCGCGCGGTGACGGCCGAGCCCGCAGCCGCCATGGGGATCGACGCCGGGCGCTTGCGCGTGGGCGCGCCGGCCGACCTCGTCCTGTTTTCAGCGCGCCACATGACGGAGCTGCTCTCCCGCCCGCAATCCGACCGCGTGGTGCTGCGCGGCGGGCGGGTCAGCACCGCCACCCTGCCCGATTGGCGCGAGCTGGATGCCTGGCTTACGCCCGGGCAGGCGTGACCTCGAAGGGATGGGCGGCGAGATAGGCCGCCCCCGCGCGCAGCACCAACGCATCCGCGAGGCGCGGCCCGGCAAATTGCAGCCCGACCGGCAGGCCCTCGCGGCTCAGGCCGCAGGGCACCGAGATGGCCGGGCCATGCGAGAGATCGAAGGGGTAGGAGAATTCCGCCCAGACCAGCCAATCCCAGGCGTGTTGCGGCCAATGCGCCGGGATCTGCCGGCCGACATCGAAGGCCGCGACCGAGGCGCTGGGGGTCACCAGCAGGTCATACCCCGCCTCCTCGAACCAGGCATTCACCTGGGCCGCATAGGCGATGCGGCGGCCTTGCGCCGCATGGGCGTCCATGAAGCCATAGTCGCGATAGGCCTCGGTGCAGGCGACCAGGCCGGGATCCATCTGAGCCGCTTCCTCCGGCGTCTTCGCCAGGAAGGGGCGCATGCCGAAGCCCCACATGTCGCGCTCCAGGGCCGGGCCCGTCGGGCCCCAGGGCGGCGTCACCTGCTCGACGATGGCGCCCAGCGCCTCCAGGCGACGCATGGCGGTGGCGCAGGCTTCCGCCACGTCCGGGTCCACCCGCGCATGGCCGAGATCGGGGCTGTAGGCGATCCGCAGGCCCGTGAGGCCGCCCGGCTCGACCGTCGACGCGAAGCGGTCCGGCAGGGTGGTGTGGTCCAGCGCATGGGGACCCGCGATGACGGAGAACATCAGCGCCGCATCCTCGACGCTGCGCGTGATGGGCCCCGCATGGGAGAGCGCGCCATTGTTCGGCACGGGCACATAGGGCACGCGCCCGTAGCTCGGCTTGAAGCCCACGACGCCGCAGAAATGCGCGGGAATGCGGATGGAGCCCGCGCCATCGGTGCCGAGATGCAGTGGCCCGCAGCCGGCCCCGCAAAGTGCGGCCGCTCCGGAGGAGGAGCCACCCGCCGTGCGGCCATGCATCCAGGGGTTATGCGTGGCTCCGGTCAGCGGGCTGTCGCTCACCGCCGTCCATCCCTGCTCGGTGCTGGTGGTCTTGCCGAGCAGGATGGCGCCCGCCGCGCGCATCCGCGCCGAGACGGGGGAATCCGCGCGGGCCGGAGCGGGGTCCGTCAGGCGCGAGCCGCGCCGCGTCGGCAGGCCCGCGATGGATTGCACATCCTTGATCGTCGCCGGCACGCCATGCAGCGGGCCGAGCGCGTCGCCGCGCACCACGGCTTCCTCGGCCGCGCGGGCGGCGGCGCGCGCGCCTTCCTCATCCAGCGCGGCGAAGGCGTTCAGCGCCGGGTTCTTCGTGGCGATGCGGGCCAGCACCGCCTCGGTGATCTCGACAGGCGAGGCGCGCTTGCCGCGCACCAGCGCCGCGAGTTCGACCGCCGAGGCGGTGGCCAGATCCGTCACAGCGTCAGCCCGCCATCCACCACGATGGTCTGGCCCGTCACCATGGCCGCACCCGCCAGCAGGAAGACCATCACCTCGGCCAGGTCCTCCGGCTCGCAGCGGCGCTTGAGCACGGCGGAGTCGATGGAGCTGGCGCGCTCCTCATTGCTCCATTCCACCGTCCAGCTGGAATTCACGGCACCTGGCGCGATCGCGTTCACGCGCACCTCCGGCCCCAGCCCGCGCGCCAGGTTCTTCGTCAGCGAAATCACCCCCGCCTTGGTCGCGCCATAGGCCATCGAGGAACCGGCGGAGTTGATGCCGGCGATGGAAGCGACCGAGACGATGGCGCCACGCGTCTTTTTCAGATGCGGTGCGGCCGCCTTGGCGCAGCGGAACACGCCCAGCAGATTCACCTCGATGACAGAGGCCCAGAGCTCCTCCGTCAGGCGATCCAGCTCGGTCGGCTTGATGGTGGTGCGGGTGCCGGGCGTGCCGGCATTGTTCACGAGGAAGTCGAGCCGGCCGAGGTCGCGCGCCGCCTGGTCCACCATGCGCGGGCCATCCTCGGCATCGCCCACATTGCCGGGCGCGGAAATCACGTCGAAGCCCTCGGCGGTGAGTGCGGCCACCTGCTCCATCCCGCGCGGATCATCGGCGAGATGGTTGATCGCGACCTTGCAGCCATTCGCCGCCAGCATCCGCACCGTGGCGAGGCCGATGCCGGAAGCCCCGCCGGTGACCAGCGCGGTCTTGCCCTTCAGGTCATAGCGGATCATGCCTTGTTCGCCTTCACGTCGAAGCCCGCCATGTAGCCAATCTTCCGCAGGCTCTGCTTCAAGGCGATGAGCTTGCGGTCGCGCTCCTCGAAGAGTTCCGCCGGCGGGCGGCCTTCCCAATCGTAATAGCCGCGGCCATCCATCACCCCGCCCATCCCCTTGGCCACCAGCGCATCCATGCTGGCGCTGCCGCCCTTGTCCTCGGGGGGCGTGTACATCTTGTTGCGGGCCGCGTGCTGCAGCATGGGCAGGCCGGTGAAATCCGCCTTGGCCATGACGCCGATGATGTTGAGGCGCAGCCCGATGCCGTGCAGCACCGCCGCGTCCACCTCCTGCGCGGTCGCATAGCCCTCATCGATGAGCATCTGCACCTCGGCCTGGACGGCGGCCTGGATGCGGTTGGCGATATAGCCGGGGATGAA
>NZ_JAIEQY010000046.1 GCF_019747315.1 Roseococcus sp. | reverse complement strand
TGGTGAAATCGGCGTTGAACAGAAGCCGGCCGCTGGCGCGCTGCGTGAAATTGCCGCTGACCGCGGTCACGCCGAAGTCAGTGTGCGAGGCAATGGCAACGAGGCCGGTATTCACCAACTCGCCCGCGATCAGCGAAGGGCCGGCGAGCAGCGTGCCCGCATTGTTGAAGGTGCTGGCATTGGACAGGTTGTAGGAAAATGTGACCGTCCCGAAGTTATCCACGTTTCCTGCCGCGGCCTGTAGCGCCATCCCCGACAACGCCGAAACAATGCCGGTTGAGGTGATGGTGATGAGGCTGTTCGGGTCCGTGCTTTCCGACCAGATGCCAACGCCTTTCGCGCCGGCCCCCCCCTGGATTGTCGAGGAGACGGTGATGAAGACCGGCGCCCCCGGCGGCACCCCGGCGGATTGGGCAAAAATCGCAACGGAATTGGCGCCCGAGACCGTGATCGGTGCGCTCTGCGTGATGGTGACGCTTCCACCCGGGCCGACGGCCCCTGCCGCGCCAGCATTGGTGGTGCCGGTGAAGACCTGGTTCCCCTGCACAAGGACGCCACCGCCACCGCCGATGCTCTGCGCGAAAATGCCATGGGCGAATTCGCCCGTTGTCCTGATGGGCGCGTTGGAGTTGATCAGCACAGCGCCCCCGAAGCCGTTCGGTGAGGCAGCGCCCGGGGTGTTGCCAACGCCTTGGATCACCAGCGTCGCGCCGCGCGTGGGCAGCCCGGCGATGCCGCCACCGCCGCCGATGCTCTGCGCGACAATGCCATGCGCGCCAAAGCCACTGGTGGTGATGGCCCCGCCCGCGATGTTCACCGTGACGGGCCCGCCACTGCCGGCGAAGGTTTGCCCGGAAATCCGTGCTCCCAGCGCATTGCTGACCGATGTGGTGACGTCGGGCGTGAAACCGAAGCCACCGCCGCTGTCGATGCTCTGCGCGAGAACGCCGTAGGCATGCGCACCCGCGGTCGTGATGGACAGGCTCGCATTGTCGATCAGCACGGCCCCGCCAGAGCCGCCGGCACTGACCGTACCGCCGACCTGCAATTTGGTCTCCCCCGGGATGGAGCCGGGCGCCACCGTCGCTGAAGCCGAGTTGCCGGAGCCCACGACGCCACCGCCAGCGCCGATGGATTGCAGCACCATGCCCACCGCGACATCGCCCTCCGTGACGATATTGGCCACTCCGTCGATCTTGACAGTGCCTCCAATCCCGAAGCTCGCGCCCGCACCGCCAAGGGTCAAGGTCAGGTTGGAGGAGGTGGAGCCGTCGACGCCGATCCCGCCGCCGCCGCCGATGCTCTGCGCCAGCACCCCGAAGGCGGCGTAGCCCGACCGCGTGCTGTCGCTCGTCATGCCTGTCGTGATTCGGCTGGCGGCCCCGAAGGTCAGGCTGATATCGCCGCCGTTGCCGCGCGCGCCGCCGACCGTGATGGTCGAGGCAAGCGCGATATTGCTGCTGAGCGAGGACGCAACACCCGCGAGGCCGCCGCCACCGCCGATGGTCTGCGCCACCACGCCGTGCGACCAGTCGCCCCGGGTGGTGATTGCGCCGGCCTGGCTGTAGGTGATGGTGCCGCCCGTGCCCGATGTGCCGTCCACGATCTGACCCACCTGGGTCTTCGCGGAAATCGGCAGGGAATTGCTGCGTTCCGCGATGTTGCTGATCACCTCTCGCGCCCTGGAGAGGGGCTGGACGGGATTGTCGGAAGAGGCTTCCGCACCGGCCGAGCCGGCGATGCCGCCGCCCCCGCCGATGCTCTGCAACACCACGCCCGCCGAATCGCTGCCCGATGTGGTGATGCGGCCCTGCATGACGGTCTTGATCGAGCCGCCATCGCCCGCGGCGCCACCCGTGGCACCCAGCCCGACCGTGAGGCTCCCTGTGGGCGTTATGCTGGTGGGAACCCCGTCCACCGAAACCGAGTAGGTCGCACCGAGATTGATGGTGCCACCCTGGGAGGTGCCGCCACCGCCACCGATGCTCTGCCCGACGAGGCCCATCGCGCTCGCGCCGTAGGTCTGGATCACGAGGTCGGGGTTGAGGGTCAGGTCCAGGCCGCCGCCATTGCCGCCCGCGCCACCGGTGGAGCCGAGGTTGAGGGCGAGGCCGAGGTCCCGCGTGCTGCCGAAGGCCAGGGTGGTGCTGGAGCCGACACCCGCATTGCCGCCGCCGCCGCCGATGCTGTGCACCACGAGGCCGTTCGAATAGTCGCCGAAGGTCGTGATGTTGCTCCGGTCCAGCAAGGCGGTCACGGCGCCGCCGTTGCCGCCGGCTCCGGCACTGCCCCCCTGGGTCACGCTGAGTTCGAGGCTGAAGGAGTTGGCTTCGCCGGCGGAGGATGCGCGGCCAAAGGAGGTGGTCGTCGCCATGGCGGAGGAATCGCCCCCCGCGCCGCCGCCACCGCCGATGGATTGCATCAGGATGCCGTGCGAGCCCTGCCCCTGGGTGGTGATGTTGCTCGTGGCCGCGCCCATGGCCCAGCCCAGCGTCAGTTTCACGAGGGATGCATCACCGCCCGACGAGCCAGACCCGCCCGTGGCCCAGGTGCCGCTCCCCGCCACGGTGCTGGCCGCGCCGGTGGGAATGACCAGCCCGACCGCCAGAGCCTGCGCCGAGGCCGAGCCGCCCACGCCACCGCCACCACCGATGGATTGCAGGTTGATGCCATGGGCATCCACGGGATTGAGATTGGTGCCGCGCAGGGTCACCTGGCCGGTCGAGATGGTGAGGCCGTTCAGCGTTGCCGTCACTGCGCCGCCTGCGCTGCCCTTCCCCCCCGATCCGCCGAGGGAGACGGCGGCCGCGAAAAGCGCGCCGCCGCTCACCGTATAGGCCGAACCGCCCGTGCCGCCGCCGCCGCCGATGCTGTGCGCGATGATCCCCTGCGCGTTGGAGCCGGAGGCGCTGATCATCCCGCCATTCGCGATCAATGTGACCGCGCCGCCCGCCCCGCCATCCCCGCCGCTGCCGCCGATGGCAAGCGTGAGCACGACCCCGGTGGAAGAGGCATCGCCCGCATTTCCGCCGCCGCCGCCGATGGATTGCGCCACCACGCCATGCGCCAGCCGCCCCGTGGTGCTGATGCTGCTGTTCTGCTGGAGCGTGATGGTGTTGTCGGCACCATCCCCACCGCTGCCGGCCCCGCCGCCCACGGCGCCGATGCCGCGTGACGCGCCGCTGCTGCCACCCCCACCGCCGATGGATTGCGCCAGGATTCCCAGCCCGAAATCACCCCGCGTGGTGATGCTGCCCCCATGCGTGACGCTGACCGAACCGCCGCCACTGGCCGCGCCGCCGGAGCCGCCCGAGCCGTCGATCGTGCCGCTCGATCCGCCGCCGGAGCCGCCAAGGCCGCCCGCGCCACCGATGGACTGCGCAAGGATGCCCAGCGCGGCGAAGCCGCTTGTTGTGATGCTGCCCGTATTGGTAACGGCAACGGCGCCTGCCGCGCCGCTCGCGCCGCCGCCCCCGCCGGCGCTGTCCCCCACACCTGCTCCGTCGGCGCCGTTCCCGCCCACACCGCCGATGGACTGCGCCAGGATGCCATGCGCCGTCTGACCGAAGGTGGTCAGCGCAGCCGCGCTGGTGATGGTGACCTTCCCGGCGTCGCCGCCCCGGCCGCCTTCGCCATCCTTGTTGCCGGCGACTCCATCGCTCAAGAGGCTCGCCGCTCCACCCTGCCCGCCATGGCTGAGCCCGATGATGGCGCTTGCCCGGTCGGCTGCGGCGCCTGCACCGCCCATGGTCACCCTGGCGCCCGGGTTCAGCGTGATCTGAATATCCCCGGCATGGCCACCCGCGCCGCCCTTGCCACGCCCTGCCACAGCGTCTGTGGTGGCCGTCCCGCCCGTGCCGCCCGCCCCGCCCAGGGAAGCGGCATGGACACCGAAGCCCGCCGCGCCGCTGCCTGCCCGGACGTTGATGCTGGCGGCGCCATTGATGGTTACCGTCACGCTCCCGGCAGCCCCGCCAGCACCCCCGGTGCCCGATCCCGCGCCAAGCCCGCCCTGCGCGTCACCCCCATTGCCGCCAACGCCGCCCTGCGCCAGGGCCAAGACGCCGGACGATGCCGCCCCCGATGTCGTGATGGAACCGCCAGTGATGGTGAGGTTGATGGTGCCGGCAGCGCCGCCCGCGCCGGCGGTTCCGCCCTCGGCAAAGTCGAAGATGCCTGTCCTGATATACGCCTCGCCGGTGCCGCCATGGCCGCCCAGGCTCGCCGCCATCACGCCGGCCGAGGACGCGCCGCTGGTGGTGATGCTGGTATTGGTCAGGTTGATCCAGTCGGCGCCTGTGGGGCTGGACGGCGTGCTGCCGCCTGAGCCGGCCACGCCGGCATATTGGTCCACGCCGCTGCCCCCGCCGATGCCGCCCTGCGAGAGGGCGAAAACACCGCGCGTTCGGTCTCCACTGGCGGTGATGACGACATTCGAACCCACCGCGATGCTGGGCAGGCCCCCCATGCCGCCAGGCCCGCCGGGCGAGCCATCCCAGCCCGCGCCGCCCGCGCCCCCAAGCCCGATGGCGGCCACGGCCGCGGAGTAGGGCGTGGTGCCCAGGTTCAGGGGGTTCGAAGTGGAGAGCCGGATGTTGGTGGGCGTCGTCTGGCCCGGGATGCTGACGGTAGCGGATGTCGCACTCCCACCCGTGCCGCCGTCATTCGTGCCGTTTTCAACTTTTTTTCCATCGACCGACATGGTCGCATTTCCGCCCTGACTGATCGCAGCGACTGCGAAGGCGCCCAAGGCGGCCGGCGGTGGCACCGGTTGCGGCTGCGGCTCGGGCGTCATCGGTGGTGGCGGCGATGCCTGGGCGGCCCAGCCCAGGCTCACCGACACATCCGCCGAATTGGTGACGAAGGCGGCCCCGCCCGCGCCCCCGTTGCGCCCCAGCCTGCTCATCCCCGCATCACCGCCCACGGACCGCGCCGCCGCACCCCAATACCAAAGGGCCACCTGCGGCTGGCTCAGCGTCACGTTGATCGCGCCAGAGTTGGTCAGGCGCGCCGTGGCTCCATTCGCACCGGAATGGCCTTTGCCATCCCCCTGATAGACCGGGTTGCCGGTGTTTTCGTCATTGCCTGAGGACGCGACGCTCCCGCCATTGCCGCCGCGGCTTTCTACCAGCAGCGCGGCTCCGGTTTGCACGGTGAAGGCCGCGGGCGCTGGCGATACCGTCGACACCATGATTCCGCCGGTGTTCACCAGGGTGGCGGAGGAGGCTCCGCCGGCTACGCCTGCATCATGTTTTTGATCGAAGTTCGTGTAGTTGCCGCCATTGCCGCCCGAGGACGCGCCATAGACGCTGAACAGCGAGGACGAAGACTGCGTCGTGCTGGGCACGGTGTGGGAGACCGCGCCGCCATTGTTGAACGTGAGTGAGCCCGCATTGCCGCCCGAGCCGGCCGCGGCGCCCGAGGTGGAATCCGCTCCATCGCCACCGCTGACGATCATCTGGATGGCACCCGCGAAGGCCGTGCCGCCGGACTGGATCGTGAAGGCGGCGCCATTGGTGAAGTCGAAGCTGTTGGCGGTCACCACCGTGGCGTTGAAGGGGATGGTCAGGTTGCCCGCGGGAATGTTGCAGGGGCTGGTCGTGCAGGCCTGCGCCAGGGCAGCCCCTCCCTGCGGTGCCAGCATCAATGCGGCACCCGCAAGCATGGCCCGACGGATATTCTTCGTCCGGCGGCGGGTGGCCTTGTGCGATGTCGGCTTCTTCATGGGGCGCTTTCGTCTGGGCCTCGCGGGGCGGCCGCTGGGCGTTGCAGGGGCATTGCCAGGGAGGCCATGCCGCATCAAAAATATCCGAGCCTTGTCATGAATTCTGATCAGGCAATGAAAATTTCAGCCAATGAAAATTGTAGCAACGTGGTGGATGTTTCGCGAATAAAGGCAGCAGCATAAGCGTCTGTAAATCAACCTGAACGTGAACTTAATCGAATATGATTGCGTTGCTGCTCCAAGTGATCCGGATTTAGCCCTGCTGGGCGCTCACCGAGTTCGGATGCCAAAGGGATAAATCCCGCGCGAAGGCACATGTCGGTCGATCCGGGCCGCGCCGCGATCACGTGGTGGAGGGGACTGCCAAGGCTTCCGATCCCGCGTCTTGGCCTCTCCCGGCCTGATCAGGAACATCCAAGGAATTGGCCCGGCCGGAGGGATAGCCGTCAATCTGCGCGACGACTAAGCGTAATCGACGAAGCGGACGAGAAAATCGACGAAGCAGCGCGCGGTGACCGTTGAGGCCACACGGCACGGATGGCGTCGGTCAAGGGTTAACCGGCCATGTGCGAAACAACGACTGTCTTGGTTCATGGAATTGCGCATGAACGTCATGGGACATCCCGAATGGCATAGCCGTGCGGTGTTTCACACAGGGCATGACGACACAGATCCGCGGCATGTCAGGCCCCGACAGCTTTGCAGCCTTGAGGACGTGGAAACGGGGCAAATTCATTCACTTTTCTTTGGCTTCTGCCTCAACACCCGCGATCTGCACCGGTTCAGGCGCGCGCCCCGGCACTGGCTGGATCAGCGATACCAGCGGGCTTTGCCGTCAGCCTTCCACCCATGTCCCGACAACCCTCGCGCAGCTGCCGAAGCGAGGCGGTGCTGGGTCCGTTCCCAGCAGACGCGAGGGGTTGGCGTGATGCAACATCAAACGCCGTGAATCGGGATCGTCATCACGCGTTTGTTTACAGAGGGATTAGCGGGGTGCGCTGACGTTCGATGAAATGCCCCGAATGGGTGTTTCGGTGGAGCCAGGCTCCACCACCCCCCTCCCTCTGCCGCGGCGGTTCCTGCTATTCTCCGCCCGCCGGAGAAAGGTTTCCTTCGCGCCGGGAGCAGGCTGGCGCTTGCCCGTCATCCCCATCATGCGCTGCACCTGACCGATACCCCCGGCTCAACCCGCGCTCACGCCATCCGGCAGGCCCCAGAAGGCGGCGATGCGCGGCACGGCCCCAACGGGCGCCCGCAGCACCCAGGGCGCCACCCGCCCCGCCCCGGCCGCGATGGGAAAGCCGTGGCCCAGATCGGCCAGCGTCCAGAGCTCCACCGCCGGCCGGCCCGGCTTGCCCCAGCTGCGGCGCCGCACCCCGGGCGTGGGATGCGAATCCTCGATCGGCGCCGGGTCACAGCCATGCAGCCCGCCCCATTGCGTGGCGAGCAGCTCGGCATTGGCGGGGTCCACCACCTGGTCCCCCTCCGGCTGCCAGATGGAGATGCGCGGCCAGGTATTGCCCTGCCGCGTAGGTGCGGCGGCGCGCGCGGCTGCCACCAGGCCGAGCCGGGTCCCCAAGGGGTCAGCGCGGGACATGCGCAGCAGCGCCATGGGCGAGGTCCTGGCCGCGCCCACCGGCATGCCCGCGACGACGGCCCCGCCCGCGAAGACCGCGGGATAGGCGGCCAGCATCGCCGCCGCCATCGCGCCGCCGGCCGAGAGCCCCACGATGAAGACGCGCTTGCGGTCTGAGCCGAAGCGCAGGCTGGCCAGGCGCACCATCTGCCGGATGGACATGGCCTCGCCCTGACCGCGTGTGACATCGGCCGTGCGATACCAGTTGAAGCAGCCATGGCGGTGATTGGCGATGCGCTGCCCGGGCAGCACGAGGGGCACGCCGCTCCGCTCGGCCCAGTCCACCCAGCCGCTATCCTGTGCGAAGCCGGCCGCATCCTGGCCGCAGCCATGCAGCACCACCACCAGCGGCGCACCCTCCAGAGGCACGCGCCGGGGCGTGTAGAGCCGCATCGTGAGCGCGCCGGGGTTTGAGCCGAAGGCCGTGACCTCGGTGATCGCGCCGGGGCGCAGGGGGAAGGCGGTGGGCTTGGCGGGGGCGGGTCGGGGCGAAGGCTTGGCCGCGCGCGGGCGGTTGGGCGCAGGCGCCATCACGCGCTTCGCCACGCGCCCCAGCCGCCGTATGAGGCGCAAGGTGGCGCGGGCTGTCGAGAAGCGCATCAGCGATGGCGCGCTTCGGGCGTGACGAGGAAGGATTGCATGATGATCAGCCTGGTTTTGCAGGCTGAACGGATTGCAGCCCGGTGGGTTGCCAGCCTTGCCAGCGCGGCCCTAGGCTTCCCTTCCATGGCGTCCTATTCCGGCTTTCGCATCCTGACCGAAGGGCTCACCGGCAATTCCGGCTGGCGCCCCGCCTGGCGCAAGCCCGAGCCCAAGCCCGCCTATGACGCCATCGTGATCGGCGGCGGCGGGCATGGTCTGGCCACGGCCTTCTACCTCGCCTCCATCCACGGCATCACCAATGTGGCGGTGCTGGAGCGCGGGCCCATCGGCATGGGCAATACCGGGCGCAACACCACCATCGTGCGCTCCAACTACCTGCTGCCCGAGAACCATCATTTCTACGAGCATTCGCTGAAGCTCTGGGAAGGGCTGGAGCAGTCGCTCGGCTACAATGTGATGATGAGCCAGCGCGGCGTGCTGAACCTGTTTCACAGCGACGCGCAGCGCAACGCCTTCACCCGCCGCGGCAATGCCATGCGCCTGGCCGGCATCGATGCCGAGCTGATCGGCCCGGCGGAGGTCAAGGCCATGTGCCCGCTGATCGACCTCGACAATGCGCGCTACCCGGTGATGGGCGGCCTGTTGCAGCGGCGCGGCGGCACGGCGCGGCATGACGCCGTGGCCTGGGGCTTCGCCCATGCCGCCGATGCGCGCGGCGTGGACATCATCGAGCATTGCGAAGTCACTTCCATGATCATCGAGGGCGGCGCGATAATGGGCGTGCGCACCACGCGCGGCGACATCATGGCGCCCAAGGTGGGGCTGGCGGTGGCGGGCAACACCTCCGTGCTCTGCGCCATGGCCGGGCTGACCGTGCCGGTGGAAAGCCACCTGATGCAGGCCTTCGTCAGCGAGGGGCTGAAGCCGCTGATCGACCACGTCATCACCTTCGGCGCGCAGCATTTCTACATCAGCCAATCCGACAAGGGCGGGCTGGTCTTTGGCGGCGGCCTGGATGGCTACAGCTCCTACGGACAGCGCGGCACGCTGCCGGAGGCGGAGCATATCTTCGCCGCCGGCGCCTCGCTCATGCCGGGTTTGAAGCGGGTGCGCGCGCTGCGCTCCTGGGCGGGGGTAATGGACATGACGCCCGATGCCTCGCCCTATATCTGCCTCACGCCGATCAAGGGGCTGACGCTCACGGGGGGCTGGAATTACGGGGGGTTCAAGGCCACGCCCGGCTCCGGCTGGTGCCACGCCTGGACCATGGCGAAGCAGGAACCGCATCGGCTCAACGCCGCCTATACGCTCACCCGCTTCAAGGAGGGCCGCATGCTGGATGAGAAGGGCGCCGGCCCCTTCTTCTGGATGCAATGACCATGCGCCACTCACATGCGTTCGCGGCGCTGGTCATTGCCTTGGTTGAGCGGCCGATCAACCGCTTCGGTCGCAGGCTCCCTCAGCGGATCGGACGCTAGCGATGCTCCAGATCAAGTGCCCTTACTGTGGCGTGCGCGATGAAACCGAGTTCAGCTATCGGGGCGACGCGACGGTGATGCGCCCCACCAGCGACGATCCCGACGCCTTCGTGGATTACGTCTACAGCCGCAAGAATCCGCGCGGCTGGCACACCGAATGGTGGCAGCATTCCGCCGGTTGCCGGCAGTGGTTGAAGGTCACGCGCCACACCGTGACGCATGAGATCTCTGCCGTGGAAGCCGTGCCATGACGCGCCTCTCGCAGGGCGGGCATATCGCGCGCAACAAGCCGCTGAACTTCAGCTTCGACGGCAAGCCGCTGCAAGGCTTCGAGGGCGATACGCTCGCCAGCGCGCTGCTCGCCTCCGGCACGAAGCTCGTCGGCCGCAGCTTCAAGTATCACCGGCCGCGCGGCATCTTCTCCGCCGGGCCCGAGGAGCCCAATGCGCTGGTGCAACTGCGCTCCGGCGCGCTGACCGAGCCCAACACCCGCGCCACCGTGGCCGAGCTTTTTGAAGGCTTGCAGGCCACCAGCCAGAACCGCCGCGGCTCGCTCGCCTTCGACATCCAGTCCGTGACCGGCGCGCTGGCGCCCTTCCTGGGTGCGGGCTTCTACTACAAGACCTTCATGTGGCCCGCCGCCTTCTGGGAGCGGGTCTATGAGCCGCTGATCCGCAAGGCCGCCGGCCTGGGCCGCGCCAGTGGCGAGCCCGATCCGGATTTCTACGAGGACGCCCATATCCATTGCGACGTGCTGGTGGTGGGCAGCGGCGCCGCCGGCCTGGCCGCGGCCCGCGCGGCGGGCGAGAGCGGCGCGCGCGTCATCCTCGCCGAGCAGGATTTCGCACTCGGCGGCTGGCTGCTCTGCGAGCCGGAGCACGAGCCCTGGCGCCAGGCGCAGATCGCGGCCCTCCAAGCCATGCCCGAGGTGACGATCTGGAACCGCACCACGGTCTTTGGCTTCTACGACCAGAATGTGCTGGGCGCGGTGCAGCGCGTGACGGACCATCTGCCGCAATCCCCCGCGCATACGCCGCGCCAGCGCCGCTGGACCATCCGCGCCAGGGAAGTGGTGCTGGCCACCGGTGCCTATGAGCGCCTGATCGCCTTCCCCGACAATGACCGCCCCGGCGTGATGCTCGCCGCCAGTGCCGCCGCCTATGCCCGCCGCTGGGCCGTGCGCGCGGGTGACAACCCCGTGCTCTTCGCCACGCATGATGCCGCCTATGACGCCGCCTTCGCCATGGCCGAGGCCGGTTCCACCATCGCCGCGATCGTGGACCCGCGCGCCGACAGCGCTGGCTTGCAGCGCGCGCGTGAGGCCGGTTTCTCCGTGCATGCCGGCGCCGAGGTCATCGCCACCGAAGGCACCAAGGCGCTGAAGGGCGTGACCTTCCGCCAGGGGGGCGTGACCACCGATGTCGCCGCCGACCTGCTGATGATCTCCGGCGGCTGGAACCCCATGGTGCATCTGGCGAGCCATTCCGGCGCGCCGCTCCAGTGGGATGAAGCGCATGCCGCCTTCATCCCCGGCGCGCCGCATCAGCGCGAGCGCAGCGCCGGCGCCTGCCGCGGGTTGTTCGGCCTCGCCGCCGCCGCGCAGGATGGCCTTGCCGCGGGCCAGGCCGCCGTCACCGCCGCTGGCTTCAAGCCAGGCGCGGGCTTTGATCTGCTGGAGGCGCCCGACGCCGATCACCGCGTCATGCCGCTCTACGAGGTGAAGGCGCGCGGAAAATCCTTCGTGGACATCCAGGATGACGTGACGGCCGATGACATCCGCCGCGCGCACCAGGAAGGCTTCCGGCATATCGAGCACGCCAAGCGCTACACCACCCACGCCATGGGCACGGACCAAGGGAAGTCCGGCGCCATCGTCGGCGCCGCCGTGCTGGCCGAGGCGCGCGGCGAACCCCTCGCCGAAGTCGGCCTGCCGCGCTTCCGCCCCTATGCGACGCCGCTCACCTGGGGCGCCATGGCGGGCCATGCGGTGGGCCAGCAGATGCACCCCACGCGCCGCACGGCGATGCATGACTGGCACGCGGCCAACGGCGCCGTCTGGCTGGATGCCGGGCTGTGGAAGCGCCCCGCCTATTACCCCCGCGCGAGCGACGCCGACCCTTGGGCCAGCGTGCTGCGCGAGGCGCGCGCGGTGCGCGAGGATGTGGGCATTTGCGATGTCTCGACGCTGGGCAAGATTGATGTGCAGGGGCCGGGCGCGGCGATGCTGCTCGATCGGCTCTACACCAACACCTTCTCCAGCCTGCCGGTGGGCCGCGCGCGCTATGGGCTGATGCTGCGCGAGGATGGGAACGTCATGGATGACGGCACCACCTCCCGCTTCGGGCCGGATCACTTCTTCGTCACCACCACCACCGCCCAGGCGGGCCCGGTGATGCAGCACATGGAATTCCACCTGGCCACATGCTGGCCGGAGCTGGATGTCTCGCTCGCCAGCGTGACGGATCAATGGGCCGCCATGTCCATCGCGGGCCCCCGCGCCCGCGCGCTGATCGCGCCCTTCATCACGGGCCTCGACATCTCGGATGCCGCCTTCCCCTTCATGGCGGTGGGGGAATGCCAGGTGATGGGCATTCCCGGGCGGCTCTTCCGCATCAGCTTCTCGGGCGAGCAGGCCTATGAAATCGCGCTGCCGGCCAGCCGCGCGCTGCCGGTGTGGGAGGCGCTGGTGGCCGCCGGCGCCATGCCCTACGGCATGGAGGCGCTGGGCATTCTGCGCATCGAGAAAGGCCATGTCGCCGGGCCGGAGCTGAACGGCCAGACCACCGCGCAGGATCTCGGCCTGGAGCGCATGTTCAAGAAGCGCGGGGACTTCATCGGCCGCGTCCTCGCGCAGCGCCCGGGCATGGTGGACCCTGACCGGCCCGCCCTCGTCGGGCTGCGCAGCGAGGCGCAACTGCGGGCGGGGGCGCATCTCACCGTCAACGGGACCAGCCAGGGCTGGGTGACCAGCGCCACGCGCTCCGTCGTCTTCGGCGGTTGGATCGCGCTCGCCATGCTGCGCCAGGGGCATGAGCGCATCGGCGAGAGCATCCGCGTCGAATCCCCCCTGCATGGCGAGAGCATCGAGGCGATGATCGTGAGCCCGCACATGCATGATCCGGAGAATGCCCGTGTTCGTGGCTGAAGCGCTGGACCTCGTGCAGATCGGCGTGCGGCGCGGCGCGGCCCTGGAATTCGCGGGCGCGCTGCAATCCCTGGGCCTCAGCCCACCCGAACCGGGCGAGGCGCGGAGCGGCAATGGGCTGGACCTGATCTGGCTGCAACCCAACACCTATCTGCTCGCCGCCCCGCGCGGCACCATGCCGGCATTGGGCGCGCTGGCCCCCTTCGCCGCGCTGGTGGAGCAATCCGATGGGCGCAGCGCCTTCACCCTCAGCGGCCCGCGCGCGCGGGAGGTCCTGGCCCAAGGCTGCCGGCTGGATTTCCACCCGCGCGCCTTCGGCCCGGGGCGCGCCGCCGGCGCCCTGCTCGCGCATGTGAATGCGTTGATCCAGCAGACCAGCGACCAGCCGCAATTCCGCATCATCGTCTTCAGCAGCTTCGCGCGGCACATCGCGGAATGGCTCGGCCACGCAACGGCTTCCGCGTGAAAACTTGCACGCGGAAGCGGCCTTCTGGCAGCATCTGCGCGTGAGCAACCTCCTCGAAGTCCGCGGGCTTTCGGTGCATATCCCGGTGCCGCCGCATGTGCTGCGCGCCGTCGATGGTGTCTCCTTCGACCTCGCGCGCGGCGAGACACTCGGCCTGGTGGGGGAGAGCGGCAGCGGCAAGACCATGACGGCGCTCGCCCTGATGCGCCTGCTGGAACCGCCGCTGTCGGATTTGCCGACCGGCGAGGTTCGCCTGGAAGGCCAGGAGCTCATGCGCCTCTCGGAGCGCGAGATGTCGGGGCTGCGCGGCCGCGCGCTCTCCATGGTCTTCCAGGAGCCGATGACCTCGCTGAACCCGGTGATGTCCGTGGGCCAGCAGATCGCCGAGCCGTTGCGGCGCCACATGAAGCTCGGCCGTGCGGCCGCCTTGCGCCGCGCGGAGGAGATGCTGGCACTGGTCGGCATCCCCGAGCCCGCGCGCGTGGCGGGTGGCTATCCGCACCAGCTCTCGGGCGGCATGCGGCAGCGCGCGATGATCGCCATCGCACTTGCCTGCCGGCCGGCGCTGCTCATCGCCGATGAGCCCAGCACGGCCCTGGATGTCACGGTGCAGGCGCAGCTTCTGGAATTGCTGGCCGGGCTGCAGCGCGATTTCGGCACGGCCATGCTGCTCATCACCCATGACCTGGCCGTGGTGGCGGAGACGGCGCATCGCGTGGCCGTGATGTATGCCGGCCGGATCATCGAGACGGGGCCTGTCGCCGTGATCTTCGCCAACCCGCGCCATCCCTACACCCAGGGGCTGCTGGCCAGCATTCCGCGCATCGAGCGCCAGCGGGCGCAGAGCCTGCACGAAATCCCCGGCATGGTGCCCAATGCGGCGGAGCGCCCCGCCGGCTGCGCCTTCGCCGCCCGCTGCCCGCGCGCCGTGCCCCATTGCTGGGAGCATCCGCCGGCGCTCGACCCGGCCGGGCCCGGCCATCTCGTCGCCTGCTGGCGCCATGCCGATGGCTGAGATTCTGCTGAGCGTCGAGGGGCTGCGCGTCCATTTCCCCATCCGCTCGGCGCTGCTGCGCCGGCAGATCGGCACGGTGCGCGCGGTGGATGGCGTGGACCTGACCGTGGCGCGCGGCGAGACGCTGGCCGTGGTGGGCGAAAGCGGCTGCGGCAAGACCACCACGGGCAAGGCCATCATGCGCCTGGTGGATGCGACCGAAGGTGCGATCCGGCTGGGTGGCGAGGATATCGCCCGGCATGATGCGAAGCGCCTGGCACCCTTCCGGCGGCGCATGCAGATCATCTTCCAGGACCCGCATGCCAGCCTCAATCCGCGACTTTCCGTGGGCTCCATCCTCACTGCGCCCTTCGAGATCCACGGCATCGGCGACAAGTCGGATCACGCGGACCGCGTGGCCGCGCTGCTGAAGACGGTCGGCCTGCCGCCCGAGGCCGCGCGGCGTTACCCGCATGAGTTCAGCGGCGGCCAGCGCCAGCGCATCGGCATCGCCCGCGCGCTGGCCTTGAGCCCGGAGCTGATCATCGGCGATGAGCCGGTGAGTGCGCTGGATGTCTCCATCCAGGCGCAGATCATCAACCTGCTGGCGCGGCTGCGGGCGGAGCTGGGGCTTTCCTTCCTGTTCATCTCGCACAACCTGGCCGTGGTCTCGCACATCGCGGACCGGGTGGCGGTGATGTATCTGGGGCGCGTGGTGGAGACGGCCTCGCGCGAGGAGCTCTTCTTCGACGCGCGCCACCCCTATACGCAGGCGCTGCTTTCCGCCGTGCCGGAGCCCGTGGTTCCTCAGGCAGGGCCGGGCGGCCGCCGCCAGCGCCAGGTCCTGACCGGCGACGTGCCCAATCCGGCCAAGCCGCCCAGCGGCTGCGGCTTCCATCCACGCTGCCCGCACGCCATGGCCATTTGCGCGCAGGTCATGCCCATGCCGCGCGGCGTCTCGGCCACGCACAGCGTCGCCTGCCATCTGGTGGACCCATGATCGGCTTCATCCTCCGCCGCCTCCTCCAGGCCGTGCCACTCGTCATCGGCGTCTCGCTCATCGCCTTCGCGCTGATGCACCTGGCGCCTGGCGGGCCGCTTGCCGTCTATACGCTGAACCCCACCATCCAGGCGCAGGATGTGGAGCGCATCAAGATCATCCTCGGCCTCGATCAGCCGCTGCATATCCAATACTGGAAATGGGCGACGGGCATGCTCACCGGCCATTGGGGTTTTTCGTTCTTTGGCGGCCGCCCGGTGCTGGACATCATCCTGGAGCGCTTCCCGGCGACGCTGATCCTGATGGGCAGCGCGCTCTCCGTCGCCATCATCCTGGGCCTTGGCGTCGGCATCCTGGGCGCGGTGAAGCGCTATTCCATCTTCGACACGCTGGCCACATCCGGCGCGCTGGTGGCGCTGTCCTTCCCGACCTTCTGGTTCGGGCTGATGGCGATCTTCATCTTCGCCATCAATCTGCGCTGGCTGCCCTCGGGCGGGATGTATGAGTTCGGCGAGGAGGGGAACATCTTCTCCCTGCTGCGGCACCTCGTCTTGCCCACCCTGGTGCTGGCCCTGGTGATCACCGCGACCTGGAGCCGCTACACCCGCAGCGCCTTCCTGGAGGTGATGAACCAGGACTTCATGCGCACCGCCCGCGCCAAGGGCGAGCCGCAATCGGCGCGGCTGTTCCGCCATGCCTTCCCCAATGCGGCCAAGCCGCTGATCGCGCTGCTGGGCGTGGAACTCCCCTTCCTCTTCAGCGGCGCGCTGGTGACGGAAACCATCTTCGGCTGGCCCGGCATGGGGCGGCTTTTCGTGGACAGCCTGAACATGAAGGAATACCCGATCCTGATGGGGCTGATGATGTTCACCGCCCTCTTCGTCATCATCGGCAACCTGCTGGCCGACATCGCCATCGCGGCGATGGATCCGCGCGTGCGGCTGTCATGAAGGGCCGCGTCTGGCAGCGTTTCCGCACGCATCGCCTGGCCGTCGCGGGCCTCGTCACCGTCACCGCCCTGCTGCTGGCGGCCATCCTGGCGCCGCTCCTCGCCCCGCGCGACCCGACGCTGATCGAAACCCAGCTGCGCTTCCTCGCCCCCTTCGTGAATGCCGATCTGCCGCTGGGCAGTGACGAGCTGGGGCGGGACACGCTTTCGCGGCTGCTCCATGGCGGGCGCGTCTCGCTCACCGTGGGGCTGGTGGCGATGATCACCACCGTGCTGACCGGCGCGTTGGTCGGCATCGCGGCTGGCTATCTCGGCGGCATCGTGGACACGCTACTGATGCGCTTCGTGGACACCATGCTGTGCTTTCCGCAGGTGTTCCTGCTGCTGGTGGTGGCGGCCTTCGTGCCGCCCACGCTGCTCTCCATCTCGCTCGTCATCGGGCTCACCTCCTGGATGGAGGTGTCGCGCATCGTCCGGGCCGAAATCCTGCAATTGAAGGAGCAGGATTTCGTCGCCGCCGCCCGCGCGCTCGGTGCCTCGCGCTCCCGCATCATGTTCCGCGAATTGCTGCCCAATGCTGCCGCGCCCATCCTCGTCGCCGCGACCTTGAAGGTCGCGAGTGCGGTGCTGATGGAGAGCTACATCTCCTATCTCGGCTATGGGGTGCAGCCGCCGCTGGCGAGCTGGGGGAACATGCTCACCAATGCGCAGGGCTATCTCGATACCGTCCCCTGGCTCGCCATCCTGCCGGGGCTGATGATCACGCTCACCGTCATGGGCTTCAACTTCCTGGGCGACGGGCTGCGGGATGCGCTTGATCCGCGGCTGCGCATGGACCCATGATCCCCCCAACCAAAGTCCGGAGAGCAAGCATGGAACTGACCCGTCGTGGCGCCTTGGGCGCCGGTGCCGCCATCATCTCGGCCCCCTTGGCGGCCCCCACCGTCCATGCGCAAAGCCTGAACCGCGAGCGCATCATCCTCGGCATGACGCAGGAGCCGGTGCAGTTCAACCCGCTGCTCTTCGTGAATGCCGGCACCGAGAACGTGCCGGAAGCCTGCATGTTCGACGCGCTCTGGGATGTGGATGCCAGCGGCAACTTCATCCCCAATCTGGCGGTCGAGGTGCCGACGCCGGCCAATGGCGGGGTTTCGGCCGATGGACTGACCTGGAAGGTCAATCTCCGCCGTGATGTGCGCTGGACCGACGGCCAGCCCTTCACCGCGCGTGATGTGGAATTCACCTTCCGCACCATCATGAACCCCTCCGTCGCCGTGCGGAATCGCGGCGGCTTCAACCTGATCAGCGATTTCCGCGTGCTCGACGCCCACACGATCGAGATGCGGCTGGAGCGGCCCTTCGCCCCCTTTATGTGGGCCTGGCAGAACATGCACATCGTGCCGCGCCACATCCTGGAAGGGCAGGCGAGCATCCAGACCTCCGCCTTCAACAGCAACCCGATCGGCACCGGGCCCTATATCCTGCGCACCCGGGTGGCCGGCAGCCATATGGTCTATGAGCGCAACCCGAATTACCACCGCGGCGCGCCGCGCATCCGGCAATTCATCCATCGCTTCATCCCGGACCAGATGGTGGCCTATGGCCAGGCCCGCACCGGCGAGATCGACTACATGGCGCTGGCCGGCGTGCCCAATGACCGCTGGGGCGAGGCGCGTGCCTTCCCGGACCGCGATTTCCTCGTCTATCCCACGCCGAACGTGCAGTTCATCTATTTCAACTGCGGCAATCCCCGCTTCTCCGACCCGCGCGTGCGCAAGGCGCTGACCATGGCGGTCGAGATGCAAAAGAGCCTGGATGACATCTATCTTGGCACCTGGCCGCGCACCCTCTCCTACCTCCAGCCGACGCATTGGGCCTACAACAACGACCTGCGCGACTATACGGCCGATCCGGTGGGCGCGGCTGCGCTGCTGGATGCCGCCGGCTGGCGTGTCGGCGCCGATGGCATTCGCGAGAAGGACGGCATCAAGCTCTCCTTCACCATGTCCACCACCGCTGGCAATGTGGCGCGCCAGGGCACCCAGGCGCTGTTCCAGCAGAATTGGCGGCGCATCGGTGTGGCGATGGAAATCCGCAACATGCCGGCCTCGGTCGTCTGGGGCGAATTCACCACCCAGTCGCGCTTCGACACGCTGCTGGTCGCCTGGGACCCGACGCTTGGGCTCGACCCTGACTACACCGCCCGCCTGCATTCGCGCTTCATCCCGGTCAAGCACCGCCAGGGTTCCAACTTCGTGCAATATGAAAATGCCGAGGTGGACCGCCTGCTGGAACTGGGCGTCACGCAGATGAACCAGGCGGACCGCAAGGTGACCTATGGCCGCATCCAGGAAATCATCCATGAGGAGGTGCCCTTCGCGGCCCAGGGTGGCTCGGTGCAAGGGCATTTGAAGCGGCGGCAATTGCAGGGGCCGCAGCCCAACCAGTACGTGACGGATATCACGTGGAACGTGCACAGCTGGAACTGGGGCTGACCACCCCGCTACCGTTCTTGGGAGTTTGGCCGCTGCCTGCTAGATGATCCTCCATGGGTGTCAGCCTGGAAATCATCTTCGTCCTTCTCCTCACACTGCTCAACGGCATCTTTGCCATGAGCGAGCTGGCGGTCGTCTCTTCGCGCAAGGGGCGGCTGCTGGCCATGGAGCGCCAGGGCAGCCTGGGCGCCGCAGCAGCCATCGCCCTGCAGGAGGACCCGCAGCGCTTCCTGCCGACCGTGCAGGTGGGTATCACGCTGGTCGGCATCCTGGCCGGCGTCTTTGGCGGTGCCGCCATTGCCGGGCCCTTCGGGGACTGGCTGGAGACCTACCCCTTCATGGTCAATCTGGGCCATGAGCTGGCCTTCTTCTTCGTCGTCATGACCATCACCTATTGCAATCTCATCCTGGGCGAGCTGGTGCCGAAGCAATTGGCCCTGCGCAACCCGGAGAAGGTGGCTTCCGCGCTTGCGTTGCCGCTGACGGCGCTGGCCCGCATCACGGCGCCCTTCATCTGGTTCCTTTCCCAATCCTCGGCCCTCATCCTCCGCCTCTTCGGCGCCTATCAGCCGACCGACCAGAGCGTGACGGAAGAGGAGGTGAAGGCCGTGGTGGCCGAGGGCGCCCAGGCCGGCGCCCTGGAGCACAATGAGCGCCAGATGATCGAGCGCGTGCTCCGCCTGGCGGACCGCCCGGTGCGGGCGCTGATGACGCCGCGCCCCGAGGTCGGCTGGCTGGACCGCAACGCCTCGCCCGCCGATATCGCCGCCGCCCTGCGGGCTGAGCCGCTGACGCGCTTCGTCGTGGCCGATGGCAGGGTGGACAATGTGCTGGGCGTCGTCGCCGCCAAGGACCTGCTGGACCAGATGCTGGAGGGCGCGCCGCTGGATATCGGCGCCGCGCTCCGCCAGCCCTTGGTGATGCCGGACAGCCTTTCCGCCCTGGACGCGCTGGAACGCCTGCGCACGGATGCGCTGGGCCTGGCTTTGGTGCTGGACGAATATGGCAGCTTCGAGGGCATCGTGACCGCCTCCGACCTGCTGGAGGCGATCGTGGGTGAGCTCGGCCCCGCGCCGGAATCGGGCAAGCCCTCGGCCGTGCAGCGCTATGACGGTTCGCTGCTGCTCGATGGGATGATGGCGCTGGATGAGCTGCGCGAGCGGCTGGATTCCTTCGAATTGCCACCGCAATCCGGCGCCTATCACACGGTGGCCGGCCTCATGCTGGCCCTGTTGCAGCGCATCCCGCGCGAGGGCGACCGCATCGCCCATGCCGGCTGGCGCTTCGAGATCCTCGACATGGACGGACGGCGCGTGGACAAGGTGCTGGCGGTCCGGGAGGAGAGCCTCCCGGCCCCCCAGGCCCCTACTCCGGCTTGATGTCGTGATCGCGGATCACGGCCCCCCAGCGCTCGCGATCCTGGGCGATCTGGCGGATCATGTCGGCCGGTGAGCCGCCGACCCGCAGCATCGCATTCTCCTCGAAGCGGCGGGCCACCTCGGGCGCCTGCATGGCGCGGTTGATCTCGGTGTTCAGGCGCTGCACCAGGGCAGGGGCCATGCCGCCCGGCCCGGCCACGCCGAACCAGTTGGGGATGACGAAGTTGGGCAGCCCATCCTGCGACATCACCGGCAGGTTCGGCAGCAAAGGCGAGGCGCTGGCCGCGCCATAGGCGATGGCGCGCAGGCCCCCGCCGCGGATCTGGGCCAGGTATTCCGGCATGTTGCCCCACATCACCTCGACCCGCCCTGCCACGATGTCGAGGATGGCGGGCGCGCCGCCGCGATAGCCCACCTGCTCCAGCCGCGTATTGGTGAGCGACATGAAGAGCGCGCAGGACAATTGCTGGCTGGAGCCGGGGCCGACCGTCGCGCAACGCAGCCCGCCGGGGCGCTCCTGCGCCATGCGCCGCACATCCTGCCAGGTCTGGATGCCCGAGGCCGGTGACGCCACCAGAATGTTGTAGACATTGGCCACGTTCACGATGGGCGTGATGTCGCGGTCGGTGTCGTAGGGCAGGCGCTGCATCTGCGGCAGCACGGCCATCATGCTCATCGAGACGAGGAGCAGCGTGTAGCCATCCGGTGCGGCGCGGGCGAGTTCGCCGGCCGCGATGGCGCCGCTCGCCCCCGTGCGATTATCCACCACGACGCGCCGGCCCATCTGCTGGGACAGCTGCTCGGCCAGCACGCGGCCCAACAGGTCCGAGGTGCCGCCGGGCGCGAAGGCGTTGAGGAAGCGGATATCCCGCGTCGGGTAGTCCTGCGCCGCAGCGGGTGCAGTCAGTGCCAGCAAGAGCAGCAGGATTCGCCGCATCGTCATTCCTCCCTTTCTGCGAGACTGATTCACGCCTTTGGCGGTGCCGCCAAAGGCGATCAGGCTCGGATTGGCCTCCCGGTTGCTCCGGGATGGCCTGATGATCAGCTTGTCAGGCCACGCGGTATTTTTCCAGCACGGCGAGATCCACCTCGATCCCCAGGCCCGGCCCGTCAGGGACTCGGACGATGCCGTTCACCTGCACGATGGGCTCCTTCGCCAGGTAGTCACGCAGCGGGTTGGGCGTCTGCTCGAATTCCAGCATGGGCGGCATGGGGCGGAAGGCGGGCGGCGTGTCGGGCAGGGCGGCCAGGAACTGCACGGTGGCGGCGAGCCCGATGGCCGAGCCCCAGGCATGCGGCACGCATTCCACGCCATGCGCGCTGGCGAGTGCCGCGATCTTCCGGCATTCGCTGATGCCGCCGGCAGCGCAGGCATCGGGCTGGACGATGTCCATCGCCTTCTTCGCGATCACGTCGCGGAAGCCCCAGCGGGTGAAATCGTTCTCGCCACCGGCGACAGCGAGATCGAGCGCGCGGGAGACCTCGACATAGCCCTCATGATCCTCGGGGCTGATCGGCTCCTCGAACCAGAGCAGGTCGAGCTTTTCCATCTCGCGGCCGAGCTTGATGGCCTGGGGCACGGTGAAGCAGTGATTGGCGTCGACCGCGAGTTGCACGCCTTCGCCCAGCGCCTCGCGCACCGCGGCGATGCGGCGGATGTCGAGCTTGGGGTCGCCCAGGCCGATCTTCATCTTCACCGCGCGGAAGCCCTGCTCCTTGTAGTGCAGCGCCTCCTCCACCGCCTCCTCGACCAGACGGTTCATGTCGATAAAGTAGAGGCCCGTCGCATAGGCCACGAGTTCGGTGCGGTGCGCGCCGCCGATCAGCTTGTGGATCGGCTTGTTCACCGCGCGGCCCATCACGTCCCACAGCGCGATGTCGATGCCCGAGAGCGCGCAGATGGTCATGCCGGTCAGGCCGTAATCCTTGATCCGGTTGTAGAGATCCTCCCAGATCACCTCCACGTCGAAGGGATCGCGGCCGATGACGCGGCTGCGATACTGCGTCTCGATGATGGTCTTGTTGACCATGGCCGGGCCGTAGCACTCGCCCCAGCCGGTGACACCCTCATCGGTGCGGATCTCGACGAGGCAGGAGGCGCGGGTGGTGTAGAGCCAGCCGCGCGCCGAGGTGAAGGGCTTCTCCACCTTGGACTGCACCACGTGGCAAATGACATCGGTGACCTTCATGCGGCCGTTCCCCCAGTTGGCTTTTGGGGAGGCTAGGCGCGGCGTCCCAAGGCGACAAGCCGCTTACACGCGCAGCGCGAAGACACCGAGATTGCTCAGGCTTTGCAGGATGATCATCAGGCCCAGCGCCACCTGCGTGACCCCCAGCACCACAGCGAAGACCTGCAGCGCGGTGCCGGCGTATTTCAGGATCACATGGGCATAGAGCATGGCCAGCCAGTTCAGGGCCAGGATGAGCGCCACGAGCCCCGCGATGGTGAGTTGCGCCGCCGGGTCGCCCTCCACCAGCGTCACGAAGATGATCATCGCCGCGATGCCATAGGGTGTCACGATGGTGGGAAAGGCCAGCGGGTTGATCGCCATGGCGAGGTCCGGCTTGGGCGCCTCGCCGCGCGCGGCATCGGGGCGTTTGAACTGCTCCAGCACGGTCTGGAGTGCCACGAGGAAGAGCACGAGGCCCCCGGTCAGCGCCAGAACCTGGAGCGGGATGTTGAAGTTCTGCAGCATGCGCTGGCCGAGCAGTCCGGCGAGGAGCAGCGCCGCGCCCGAGAAGAGTATGGCGCGGGTGGCAAGCTGCCGGCGGAAGCGCGGATCGGCGCCCCGCGTCATCTGCGCGAAGGGCGCCAGGATCTTCATCGGCCCGATCATCAGGAAGAGCAGGGCGAAGATCTTCCGGGCCGGCACGGCGTGCTGGAGGCTGTTCGCCGTCTCCGCGGCAGCCAGGCCGGGCCAGAGCAGGAGGCAGGCGAGAAGGGGAAGCGAAAGGGCCATGCCCTCCGCCTTGCACCGAAAGCCGCCGCGGAGGCAAGCGAAGCGCCCAGGCCTGCAACCGAAACCCTTCCCAAGCATTCGCTGGCGGAGGTGGTCCTTCGGCAAGGTGGGGCACCCAGGGCGCCATCCTGCGCAGGGAATGAGGATCATGGATCATGACAGGCTCCGCGGATTTTGCCTTGACCCGGCGCGTCCTCGCCGCCGCCGCGGCGGCCACGGCGACCGGGCTTGAGGCGATGGCCCAGGCCCCTCCCGCCCCCGCCCTGCGCGAGGCCGACCTGGTCAAGGTCTCGCTCCGGGTGAACGACAGCGACGCCCGGCTTGAGCTGGACCCCCGCACGACGCTGCTTGATGCCCTGCGCGAGCATCTGCGCCTGACCGGCAGCAAGAAGGGCTGTGACCACGGGCAATGCGGGGCCTGCACGGTGCTGTTGAATGGGCGCCGGATCTATGCCTGCCTGACGCTCGCCGTGATGCATGACGGCGATGCGGTAACCACCATCGAAGGGCTGGGCCAGCCCGATGCGCTGCATCCCATGCAGGCCGCCTTCATCAAGCATGATGGCTACCAATGCGGCTACTGCACGCCCGGCCAGATCTGCGCCTCCGTCGCGGCACTGGAGGAAATCGCCGCCGGCATGCCGAGCCATGTGACGGCCGATCTGCTGGCCCCGCCCCAGGTCACGCCCGAGGAAATCCGCGAACGGATGAGCGGCAATATCTGCCGCTGCGGCGCCTATTCCAACATCCTGGACGCGATCAGCGAAGTCGCGGGGAGTGCTGCATGAAGCCCTTCACCTATGAGCGGGCGGCGACCCCCGAAGCCGCCGCTGCCGCTGCCGCGAACCCGCGCGTGAAGTTCATCGCCGGCGGGACCAACCTGCTCGACCTCATGAAGCTGCAGATCGAGGCGCCGGCGCGGCTGATCGACGTGAACACCCTGGAGCTCGACCGCATCGAGCCGACGCCCGAGGGTGGGTTGCGGATCGGCGCCCTGGTGACGAATGCCGATCTCGCCGCCGATGGGCGCATCCGGCGGGATTATGCCGTGCTCTCCCGCGCGCTGCTGGCGGGCGCCACGGCGCAGTTGCGCAACAAGGCGACGACGGCCGGCAACCTGCTGCAACGCACCCGCTGCCCCTATTTCTACGACACTGCGCAGCCCTGCAACAAACGCGCGCCGGGCAGCGGTTGTGCTGCGATCGGCGGCGTCACGCGGCAATTGGCGGTGATCGGCGGGAGCGAGGCCTGCATCGCCACCCACCCCTCCGACATGGCGGTGGCCATGCGCGTCCTCGATGCCGTGGTGGAGACGCTGCGTCCGGAGGGCACCACGCGGCGCATCCCCATGGCGGAATTCCACCGCTTGCCGGGCGACACCCCGCATATCGAGACCGCGCTCGAACCCGGCGAAATCATCACCGCCGTGATCCTGCCGCCGCCCATCGGCGGCGTGCAGATCTACCGCAAGGTGCGCGACCGCGCCTCCTACGCCTTTGCCCTGGTCTCGGTGGCGGCGGTCATCCAGCGGGGTGGCAGCGGCCGCGTGGCATTGGGTGGCGTGGCGCACCGGCCCTGGCGGGTGGAGGCGGCGGAGGCGTTGCTGCCCCACGGCGCGGTCCCGGCCATGGCAGCCATCCTGGAGGGGGCGCGGCCGAGCGCCGACAATGCGTTCAAGGTCAGGCTGGCGGAGCGCACGCTCGCCTCCGTCCTCGCCGAGGCGAAAGGCTGACACCATGAAATTCGACACCCCCGCCGCGGCCAATCCGATTGATCGCCTGGCCTTCATCGGCCAGCCGCTGGACCGCATTGACGGCAAGCTGAAGACCACCGGCTTCGCGCCCTATGCCTATGAGCGGCACGATGTCGCCCCCAACCAGGCCTATGGCCATGTTCTTGGCGCCGGCATCGGCAAGGGGCGGGTGGTCGCGATGGATGCGGCGGCTGCGCGCGCCGCGCCGGGCGTGCTGGAAGTGATCACCACGCTCGACATGCTGCGCCTGCCGAAGGGCAAGAAGAACACGGCCTTCCTGTTCGGGGGCGCGGAGATCCAGCACTACCACCAGGCCATCGCCGTGGTGGTGGCCGAGCGCTTCGAGCAGGCGCGGGACGCGGCCGAGATGATCCGCGTGGAATATGCACGCGAGGAGGGCCGCTTCGACCTCGCGGCCGAGGGCCCCAAGGCGGAACTCGCCGCCGCCGACAGCGAGGGCAGCGGCGCCCCGCAGGAGGAGCGGCTGGGTGATTTCGAGGCCGCCTTCGCCGCCGCTCCCGTCACGCTGGACGCCACCTACACCACGCCGGATGAAAGCCATGCGATGATGGAGCCGCACGCCTCCATCGCGGCCTGGGAGGGCGGGAAGCTCACCCTCTGGACCTCCACCCAGATGGTGGCGTGGCAGAGGGAGGACATCGCCACGGCGCTGGGCCTCGCGCCGGAGAATGTGCGGGTGGAATCGCCCTATATCGGCGGCGGCTTCGGCGGGAAGCTCTTCCTGCGGGCCGATGCGGTGCTGGCCGCGCTGGCTGCGCTGCAGGCGGGACGCCCGGTCAAGCTCGCGCTGCCGCGCCCGCTGGTCGCCAACAACACCACCCATCGCCCCGCCACCATCCAGCGCATCCGCCTGGGCGCCAGTGCTGATGGCCGCCTCACCGCCATCGCGCATGAGAGCCTCTCGGGCGACCTGCCGGAGGGGCAGCCGGAAACCGCCGTCGCGCAGACCAGGCTGCTCTATGCCGGCGCCAACCGGCTCGTCTCCCTGCGCCTCGCCGAGCTCGACCTGCCCGAGGGCAATTCCATGCGCGCCCCGGGCGAGGCGCCGGGCATGATGGCCCTTGAAGTGGCGATGGATGAGATGGCCGAGCGCCTGGGGATGGACCCCGTCGAATTCCGCATCGTGAACGACACACAGGTGGACCCCGAGGATCCCGAGCGCCCCTTCTCGCAGCGGCAACTCGTGCAATGCCTGCGGCTGGGCGCCGAGCGCTTCGGCTGGAGCCGCCGCAGCGCCACGCCTGCCCAGCGGCGCGAGGGGCGCTGGCTGGTGGGGATGGGCATGGCAGTGGGCTTCCGCAACAACCTGGTCATGCCCTCCGCCGCGCGTGTCCGGCTGGATGAGCGCGGCCGCGTCACGGTCGAGACCGACATGACCGATATCGGCACCGGCAGCTACACCATCATCGCGCAGACCGTGGCCGAAATGCTGGGCGTGCCGATGGACCAGGTGGAGGTGCGCCTGGGCGATTCCAGCTTCCCCGTCTCGGCGGGCTCGGGTGGGCAATGGGGCGGCAACAGCGCCACGGCCGGCGTCTATGCCGCCTGCGTGAAGCTGCGCGAGGCTGTGGCGCAGCGCCTGGGCTTCAATTCGGGCGAGGCGGAATTCGTGGAGGGCGAGGTGCGCGCCGGCCAGCGCGCCGCGCTGCTGCGCGATGCCGCGGGGCCGGAGGGCCTGATGGCGGAGGACAAGATCGAGTACGGCGATCTCGCCAAGCGCTATCAGCAATCCACCTTTGCCGGGCATTTCGTGGAGGTGGCGGTGGATGTGGCCACCGGCGAGACGCGGGTGCGCCGCATGCTGGCCGTCTGCGCCGCCGGGCGCATCCTCAACCCCAAGACGGCGCGCAGCCAGGTGATCGGCGCCATGACCATGGGGCTGGGCGCCGCCCTGATGGAGGAGCTTTCGGTGGATCACCGCCATGGCTTCTTCGTAAACCATGACCTCGCGGGGTATGAGGTGCCGGTCCATGCCGATATCCCCCGCCAGGAGGTGGTGTTCCTGGACGAGGTGGACCCGATTTCCTCGCCCATGAAGGCCAAGGGCGTGGGCGAACTGGGCCTCTGCGGCGTGGGCGCCGCCATCGCCAATGCCATCCACAACGCGACCGGCGCGCGGGTTCGCGACTACCCGATCCGGCTGGACAAGCTGCTGCCGCACTTGCCCCACATGGCGTGACGCAGCGCGGTCAGCGCCGCGGCGCCCAGCTGTTGAGCTGGGCATGGTTGAGGAAGAACTCGTCGCGCGGGAACATGTCGGTCAGGGGTGGGGCGACGCGAGGCGTTTCGGGCGTCCAGACCGTCACCTCGCCATTCACCAGCTTCGTCAGGTCGGTGGCCTCGGGGTTGCCGCGCCGGGCGAAGGCGATGATCTCCGGCCGGCGCAGGGCGGCCAGCAGGGCCGGCTGGTCGAGCGGGATGGGCCGGTCGCTGCCGATCATGACATTCACCGGGCGCAGCAGCACGGCATGCGGGAAGGCGGCGGCGAAGGTGTCCACCACGCGCCAGGTGGGCGCCCATTGCACATAGAGCCCGGCCGGCGCCAGGCGGCCGCGCACCTGCTCGAGGAATTCCGCACTGTAGAGCAGGCCGGAATGCGAGGATTGCGGGCGGATCGCGTCAGCCTCGATCACGTCATAGAGGCCGGTGCCGCGGGTCAGCGCGCGGCGTCCATCGCCATATTCCAGGCTGACCCGGCGGTCGGCGATCAGGGCCGCCACGCCGGATTGCGGCCGCTCGCGCGCGATTTCCTCCAGCGCGTCCAGCACCGGCTTGATCAGCTCGATGGAGCGGATTTCGCGCGTGGCCGGGTTCACCGTGGCGCCATAGGGGGTGCCGCCCGAGCCCACGCCGATGGTGAGGACCCGCTGCGGATCCGGGTGGATCATCGGCCCCAGCATGCCCAGCAGGATATGCGTGTCGAGGAACGGCACGAAGCCCTGGCCATGGCCCATGATGAAGAAGCGGCCGGGGGCGCGCCCTTCGCCCTCCCCGCGCTCCCGCCAGAAGGCAATGCCGGAGCGGTCCTCGCCCCAGGCGGATTCGGTGTTGGCGGGCAGGCCATGCATGCGGGACCAGAAGGCTTGGTTGCTCGGCACCGCGATGGCGATGAGCGCCGTCAGGCCGGCCAGTGCGAGAGTGGCGGGGCGCGAGGCGCGGGCCTTCATCACCCAGAAGCCCAGCAGCGCGAGGGAGAGGATGGCCAGCAGCAGCAGCGTCCCCATGGTGCCGAACAAGTGGAAGGTCAGCAGCCCTGTCGCGATGGAGCCCGCCGCATTGCCCAGGATGTTCGCCAGCTGCACCCAGCCGACGCGGGCACCCACACTCGCCAGGTCCTGCTGCACGGCGCGCTGCACGAAGGGGAAGGTCATGCCGATGATGAAGGAGGGCGGGGCCACCACCGCCACGATGATGGCGGTGGAGATGGCGATCTCGCGCGGGCCGAAGCGGTCGAAATCCACCGCCATCACGTCCTTCAGCGGCGCCACGCCCATCATCCACCAGAGCAGGCCGAGCAGGGCGACACCCAGCACGAAGCCTGCCCCCTGGGTCAGGAAGAAGGCCGGCCGCGGATCGGGCATGTTGCGGACCATGCGGGAGGCGAGCGACATGCCCAGGCCATCGGCCAGCAGAAATACGCCGAGCACGGTGGGGAAGAGGTAGGCATGGTACTGCCCCACCTGGCCCAGCATGCGGACCCAGATGATCTCCAGCGCCACGATCACATAGCCCGAGAGAAACACCAGCAGGCACCAGAGGGCCAGGCCGCCGAAGGGTTCGGCCGCCGCGGTGGCGCGTTGCTCCGGCGGCGGGGGCACATCGCGCGAGAGGCCGGGCAGCAGGGTCAGCGCCAGGGCGGCGGCGATCAGGTCCAGCCCCGCGGCGAAGATGAGGGCGGCCACGAAGCCCAGGCTGCCCACGATGAACCAGCCGCCGATCAGCGCGCCGAGCCCCGCGCCCAGCGTGTTCAGGCTGTAGAGCGTGCCGATGCGGCTGGCCACGCTGGCCAGGTCCGTCGCCACCGCGCGCGCGAGGAGCGGCAGCGAGGCGCCCATCAGCGTCGTGGGGATGACCAGGCCCGCGAAACACAGGGCGAAGATCGCCGCCGGCTGCTCCACCGATTCGGAGAGCCCCATGGCGATGAGGTCATAGAGGAAGAATTTCGAGAGCAGCGCGCAAACCGCGACCCCTGCCTCGCACAGCGCGAAGCCCAGCAGGGCGCGGTGCGGCGATAGCCGGTCCGCCAGCTTGGCCCCGATGATGGAGCCAAGCCCCAGCCCCGCCAGGAAGGCGCCTACCACCAGCGCGGCCGAGACCGTGTCGGACCCCGCGAAGACGCCCAGCATGCGCTGCCAGATGATCTGGCAGAGCAGGGCCGCGAAGCCCGAGCAGAAGAAAGCGACCATCAGCCGTGTCATCGGCGCGGAAAACTCCATGGGTGCCAGCGATGTGCCGCCCGCAGACGGCGGCAATATGGCGGCTTCATGTCCAACCGGCCATCCAATGAGCGATTGACCGCCGGGCGGCAAGGGTTTCCCATGACACCAACAAGACAACAGGGAGAGAGCTTATGCGCGCCTGGGCCGTCACTGAATTGGGCAAGCCGCTCGAGGAGATCGAGCTTCCGACGCCTGAACCCACGGGCGATGAGGTGCTGCTGGAAGTCACCCATGCCGGCGTCTGCCATTCCGACCTGCATATCTGGGAGGGTGAATACGACCTCGGCACGCGGGGCAAGCTGAAGATGGCCGATCGTGGCCTGAAGCTGCCGCTGGCCATGGGGCATGAGATCGTCGGCCGCGTCGTGAAATGGGGGCCGGGCGCGAAGGGGCAGGGGCTGAAGAAGGGGCAGGTCCGGCTGGTCTTCCCCTGGGTCGGCTGCGGTGCCTGCGCGCGCTGCAAGGCGGATGAGGAGAATCTCTGCGCCGTGAAGCCGCGCGCGCTCGGCGTCTACCAGAATGGCGGCTACGCCACGCATGTCCTGGCCACCCATTGGAAGCACCTGATCCCGATTGATGGCCTCGATCCAGCGCTGGCCGCCACCTATGCCTGCTCCGGCGTCACGGTCTACTCGGCGATCCGCAAGCTGGCGCCGATCGGCAAGAGCGACCCCATCGTCATCATCGGCGCGGGTGGGCTTGGGCTGAACGCCATCGCGATCCTGAAGGCGATGGGCCACAAGCGGATCTGCGCGGTGGATCTGGACGAGGCGAAGCTCGCCGCTGCGCGCGAGCAGGGGGCGACGGAGACGGTGCTGGCCGGCGGCGATACGGCGCAGCACATCATCAAGGCCTGTGGCGGGCCGGTGCTGGGCATCATTGACCTGGTCAACGGCACCAAGACCGCCATGGCCGCCTTCGACGCGCTGGCCAAGGGCGGCAAGCTGATCCAGGTGGGGCTGTTTGGCGGCGAGATGCGCGTGCCGCTGCCCTTCATGCCCATCAAGGCGCTGACCATCCAGGGCAGCTATGTCGGCAGCCTGAAGGAGCTGAAGGCGCTGGTGACGCTGGCCCAGAAGGGCAAGATCCCCGGCATCCCCATCACGCTGGAGAAGCAGGAAAACGCCAATGCCGCGCTGATGCGCCTGCGGGACGGCAAGGTGACGGGGCGCACCATTCTGGTCGCGTCGTGACGATGCGCGGGCTAGGTCGCGTCGTGACGATGCGCGGGCCAGGTCGCGTCGTGAATCGCCGCGCGCTGCTGGCTGCGCCCGTCCTGTTGCCTGGGCTGGCCCAGGCGCAGGCGAGGCCTGTCACCATCACCGTGCCCTTCCCGCCGGGCGGCTCGACCGACGTCACCGCCCGCATCCTGGCCGAGCGGATGGCAGGCCCGCTCGGCCTGCCGGTGCAGGTGGAGAACCGGCCAGGGGCGGCCACCGTGATCGGCGCCGAATTCGTGGCCCGCTCGGCGCCGGATGGGCACACGGTGCTGATCGCCTCCGGTTCCACGTTGACGATCAACCCGCATATCGTCCGCAACATCCCCTACCGGGCCGAGGATTTCGCGCCGGTCACGCTGATCTCGACGCTGCCCTTCGCCATCGTCGCCCGGCCCGATGGGCCAGCCACGCTGGAGGCGTTGATGGCCCGCGCCCGGGCCAATCCGGGCGCCATCACCTACGGCACGAACGGGCCCTCCAGCTTCAACAACATCGCCATGCTGCTGGTGAACGAGGCCTTTGGCGTTCGCATGCAGGACATCACCTATCGCGGCGATGCGGCGCAGGTCGCGGATTTCCTGGGCGGGCGGCTGGACCTGCTGATGGTGGGCGGCAGCACCGGCCTGCAGCATCACCGCGCGGGCACCGGCCGCATCCTGGCCTGGACCGGCGATCGCCGCATGCCCGGCAATGAGGAAGTGCCCCTGGTGGCGGATTTGCGCCCCGGCACCGTGGCGCAGACCTGGTTTGGGCTGCTGGTCCCGGCGCGCTCGCCCGCCGCCATGGTGCAACGGCTCAACGCGGCCGCCGTCGCCGCCATCCGCACCGAGGAGTTCCGCACGCGGCTGCTGGCCGAGGGCATCTTCGCCATAGGCAGCAGCCCGGAGGAATTCGCGAGCTTCCTGCGCACGGAAAGTGAGCGGTGGGGGCCGTTGCTGCGGCGGATGGACATCACGGGGTAGATGAGAAAAGGGCCTCAGGCGGCTGGGTCCTCTCGGCCCCAGCCGCCGGAGGCGTCTTTCTACGTCCCGAACCGTGCCCGCAGCCAAGCCCCCGCCGCCTCCACCGCCCGGTCCGCCGCCCCCACCCGGCCCAGGGCGCGGAGAAACCCATGCACCGTGCCCGGGAAGCTCTGCATCTCCAGGCTCACGCCGGATTGCCGCAGCTTCTCGGCGAAGGCCAGGTTCTCGGCGCAGAGCACATCCAGCTCCGCGATGTGCAGCAGCGTGGGCGGCAGCACGGAGAGGTCGCCGCGCATGGGCGAGGCGAAGGGTGAGGCGCGGGCGACCAGGTCGGGGCAATAGGCGTCCCAGTAGAAGCGCATCTTGGCCAGCGTCAGCCCATAGCCATCGGCGAATTCCCGGTAGCTCGGCGTGTCCAGCTTGTGGTCAAAGACGCCGTAGTTCAGCAGCAGGCCGGCGAGTTTCACCGGCTCGGGCTGCTCGGCATTCAGCAGGGCGAGGCCGGTGGCCAGGTTCGCGCCGGCGCTGTCGCCACCCAGGATGATGCGGCTTCCATCGAGTCCCAGTTCATTCCCGCGGGTCGCCACATGGCGCAGCACGGCGGCGCATTCCTCGATGGCCTGGGGGAAGATCGCCTCGGGGCTGAGCGCGTAATCGGGGCCGAGCACGGCGCAGCCGCTGGCGGCGGCATAGCTGCGCATCAGCCGGTCATGCGTGTCGATGCTGCCCCAGACCCAGCCGCCGCCATGCAGGTAGATCACCACCGGCAGGTTCGGATCGAGGCTCGGGCGGTGGAAGCGCAGCTGCATCCGGCGGCCGCGAATCGGGAGAAGGATGTCACGGCTCTCCGCCATGACGGGGCCGCCCTCGCTGAGGGGAACCTGCGGGCCGTCATTGATGCGGCGGGGCTCGTCGAAGGCTGCGCTGCGGGGCGGATTCGGCAAAATGATGGGCGGATAGCCCGCCATCTGCTGCGCCATGAAGGCGTTGAACGCCGCCATCTCGGGGTCCATGCGGGGGTCTTGCGCCATGCGGCCGGGCTCCATCTGCTGAGCCCGGCATTTGGCCACCCCGATGGCCCCGAGGCCAGAGGGGGGCGGTCAGGTGCGGCGGACGTTCCAGAAGACCGGGATGCCGCCGGGCTGCATCACGCCCGTCAGGTTCCGCCGATGCGCCAGCGGCTGGAAGAACTGGCCGAGCGGGATGTAGGGCACGTCCTCCACCATCTGGCGCTGCATGTCGGCGCAGATGCGCTGCTGGGCCGCGAGGTCGGGCGCCTCGAACCAGGCGTCGCGGAGCGATTCCAGGCGGGCGCTCTCCGGCCAGCCAATGAAGCCCGCCCGGCCTTGCCCGCGCAGCATCAGATGCCCGGCGGGGTTCAGGTGATCGAGGCCGCCCCAGTTCGTGCAGAAGGCGCTCCAGCCGCCCTGCTCGATCGGGTTCTGCTGCGCCCGGCGCTGCACGACGGTGCCCCAATCCATGGACTGGAAGTCGATGTTGACGCCGAGGCGCCGGAACATGTCCGCCGCCACCTGCGACCAGGCGGCGAGGCTCGCAATGTCGGTGGTACCCAGCAGCACGATGCGCTCATTGGCGTAGCCGCTCTCGCGGATCATGCGGCGCGCCACGTCCATGTTGCGCTCGAACACTTCCAGGCCGGCGGTGCTGGCCAGCGGCGTGCCCGGCGTGAAGGCGCCGACGCCGGATTTGAAGCCGGCGGGGTCGGTGCCCATGAAGGCGGTCATGTAGCTCGCCTGGTCCACGGCGCGCAGCAGCGCGCGGCGGAAGGCGGGGTTGTTCATGGGCGCATGCAGGTGGTTGGGGCGCATCACGGCGATGGAGCCGAGCGGATCGGGCTGCACCACGGCGACGTTGCGGTTGCGCGCGAGCATGGGGGCGAGGTCGGGCGTCACCGTCTCCCACCAGTCCATCTCGCCGGAGGAGAGGGCGGCGGCCGCCGTCGCGAAGTCGGGCATGATGTGCCACTCGACGCGGTCGAAATGCACGACCTTGGGGCCGGCCGTGCCGGATGGCGCGCCGCCCTGGCGCGGCTGGTAGCCGGCGAATCGCTCATAGACCACGCGGCTGCCGGAGACGAGTTCGTCGCGCTTGAAGCTGAAGGGCCCGCTGCCGATCACCTGGTCGGCGCGAATCTGGGTGAAGGCGTCGGTCGCCGCGATGCTGGCGGGCATGATGAAGGGCGCGTTGCTGGTGGGCTTGGCGAGGCTGTCCAGCATCAGGCCGAAGGGGCGGCTCAGGCGGATGGTGAAGCGCTTGTCGTCCAGCGCCACCATCTCCTCGGTCAGCGCGGCGAGGCGGGCGCCCATGGCATCGCGCCGGCCCCAGCGGGCGAGGGAGGCGACGCAATCCGCGGCGCGGACGGGTTCGCCATTGTGGAAGCGCAACCCGTCGCGCAGCGTGAAGGTCCAGAGCTTGCCGTCATTCGCGACGGTATGGCCCTCGACCATCTGCGGCTGCGGCCGATACTCGCTGTCCAGGCCGTAGAGCGTGTCCCAGACCATGAAGCCGTGGTTGCGGCTGATATAGGCGGTGGTCCAGACCGGATCCATCACGGTCAAATTGGCGTGCGGCACCATCTTGAGGGTGCGCGCGGCCTGCGACTGCGCGATGGAGGGCGCGGCCGCGACGGCGGCGGTGGCGCCCAGGAAACTGCGACGATCCATGCTGAATATCCCGGAATGCTGTGGTTGGTGCCGCAGCATGACGAAGCGTTTAGGGGTGTGTCTATAGGATTTGGACAGGGGACGGCCGCGTTGAGTTGCCGGGTGCCTGTGTTTCAGGCAGCGGGCGGCTTTGCCCCCCGAACCCCCCAGCAGGGAACACGTTCCCTGCACCCATATCTGTCGAAGGTGCAGGAAACTGAGTTTCCTGCTGGGGGTTCGAGGGCAAGGCCCCCGAGAGCTACCCCTGCCGCGCCACCATCATCGTCTTGATCTTGCCGATCGCCTCGGCCGGGTTCAGCCCCTTCGGGCAGGTCCGCGTGCAGTTCATGATGGTGTGGCAGCGATACAGCCGGAAGGGATCTTCCAGATTGTCCAGCCGCTCGCCCGTCGCGTCATCGCGGCTGTCGCTGATCCAGCGATAGGCAGCGAGCAGGATGGCGGGGCCCAGATAGCGGTCTCCATTCCACCAATAGCTGGGGCAGGAGGTGGAGCAGCAGAAGCACAGGATGCACTCCCACATGCCGTCCATCTTGGCGCGCTCTTCCTTCGACTGGCGGCGCTCCTCATCGGGCGGCGGCGGCGTCTCGGACTTCAGCCAGGGCTCGATGCTGCGATACTGCGCGTAAAGCTGCGTCAGGTCCGGCACCAGATCCTTCACCACCGGCAGGTGGGGCAGGGGGGAGATGCGGACATCGCCCTTCACCTCATCAATCGGCTTGAGGCAGGCGAGGGTATTGAGCCCGTCAATGTTCATCGAGCAGGAGCCGCAAATGCCCTCGCGGCAGGAACGCCGGAAGGTGAGCGTGCTGTCCACCTCGTTCTTGATCTTGATGAGCGCGTCCAGGACCATCGGCCCGCACTTGTCGAGATCGAGCTCGAAGGTATCGGTGCGGGGATTGGCCCCATCATCCGGATCCCAGCGGTAGATCTTGAAGGCCTTGACGTTGGTCGCGCCGTCGGGCGCCTTATGCGTCTGGCCGCTCGTGATCGTGGAGTTCTTGGGAAGAGTAAACGTGGCCATCGTTCAGAGTCCGATCGGCTGGGGTTGCTTGCAACCGAAGCCGTGAATCGGCCTCGCAAAAAAGGCTAGGCCAGGTGCCGCGAGCGCATGCGAGCGGCGCATGGCCTAGTACACCCGTGCCTTGGGCGGGAAGACCTGGACCTCGTTGGTGAGGGTCCGCATCTTCACGCCACGATAATCGAGGCTCACCTCGCCCTTCTCATTCATCCAGGCCAGCGTGTGCTTCATCCAGTTCGCGTCATCGCGGTCCGGATAGTCTTCCTGCGCGTGGGCGCCGCGGCTTTCCTTGCGCGCCTCGCCACCCACGATGGTCGTCATCGCATTGCCGACGAGGTTGTCCAGCTCCAGCGCCTCCACCAGGTCCGTGTTCCAGACGAGGCTGCGGTCGGCGACCTTGAGGTCGCTCATGCCGGCATGCACGCCCTTCATCTTGTCCACGCCTTCCTTCAGCAACTCGGAGGTGCGGAAGACGGCGGCATGCGTCTGCATGGTGCGCTGCATGGCCAGGCGCAGCTCGGCCGTGCCGGTGCTGCCCTTGGCATGGCGGATGCGGTCGAAGCGATCGAGGCTCCCTTCGCCCGCGCGCGGCGGCAGCGGCGGCTGCGAGGCGCCGGGCTTCACCGTCTCGGACGCACGATGCGCGGCGGCGCGGCCGAACACCACGAGGTCGAGCAGGGAGTTGGTGCCCAGGCGGTTCGCGCCATGCACCGAGACGCAGGCGGCCTCGCCCACGGCCATCAGGCCGGGGACGATCGCGTCCTCGTCGGAGCGTGTGGGGCGCAGCACCTCGGTGTGGATGTTCGTGGGAATGCCGCCCATGTTGTAGTGGACGGTGGGGAGCATCGGGATCGGCTCCTTCGTCACATCCACGCCGGCGAAGATGCGCGCCGTCTCGGAAATGCCGGGCAGGCGCTCATGCAGGATGTCGGCGCCCAGATGCTCCAGGTGCAGGTGGATGTGATCCTTGAGCGGGCCGACACCGCGGCCCTCGCGGATTTCCACCGACATGGCGCGGGAGACGACGTCGCGCGAGGCGAGGTCCTTCGCGGTCGGCGCGTAGCGCTCCATGAAGCGCTCGCCCTCGGAGTTCGTCAGGTAGCCGCCTTCGCCGCGGGCACCTTCCGTCACGAGGCAGCCCGCGCCATAGATGCCGGTCGGGTGGAACTGCACGAATTCCTGGTCCTGCAGGGGCAGGCCCGCGCGCAGCACCATGCCGCCGCCATCGCCGGTGCAGGTATGGGCCGAGGTGCAGGAGAACCAGGCGCGGCCATAGCCGCCGGTGGCGAGAACCACCTTCTGCGCGCGGAAGCGATGGATCGTGCCGTCTTCCAGATTCCACGCGGTCACGCCCCGGCAGACGCCCTCATCATCCATGATGAGGTCGAGCGCAAAGTATTCCACGAAGAACTCGCAGCCATGCTTGAGCGACTGCTGATACAGCGTGTGCAGGATGGCATGGCCGGTGCGGTCGGCGGCGGCGCAGGCGCGCATGGCGGGCGTCTTGCCGTAATCCTGCATGTGGCCGCCGAAGGGGCGCTGGTAGATGCGGCCATCCTCGGTGCGGCTGAAGGGCACGCCGTAGTGTTCGAGCTCGATGACGGCGGGAATGGCCTCGCGGCACATGTATTCGATGGCGTCCTGGTCGCCCAGCCAGTCCGACCCCTTCACGGTGTCGTACATGTGCCAGCGCCAGTCATCCTCGCCCATGTTGCCCAGGGCCGCGCCGACGCCGCCCTGGGCGGCCACGGTGTGGCTGCGCGTCGGGAAGACCTTGGTGATGCAGGCCGTCTTGAGGCCGGAAGCCCCCATGCCGAAGGTGGCGCGCAACCCGGCGCCACCGGCGCCGACCACCACCACGTCATAGGTGTGATCGACGACCCGATAGGCCCCGAAGGATGGCTTGCTGATGGCGTTCATGCGACCCGGTCCGCTCCGCTCAGGCCCGGGGCGCGCTGCCCGGGCGATGTGTCTGGCCGGGCAACCCGGCCTCAGAAGGTGAGCTTGGTGGTTCCGCCGGAACCGCAAGCCCTTTTTGTGGCGCCCTACAGGGCAAAGGCGATGCGCAGCACTGCGAAGCCGCTGGCCAGCGCCATCAGCAGCGAAGCCGCCTTGATGATGAGCACGAAGGCGATGCGCTTGAACTCGTCGCGCACGTAATCCTCGACCACCACCTGGAGCCCCGCCGCCATGTGGTGGAAGGTCAGGCCGATCAGCACCAGCATCAGCACGGCATTCACCGGCTGGGCGATCCAGAGCAGCGTCTCCAGATAGGAGGCGCCGGCCAGGCTGATCATGCTGACCACGAACCACAGCGTCAGCGGCAGCAGGGCGATGGAGGTGACGCGCTGCATCCACCAGTGATGCGTGCCCGACTTGGCCGAGCCCATGCCGCGCACGCGGCCCAGCGGGCTGCGCAATGCGGTCTGTGAAACGCTGTCCTTGGCCATGCCCGTCAGCCCCAGAAGACCAGGGCGAGAACCCAGGTCAGGATGGTCATCACCGCCGTGCCGATCAGCACCAGGCGGCCGGTCCGATAGACGGTCGGGATGTCGAAGCCATGCCCGGCATCCCAGGCCAGGTGCCGGATGCCGGCCAGGGTATGGTACCAGGCGGCGACCGTGAGGCCGAAGAGGATGAGCAGGCCGAGGAAGGAGGAGAGGAACCATTGCACCGTGGCGAAGGCGGCCTCGCCCGTCGCGGCGGCCATGAGCCACCAGACCAGCAGCACCGTGCCGGCCGACCAGGCGGCGCCCGTGATGCGGTGCATGATCGAGAGTGCGCTCGTCAACTGCATCATGTCATAGGCTTGCAGATGCGGGGAAAGCGGGCGGCGGACCAGCGTGCCGTCCGAGCGGCGGGCCATCATGCCGGCTTCGCGCGGATCTTTCATGCGCGTGCCAGCGCGGCGGGTGCGGCGTCCATCAACCTCGACCTCAACTTCGTTCTTGGGGGCGTTTTTGGCGCCTCTTCGCAGTTGCGTCAATCCAAGCGTCCCACCCCCTGGCTTGGTTTTGCCCGCGGCCAGCCCTGGGTTTCCCGGCGCCTCGCCCCGCTGGATCAATCTTCGATCGTATCGATCGGCGCCGGCCTCAAAAAGTGGATTGACCCGCTTGGTCTCTGCCGCGAGTGTGCCGTCCTTCGTTTCAAAATCTTCCGCGGCGACGCATCGGTCCGGCCGGGGAATGGAGTGGTTCGTCCAGGGTGTCCGCGTGATCTCACTCCGAAACATGCTGTGCCGCGGGGCCCTGGCCCTGGGGCTGGTCTGCGTTGCCCCGGGCCTGCGGGCCCAGCCAGCGCCAGCCGCCCCGCCCGTTGCCCCCACCACCGATGGTCGCCAGCCGATCCGCATGCTGATCGGCCTGCCGCCGGGTGGCGGGGTGGACCAGGTCTCCCGCATCTTCGCCGAGGCGCTGGGCCAGCGCCTGTTCCGCCCCGTCCTGGCAGAGAACCGCACCGGGGCGCGCGGCAATGTCGCGGCGGAGGAGGTGGCCCGCGCCACGCCTGACGGAAACACGCTGGGAGTCGTGACCGCACCGACCCTGCTGCTGAGCCGGCACCTTTCAAGACAGATGGGCTATGATCCACAAGCAGACCTGACCCCCATCAGCCGCTTTGCGAGCCTGCCCTTCCTGGTGCTGGCGCCCCCGGGCCAGGGCATGCGTACCATCGGCGACCTTGCGGAGATTTTGAAAGCGAGACCAAGTACTTGCGGGACGCCAGGGGCCGGGACGGCGCAGCATCTGGCGCTGGAATTGCTGGTCCGATCGCTCGGCGCGCGGTGTGATTTCGTGCATTTCCGCGGCCTGGCCGGTGCGCTTCCGGAATTGCTTAACGGCGGCATCCAGGTCTATGTGGAAGGCGTTGTCATTGGTTTGCCATTGGTGCGGGAAGGCCGGGTTCGTTTGCTTGCCGTGACGTCACGGACCCGTTCGGCGGCGCTTCCTGAGACCCCGACAGTGGGCGAGACAGTTGCCGGCTACGAAGCCGAGACCTGGCTGGCGCTCATGGGGCCTCGTGGATTGCCCGAATCCGTCCTGGCGAAGCTGGAGGCAGCGGCCATCGCAGTGGCTCGTGACGCTGGGGTGGTTCATCGGTTGCGGGCGCTTTCAGCGGAACCCATCGGGGGCACGCGAACGGAGCTCGCGGCCACCATTCGCGCGCAGGATTCCATTTGGGGGCCAGTGGCTCGCGCCGCTGGATTGACCGCTGACTGACGTTGCCATTCAAGCCACCATTCCCCGCAAGCTCGGCTTCAAGCCAGGCATGGTTTGCGCCGTCCTGGAACCGCCCGCCGGGCTCAAGCACGGCCTGCCGGCCACCTCGGCCTCGGAGCCGGAGCTGATCCTGGCCTTCGCGCCGGATCGTGCGGCGCTGGGCCGCGTGGCGGCGCGCGCGCTCGACCTCTATGGCGTCGGCGGTCGCCTGTGGTTCGCCTATCCGAAGAAGACCGGGCCCGTGCGCTCCGACCTCGACCGTGACCATGGGTGGGAGCCGCTGACCCAGGCCGGGCTGCTGCCGGTCACGCAGGTGGCGCTGGACGCGACCTGGTCGGCGCTGCGCTTCCGCCTTCGCGAGGAAATCCCGACCCTGGCCCGCAAGGTCTGAGGCCGGGCCGACCGGCCCCCCATAAGATGACATGATGCGAGGCCCCGGCCGCCCTCGGGCGGTGCGGGGTCTTGTCTATTCCTGGCAGGCCAGCGGGGCCGGCTTGCCCTTGGCGATGGCCAGGCTGGAGCGCCACGCCAGGACCAGCGCGCTGTCCTGCCAGCCATGCAGGCTTCCCAACCAATCCCGTGTGGTGGTGATCGGCGTCGCTTCGCGCGCGAGGCAGGCGCGTCCGCGCTCCAGCCCGGCGGGCAGGCCGGAGGCGGCCGGGCCGAGCAGCGGCAGGAAGGCCAGGCAGGTGCCGGCGAGCAGCAGGGGAAAGGCGTTGCGCATGGCGGGTCTCGCGCTCAGGCGTGCTGCGCGCCGCGTGGTGGGATCCACGAGGCTGGAGGCGCTGCGGGACGAAGATGGGCGAACATCAAACGATCTCTTTTTGAGATTCGCCTCCATGAAGAGGCAAATCCTGAGGGGGTAGCTGAAGATTGGACAGATTTGGGTAATGAAGCAAGTGAAATCGTAAAACCTGACTAAAATAACTAATTTTGAGACAATTCGATCCAGGGCCCTGTACCAAGTCGCGGGGCGGCTTGCGCCGGCTTGGCCAGGATGGTGCGCTGCAAGGCGTCACGAGTTTGTTTCCGCGTGTGGAAACAAGGCGTTAACGAGCACGCCGGTCGCCGTTCGACGCGCCCAATCCCGGGCTCCGCGATGGATCGCCACGCATGCCGCTCCGCGCCGGTTCAGACGCTGACCGCAACGCGCTCCAGCAGGGGCAGGGTCGATTCCCGCAGGGCGGGCAGGGCGCGCAGATGCGGCGCCACATCCTGCCCGGCGCGGATCGCGCGCTGCAGGCGGTCAATCCCGTCCACCAGGCGCTCGCAACCCAGGCTTCGGGCAGGCTCCATCACCAGATGCGCGGCCTGGCGCATGCGGCCGACATCCCGGGCGATATGCGGCTCGGCCAGAACGTCGCAGCCCTGGCCGATCTCTTCCACCATATCGTGCATCGCATGGGCGGCCATGAGGCCCAGTTCGCCCAGCGCGTGGCGCAGCGTCGCTTCGTTCACCCAGGGCGGGTCTTCCGGCGGCAAGGGGTCGGGCTGTGGCAGGGCCGACCGCCAGGAATGCCCGCCCACCAGCTCTGCCATCGCGGCCAGCAGCGCGTCCCGGTCGATCGGCTTGGCCAGGTGGCCATCCATCCCCGCCTCGTAGCAGGCGGCGACCTCTTCGGGCAGGGTCGAGGCGGTGACGCCCAGGATCGGGACGCCGCCCGCCGGCATGGGCAGGGTGCGGATGCGGCGCGTTGCCTCCAGCCCGTCCATGCCTGGCATGTGCATGTCCATCAGCACGATATCATAGGCCTCGCGCGTCACGGCGCTGACGGCGGCGCCGCCGCTGTTGACGAAATCCACCTGATGCCCGGCCGGGGCCAGCAGCGCCTGCACCACGAGCCGATTGGGCGCCAGGTCATCGGCCACCAGCACGCGCAGCCCGGGCGGCAGGGCCATGGCGGCCGGGGGCGCCGCCGGCATGGGCGCGGGGGCAGGGCGGTTGGCCAATTCGCGCAGCGGCAATTCCAGCCAGAAGAGCGCGCCCGCGCCGGGCTCGCTCTCGCAACCGATGCCGCCGCCCATGGCCGAAGCCAGCCGCGCCGTGATGGCAAGGCCGAGGCCGGTGCCCATCCCCTCGGCCGCGGCATGGGGCGCGATCTGGGTGAAGTCCCGGAACAGCAGGTGCTGCTTGTCCAGCGGCACGCCCGGCCCGCTATCCTGCACCTCGATCCGGATGCCGTGCCGGCCAGCCCCGCTGCGGCGCACCCGCAGATCCACCCGGCCGGCATCCGGCGTGAACTTCACCGCGTTGGAGAGCAGGTTCAGCAGCATCTGCCGCAGCCGCATCGCATCCGCCTCGACCAGCTCCGGCATGGAGGGGGCGAGGTCGAGGGCGAGGCGCAGGCGCTTGCGGTCCACATCCGGCGCCATCAGCCCGACGCAGGCCTCGAAGAGCGGCCGCAGCGCGACGGGCCGCAAATCGAGGTCGAGCTGCCCGGCCTCGATCTTGGTCAGGTCCAGCAGGCGGTTCACCAGCTCGCGCAGGTGGCCGCCCGCATCATGCAGCAGGCGCAGCTGGTCACGCTGGGTGTGGCCGAGGTTGTTGTCCTGCATCAGCGCCTGGGCGAAGCCGAGCATGGAGTTCAAGGGCGTGCGCAGCTCATGCGACATGCGGGCGAGGAACATGCCCTTGGCCTCGTCCTCGGCATGGGCGGCGTCGCGTGCGCGGGCCAGCTCCTCATTGGCGCGCTTCAGCTCGGTGATGTCGGTGCGGATGCCGATGGTGCCGCCATCGGGCGTCATGCGCTCGGTGATCAGGATCCAGCGGCCATCGGGCAGCAGGGATTCGAGCGGCTGGCCCTTGGAGCGGCGCCAGCGCACCATCTCGTCGATCGCGGCCTCGATATCGCCCGTCAGCTGCGGGAACTGCCCGCGCAAAGCGCCCTCGCGCATGATGTCGCGGAAGGAGGCGCCCTCGCGGATGAAGGGGGCGGAGAGGGCGTACATCTCGCGGAAGCGCTGGTTGCAGATCACCAGCCGGTCATCCGGGCCGAAGAGCACGAAGCCATCCGTCATGCTGTCCAGCGCGCTGGCGAGCGTGCTGCGCCAGCGGTCCCGGTCGCCCTCCGCCCGCTCGCGCTGGCGCAGCATGATGGAGAGCAGGCCGGCGAGGGTGATGATCAGCAGCCCGAAGGCGCCGGAAAAGAGCAGGGCGGGCCAGCGGTCCGACGACCAGGCGGCCAGCGCTGCCTCGCGCGTCATGGTCACGCGGATGGTCAGTGTGCCGTAGAGGGTGGGGCGCGTCAGCGCCAGGACGGGGGGTTCGGCCGCCGGGTCCGGCCTGGTGGCGATCTGCCCTTCCTCATGTGGCAGGGCGGCCAGCAGCATTCCGTCATTGCGCATCAGCGTGATGCGCAGCCCCGGCGCATCGCCGCCCGAGGCGAGCAGCTGGCTCAGATGCGCCAGCGGGATTTCCGCCATGGCGGTGGCATTGGGCAGGCCGCCGATGGCCACGGGATGGGCAAAGAAGAGGCCCCATTCGCGTGAGGCTGGGTTGCGCAGGGGCCCGCCGATGCGCAGGCCCCCCTCATGCAGCCCCGATTCGTTGAAGCTCGGCCCGCTCGGCACCGGCAGGCGGCGGCGGCGATAGACGCTGAGGGCGGTGGCCACCGCCTGGCCGCTGCCATCCAGCACCAGGATGTCGCGATAGATCAGGTTCTGGTTGTTCAGTTCCTGCAGCACCTCGCTCGCGCGGTTCGAGTCGAAGCGGCCATCGCGGGCCGGGCCGAGGATGACCGGCAGGCCGAAGAGCAGCGATTCCACCTGGGTGAAGTGGCGGTTGATATTGGCCTCCACCGCGCGGGCGATGCGCTCCACCGTCTGGTGGGCCTGGGCCAGGGCCTCCTGCCGGCCACGCTCGACCAGCAGGAAGGTCGCCAGCGCCTGAACCAGCAGGACGGCGATGGCAGCGCCCAGGACCGTGCGGCGGAGCGAGCGGGTCACGGTGGCGATGCCTCCGGCGCGCGTGGTTGTCTGCCGCGCCGGCCGCGGTGCAGGCCGCGGCGGGCACCGGGAGCAAGGCGACCGAGGCGGCGCGCAGGGAAAGCCTCACGCTGCAAAATATTATCCTGGCATGGGAAATGTCTTCGAATCAAGAATTTATCCGCATTGGTGTGATTCGACAACGGAAACCGCGCTTCAACAACCTTTTGCTGGACATGCTTCAGGGATTGCGGAAGGCGCGCAGCCTCACAGGCCTTCGCGCGCCAGGGCGTCCAGCGCCGCGCCAAAGCCGCGGGTGGAGAAGGGCAGCGCCACCTCCGCATTCAGCGCATCGCGATATTCCAGCCGCCCCTGCGCCTCGCGCGCACGCAGCCTGGCGAGCTGCGCCGCGGTGACCTCCGCCTCGGCCACGCAGCCGCGCGGGCCGCAGGCGCGCAGCGTGATGGGAATCGGCGCGCCGCGGTCGGGCAGCTGGATCACCATGGGCGCGAGGACGGTGATATTGGCGGGGATGAGCACGATCAGCCGCATCGGTTGCCCGCGCTGCGCCCGACCGAAGGCGAATTGCGCCACCGGCTGGCGGCGCTGGTCCTGCAGGGATTGCAGGATCTCGCAGGCGCGCGGTGTCTCGGCGCGCGATTCGCAGCGCAGCACCCAATCGCCGAAATTCGCCGTGGTGACGTTGGGCGGCGCCGGCGCCTGCGCCAGGGCGGGCGAGGCGGCGAGGAACGCCGCCAACAGCCAGAATGTTCCGAAGCGCCATTGGGATGCGAGCATGCGCCCCCTATAGGCAAGCCACGCCCTGGGCGCGAGGCGCCATGTCGTGACGAAGTTCAACCGGCGCCCTGCCCCCCTTGGACAAGCGCGCCACGGGTGGTAAGGCCTTCCGCGTCGGAGCGTAGCGCAGTCTGGTAGCGCACCAGTCTGGGGGACTGGGGGTCGTGGGTTCGAATCCCGCCGCTCCGACCAATCCCCCAAATTCTCCCTTCCGGGCCGGCAGCGGAATTCGCAACCCGATTGCGTGACGAAGGTTCAAGGATCTCACCCGGAGGAGATCCGCCTTGTTCCGTCACACAAAAACCCTCATGACGCCCGTCGAGGTCACCCGGCCGGACCCGCGTTTCGCCCAGTTCATGTTGGAGCAGTTCGGCGGCGCGACCGGCGAGCTGACCGCAGCCCTGCAATACTGGGTGCAATCCTTCCATGTGGAGGATCCCGCCATCCGCGACATGCTGCAGGACATCGCGGTGGAGGAATTCAGCCACCTCGAGGTCGTCGGCATGATCATCCAGCAGCACTCCGCCGGCGCGGTGGAGGAGCAGGCCTGGCGGTCCACCCTGTTTGCCGTGCGTGGGGTGGGGCCGCATCTGCTCGATTCCTGCGGCACCGCCTGGACCGGCGCCTATGTGCATGAAGGTGCCAATGTGGTGCGCGACCTGCGGGCCAATATCGGCGCCGAGGCCGGCGCGCGGCAGACCTATGAGGCGCTGATGAAGATGGCGCCCGATGAGGGCACGCTGCGCGCGCTGCACTTCCTCTACACGCGCGAAGTCACCCACACTGCCATGTTCATGAAGGCCCTGGATGACCTGGGCAAGCTGGATGTCCCGCTCTTCGGCGCGGTGGCGCCGGACGAAACGGTGGACATCTACTTCAACATGTCGCAGCTCGGCGGCAAGGATGCGGAGGAACCCGGCCCCGCGCTGGTGGGCGATGACATGCGCATCACGGGCGATCCGGCCACCCTCATCACCCTGGGCGATGCACCATCCTTCGTGAACCTGGATGACGAGAAGCCGGGCGTGGCGCCCATGGACCCGTTGGTCGCGATCGGCAGTCAGCGCAATAGCCGCGAATGATGCGACGGTGCCGGCGTCCCGAAAGGGGCGCCGGTTCCGCATGGGGGCGAGGGGTCAGCCCCTTGATCTCGCTGGCTGAGCGAAAGCCTGCCTGGCTTTCCCGGCTTCCTGCAGCTGGCTTGGTCATCCGGGCTCCAAGGCGGATGCCCGGCGCCCCTCAGGGGCGGGGGCTCAGAGCTTCTCGACCTGCCCGTATTCGAGCTCGACCGGCGTGGAACGGCCGAAGATCGAGACGCTGACCTTCAGGCGGCCCTTCTCCTCGTCCACCTCTTCCACCGTGCCGTTGAAGCTGGTGAAGGGGCCGTCCGAGACGCGCACCTGCTCGCCCACCTCGAAGAGCACGGCGGGGCGGCGCGGCTTCTCGGCACCCTCGACCATGGCGTTGACGATGCGCATCGCCTCGGCCTCGGTGATGGGCTGGGGCTTGTTGCGCGCGCCGAGGAAGCCCGTGACCTTGGGCGTATCCCGCACCAGGTGCCAGGTGTCGTCGGTCATTTCCATCTTCACCAGGACGTAGCCGGGGAAGAACTTGCGTTCGGCATCCACCTTTTGGCCGCGTCGGACTTCGACGACCTGCTCGGTGGGGACGAGGATATCCTCGATCCGGTCGGCGAGACCCGATTGGGCGGCCTGCGCGCGAATCTGCTCGGCGATCTTCTTCTCGAAGCCCGAATAGACATGCACGACGTACCAACGCTTATCGGCCATCGGCCAGAACCTCGCTTCACAATCCGGCGCCCGCGGGCGCGGTCAAATCCGTTAGATGTTAGAGCCTGATCGCTTCTGGTGAAATCGCCAAAAGCACGAATCAGCCTCTCGACAAGGGCCTAGAACCCGAAGATCCAGCTCATGGCGAACTGGATGATCTGGTCCACCACCAGGAAGAAGATCGCCGCGAGTGACGACAGGGCCAGGACCAGCCCGGTTGTGATCAGCGTCTCGCGCCGCGAGGGCCAGGTGACCTTCGCGACTTCCTGACGCACTTCCCGGGTGAACTGGACGGGATCGATCTTGGCCAAAATTCCGGTTTCCTGATGTGTGCCGAAGGCGGTGCCCCCTGAAAGCATGTCGGCGGCCGTCTTGCAACGTGCCTGCCACATCGCGGGGGTGAGGGGAGGGCATCCGGCTTCCGCTCGGGACCGCCTGATGTGAAGAAAGAGTGGCAGGGGCGGAGGGTCTCGAACCCACAACCTCCGGTTTTGGAGACCGGCACTCTAGCCAATTGAGCTACGCCCCTGCATGGGCCGGGGTGGATTCACCAACCCGGCCCGATCCCTGATTGCCGCAGGCCGAAGCCCGCGTCAACGCAGCCTACTTCGAGATGCTGGCGACGACGCCGGCGCCGACGGTGCGGCCACCCTCGCGGATCGCGAAGCGCAGGCCCTCATCCATCGCGATCGGCGCGATCAGCTCGACATCCATCGAGACATTGTCGCCCGGCATCACCATCTCGACGCCCTCGGGAAGCTTCACGATGCCCGTCACATCCGTCGTGCGGAAGTAGAACTGCGGCCGGTAGTTCGTGAAGAACGGCGTGTGGCGGCCGCCCTCTTCCTTCGTCAGGATGTAGGCCTCGGCCTTGAACTGCGTGTGCGGCGTGATCGAGCCGGGCTTGGCCAGAACCTGGCCGCGCTCCACGTCCTCGCGCTTCGTGCCGCGCAGCAGCGCGCCGATGTTGTCGCCCGCCTCGCCGCTGTCCAGCAGCTTGCGGAACATCTCGACGCCCGTCACCGTCGTCTTCACCGTGTCCTTCAGGCCGATGATCTCGACTTCCTCACCCACCTTCACGATGCCGCGCTCCACGCGGCCCGTCACCACCGTGCCGCGGCCGGAGATCGAGAACACGTCCTCGACCGGCATCAGGAAGGGACGGTCAATCGCGCGCTCGGGCTGCGGGATGTAGCTGTCCACCGCCGCCATCAGCTCGAGGATGGCGTTCTCGCCGATCTCGGGCGTCTTGTCTTCGAGGGCGGCCACGGCCGAGCCCTTGATGATGGGGATGTCGTCGCCCGGGAACTGGTAGGACGACAGCAGCTCGCGCAGCTCCATCTCCACCAGCTCGACCAGGTCGGGGTCGGCCAGGTCCATCTTGTTCAGGAACACCACCAGCGCGGGCACGCCCACCTGGCGGGCCAGCAGGATGTGCTCACGCGTCTGCGGCATCGGGCCATCGGCGGCCGAGCACACCAGGATCGCGCCGTCCATCTGCGCCGCACCCGTGATCATGTTCTTCACGTAGTCGGCGTGGCCGGGGCAATCGACGTGGGCGTAGTGGCGATTCGCCGTCTCGTACTCGACATGGGCGGTCGAGATCGTGATGCCACGCGCACGCTCCTCAGGCGCCTTGTCGATCTGGTCATACGCCGTGAAGGACGCACCACCGGACTTCGCCAGCACCTTCGTGATCGCCGCCGTCAGGGACGTCTTGCCATGATCGACATGGCCGATCGTCCCAATGTTGCAGTGCGGCTTGTTCCGCTCAAACTTCGCCTTGGCCATTGTAAAGCTCCGAGAATGATCGTTCCAGAAGCCGCATGGGAGCGGGGCCAGCCCGGTGGGAGCACCACCCCGCCATGCCTGGATGGGCTGGAGCGGGTGAGGGGAATCGAACCCCCGTAGCCAGCTTGGAAGGCTGGTGCTCTACCATTGAGCTACACCCGCGCCGCAGCGGTGGTGAGGATAACCGAAGAGCCCCCCGCACGCACGACCAAAAGGTCGCGGGCGGGAGAGGCCCACTGCCACCGGGGAATATGGAGGGGGCTGGATTCGAACCAGCGTAGGCGCAAGCCAACGGATTTACAGTCCGTCCCCTTTAGCCACTCGGGCACCCCTCCGTAGTAGCGCACGAACCGAGGCACGCGCGTCCGATGGAAGCGGGCGGGTTCAAGCGGTTTCACCGCCGCCTGTCAATCTCGCCCGCGCCTTGCCGCGCGGCTTATTCCAACCGCGCGCCGACTGAGCGCGCCAGCGCGCCCCAACGCTCGGTATCCGACTGCATCAGCCGGCCCAGCACTTCGGGCCCGGTGGCCTGCACCTCCACCCCCTGCTCGGCCAGGGCGGCGCGCAGGGCCGGGCGGGAAGTGACGTTGACCAGCGCCTCGCTCAGCTGCGCGAGAATCGGGGCTGGCACACGTACGGGCGCAAAAAAGGCGAACCAGGTGCTGGCGTCATAGCCCGGCACCGTCTCCGCGATGGCGGGCAGGTCGGGCAGGGCAGCGAGGCGCCGCGGCGTGGAGATGCCCAGCAGCCGCACCTGCCCCTGGCGCGCGCGCGCGATGGCCGCATGTGCGCTGTCGAGGTGCAGGTCCACGCGTCCGGCGATGAGATCGGGCACCGGCGTGCCGCGATAGGGCACATGGACCAGGCGGATCCCGGCCTCGCGCTGCAACAGTTCCATCGCCAGATGGATCGGCGTGCCATTGCCCGGCGTGGCATAGGTCAGGCTGCCCGGTGCGGCGCGTGCCGCCGCCAGCAGCGCGGCCATGTCGGTCAGGCGGCCCTGCGGCCCTGTGGTCAGCACCAGCGGCACATGGCCCAGCAGGCTGAGCGGCGCGAAATCCCGCAGCGGATCGAAGCTGAGCTGCGGCATCACCGCCGGCGCCGAGGCGATCGCGGCCGAGGTGAAGAGGATGGTGTGGCCATCCGGCGCGGCACTGGCCACTGCGGCGGTCCCGATGGTGGAGCCGGCGCCCGGGCGTGTCTCGATCACCACGGCCTGGCCCAGCGCCTCGGCCAGGGGGGTGACGATCATGCGCGCCGTCACATCCATCGCGGCGCCCGGCGGGAAGGGGATGATGATCCTCACCGGGCGGTTCTGCAGGCCCTGCGCGCGGGCCCCTCCGGCGGCGGCAAGGGTGGCTGTGGCGAGCATGAGCCCGCGGCGGTGCAGGCTCATGTCTTGTCCTCGGGTTCGCGGGGATGGTCGGGCGGCACGGGTGCGCGGTAGGGCAGGCGTGAGCGGATCTTGGTGAGCGTCGGGCTGTCGCCGCTGCGGACGTACTGCCTCGCGGCGTTGCTGGGCGGCTGCCAGTCCCAGGGGGGGCGCTGGCCATGGCCGAGCGCATCGCGCAGCATGTGGCGGCGCTTCTGGCTCTCAAGCGCGGCCTGGTTCACGCATTCGACATCCCAATGCGTGCGGATCGCCGCGATCATCGCCGCGACTTCCGCCGCATGTTCCGGCAGGCGCGCCAGGTCCCGCGCCTCATGCGGATCGGCCGCGAGGTCGAAGAGCTGGGGGCCGTGCGTCTCGCTCCAGATCATCTTGCGATGGCCGCGCCGCAGCATCAGCCAGGGTTCGTCGCAGCCCTCGGCGGTGTATTCGCACAGCACATCCGTGGGCCAGTCCACCGCCTCGCCCAGGGCCAGCGGCTTGAGGTCATGCCCCTCGAAGGCGGTCACGCGCGGGCCCTCGGCCGCCTGGGCGAGGATGGTGGGTGCCAGGTCGAGCAGGGAGGTGTTTTCCTCGCGCGCGGCCCCCTCGGGCCAGCCGGGACCCGCGATGATGAGCGGCACGCGGACCGAGCCCTCGAAGAGGCACATCTTGAACCACATGCCGCGCTCGCCGAGCATTTCGCCGTGGTCCGAGGTGAAGATGATGATGGTGTTCTCATCGAGGCCCGCGGCCTTCAGCGTGGCGACCAGCTGGCCCAGCTTGTCGTCGATGTAGCTCGTCATCCCGTAATAGGCGTGGCGGGCGTCGCGCAGCCGGTCCGGCGTGATGTCGTGCTCGTCGCAGCGGGTCAGCAGGTAATGGCGCTGGCTGCGGCCATCCTGCTCGTCGAAAGGGATCGGCCCCAGCGCGGGCATGTCGATCTCGGACGGGTCGTAGCGGTCCCAGTATTCCTGCGTGGTGACGAAGGGATTGTGCGGATGGGTGAAGGAGACGGTCATGAAGAAGGGCCGCTTATCCTCGTCCCGCGCCAGGTCATAGAGCTTGCGCTCGGCCGCGTAGGCGACCTCCTCGTCGAAATCGAGCTGCAGGCTGCGGCTGCACAGCCCGGCTTCCACCACCCCCAGCAGGCTCATCCGCGCGCCGGAGACGGGCGGGTTGGATTGCCAATCCGGCGTCCAGGTGAAGTCGGAGGGGTAGATGTCGGTGGTGATCCGCTCCTCATAGCCATGCAACTGGTCCGGCCCCACGAAATGCATCTTGCCCGCGAGGATGGTGCGATACCCCTCCAGCCGCAGGTGGTGCATCAGCGTGGGCGTGGAGGAGGGGAAATCCGCGCCATTGTCGAAGGCGCCGATGCTGGTGGCGCGCTGGCCCGTCAGCATGGAGGCGCGCGACGGCGCGCAGATCGGGAAGTTGCAATAGGTGTTGCCGAAGACCGTGCCGCGCGCGGCGAGCGCGTTGATGTGCGGCGTCTTCGCGACCTTGTTGCCATAGGCGGGAAGCGCGCCGGCCGTCAGCTGGTCGGCCATGACCAGGAGGATGTTGGGCTTGCGCATGGGGCGGTCCTGCTCGGTCATGGGATGAGGATGATCTTGGCGGCGGCGACGCGGCCGGCATCGATGTCGGCAACGGCCTGGGCGCCCTCGGCCAGCGGCCGCGCCTCCAGCCAGTCCAGCGCACCGAAGCGCCCGCCGATGAGCAGGCGCACCACGGTGCGGAACTCCGCGGGCGTGTAGCAATAGGTGCCGGTGAAGGTGATCTCCTGCAGCGTCAGCCGACGCACATCGAGGCCCTCGGCGCCGGGCAGCAGCCCGGCATGCACGATGACGCTGCCCGGCCGCGCGATGCGGCAAGAGGCGGCGCGCGTCGCGGCGCTGCCGACCGCGTCCAGGATGAGGTCGGCGCTGCCATCCTCGGGCCCTTCCTCGGGCGCGCAGGCCAGGGTGATGCCGGCGCGCATCGCCGTCTCGCGACGCGCGGCATTGGGTTCGACGAGGACAATCTCTCCGGCGCCCGCCTGGCGCAGCACCAAAGCGCAAGCGAGACCGATGGCGCCGCCGCCGAGCACGACGCAACGTGCAGCGGGCAAGGGCTGGCCCAGCAGCCGCGCGCCGTGATGAACGGCGTGGTAGGCAACGGCGATGGGCTCGGCCAGCGCGGCATGTGCGGCGGGCATCGCCTCGGGGATCGGGACCAGGTTCTCGACCGGCGCGCGCACCCACTCGGCAAAGGCGCCGGGACGCGGCGGCATGGAGAGGATTTCGCGGCGCGGCGAGAGATGCGGCCGGCCCTCCTGTGCGAAGGCGCAGTCCATGGGCACCCAGAGCGGGTTCACCGCCACGCGCTGGCCCGCGAGAGGCCCGTCCAGCACGCGCCCCGCCGCCTCATGGCCGAGGATGATCGGCGTGGGGCGGCGCGAATCATGGCCATGGATGGCATGCATGTCCGAGCCGCAGATGCCCACCGCTTCCACACGGATCAGCGCTTCGCCCGCGCGGGGTTCCGGCTGCGGTTCCTCGCGATAGACCAGCGTGTTGGGGGCGGTCTGAACAAGTGCCTTCATTTGGCGAGAAATCCTCCATCCACGGCCAGGATCTGGCCGGTCACATAGGCGCTGGCGTCGGAGCAGAGGAATACGGCGCTGCCGTGCAGATCCTCCAGCTGTCCGTTGCGGCCGATGCAGGTGCGCTCGGCCAGCGTCGCTGCGCGCGCGGTATCGTTGAAGACGGGCGCGGTCAGCGGGGTCGGGAAGAAGCCGGGTGCGATGGCGTTGCAGGTGATGCCCTGGCGGGACCAGGCCTCGGCCATGGCGCGCGTGAGTTGGGCGATGCCGCCCTTGCCCGCGCCATAGGGCGCGCTGTCGGGGAAGGCGCGGAAGGATTGCAGCGAGCCGATGTTGAGGATGCGCCCCCAGCCGCGCGCCGCCATGCCGGGCGCGAAACGCTGCGTCAGCAGGAAGGGTGCCCTCAGGTGCAGCGCCATGTGCAGGTCGAAGGCTTCGGCGGTGACTTCGGCGAAGGGCTGGCGGAGATTCACGCCGGCCGCGTTCACCAGGATATCGGGCGCGGCATCCAACGCGCTGAAATCGGATTGGGTGAGATCGAGCGGGACCGCCTCCGCTGCGATGCCCTCGGCGGCGAGGTCCGTGACGGCCCGCGCCAATTCCGCCTCGCGCCGCGCGGAGAGGATCAGCCGCGCGCCCGCCAACCCCAGCGCGCGGGCGATGGCGAGGCCGATGCCCGAATTGCCGCCGGTGACGAAGGCGGTGCGGCCCTCCAGCGCGAAAAGGGCGGCCAGGCGGCTCATGCGGGACGGATGCCCATGGCGAGCGTCCGCTCATCCATGCGCGCATCCATGCGCAGGCCGGGGCGCGTCGCCCAGACATTCACCAGGTTGTAGAGCGGGATCACCGCCACGTCGTCCGCCGCCATGCGCACGGCATCGCGCAGCATCGCCTCGCGCGCCGCGTCATCCGTCGTGATCAGCGCGCGCTCCACCAGGGAATCCATGGCGGGGTTGCTGTAGCGATGGTGGTTGAAGGTGCCCAGGCGCCGTTCGCGGCTGAAGGTGCCGATGACGCTCATCAACGCGCCGAAGGAATCCGCGGCCGAGGAGCCCCAGCCGATCAGGTGCATGGCGAATTCCTGGCGCGCCGCGCGGGCGGGGAAGGCTGCCCAGGGCAGCGCCACCACCTCGGTGCGGATGCCGACGCGCGTCCACATCTGCGCCACCGCCTGGCAGGTGCGGCTGTCATTCGGGTAGCGGTCATTGGGCGTGTGCAGGGTCAGGCGGAAGCCCTGCGGGAAGCCCGCCTCGGCCAGCAGGCGGCGGGCGGCCTCGGGGTCATGGGCGGGGGGCGGGACCTCAGGGTTGTACGAGAAGATGCCGGGCGGCAGCCATTGCCCGGCCGGCCGCGCCGTGCCCTCCATGACGCGGGCCGACAGCGCCTCGCGGTCGATCGCGATGGAGAGCGCGCGGCGCACCCGCACATCCTGAAGCGGGTTGGTGGGCAGCGGGCGGCCTTCATTGTCCGCGACAAAGACCGGGTTGTCGCGGCGGGAGAAATCGGGCGAGAGGAAGATGAGGCGCAGGCTCGGCGCCTCGGCGATCGCAACCCGCGCCTCGCGCCTGAGGCGCGCCAGATCGGCGGAAGGAACCTGGTCGATCACATCCACATCGCCCGCCAGCAGGGCGGCAAGGCGCGCGCTGTCATTGGTGATCATGCGCGTACTGACGCGCGCCCAGGGCTGGGGCCCGCGCCAATAGGCGTCGTGGCGCGCCAGCTCGATCCGGTCGCCCGCGCGGAAGGAGACGAAGCGATAAGGGCCGGTGCCGATGGCGGCGCGGCCTGCGTTGAAATCCTCCGTCGCGGCGCCGGTGGCCGCGTGGCGGGCGATGATGGCGATGAAGCTGAGGTCGCTCGGCATTGCCGGGTGCGGGCGCTCGGTGTGGAAGCGCAGCGTCAGCGGATCCACGATCTCCACGCGCTGGATGGCGCGCAGGTAGATGGCGAA
>NZ_JAIEQY010000111.1 GCF_019747315.1 Roseococcus sp. | reverse complement strand
ATGCGCTTCCACATGGATCGCTCCACCGGCGGCCTCTCTCGCGTGATCGAGCGCGGCACGCGCGGCATCGCCATCGTGCTGAACTTCATGCTGTTCAACATCCTGCCGACCATCGTCGAGATCTTCCTGGTCGCGGCGATCCTGTGGTGGATGTTCGCGCTGTCCTTCGCGCTGACCATCCTGATCACGATCGGCACCTACATCGCCTTCACGCTGATCTTCACCAACTGGCGCCTCGCCTTCCGCCGCGTGATGAACGACACGGACCAGGAGGCGAACACCAAGGCGGTGGACAGCCTGCTGAACTACGAGACGGTGAAGTACTTCAACAATGAGAAGCACGAGGCCCGCCGCTATGACGAGAGCCTGACGCGCTACGAGGGCGCCTATGTGCGCTCCGAGACCACGCTGAACATGCTGAACGCCGGGCAGGCGGCGATCATGGCGCTGGGGCTGACCATCGTGATGCTGCTGGCCGGCCAGGGCATCGCCGGCGGTACCATGACGGTGGGCGATTTCGTCATGGTGAACGCCTATCTCATCCAGCTCTATCTGCCGCTGAACATCCTCGGTTTCGCCTATCGCGAGATCAAGCAGGGCCTGACCGACATGGAGGAGATGTTTCTCCTGCTCGACGTGCCCGCGGAGATTGCCGATGCGCCCGGTGCGCCCGACCTTGCGGTGGGTGCCGGGGCGGTCGTCTTCGAGGATGTGCGCTTCGCCTATCGCCCGGATCGCGAGATCCTGAAGGGCGTCAGCTTCGAGGTGCCGCCCGGCCGCATGCTGGCCATCGTTGGCCCCACGGGGGCGGGGAAATCCACCATCTCCCGCCTGCTGTTCCGCTTCTATGACGTGACCGGCGGCGCGGTGCGGATCGACGGGCAGGATGTGCGCAGCGTGACGCAGGACAGCGTGCGCCGCGCCATCGGCGTGGTGCCGCAGGACACCGTGCTGTTCAACGACACCATCCGCTACAACATCGCCTATGGCCGCCCCGGCGCCAGTGATGCCGAGGTGGAGGAGGCGGCGCGCCTGGCCCAGGTGCATGACTTCGTCCTCAAGCTGCCCGATGGCTACAAGACCCGCGTGGGTGAGCGTGGCCTCAAGCTCTCGGGCGGCGAGAAGCAGCGCGTGGCCATCGCCCGCACCATCCTGAAGGACCCCCGCATCCTGATCCTGGACGAGGCGACCAGCGCGCTGGACACCCGGACCGAGCAGGAGATCCAGGCCGCCCTGCGCGATGTCTCCCGCGGGCGGACCACGCTGGTCATCGCGCATCGCCTCTCCACCGTGGTCGAGGCCGATGAGATCATCGTGCTGGAGGATGGCCGCATCGCCGAGCGCGGCACGCATGGCGCGCTGATCGCCGCCGATGGCCTCTATGCCGAGATGTGGCGCCGCCAGTCCGAGGCGGTGGCCGCGGCCGAGGCGGCGGCCCTGGCCGAGGCACAGGCGCGATTCGGCAGCGGCGTGAGCGCCCGCCTGGCCGAAGAGGGCGCGCGCCCCGCCCCGCCCGTGGGGCAGATGAAGCAGCATTAATCTGGCTGCCCTTCCCTCGCCGAGCGATCCGCCCCATCTGCCTGTCCAGATTTGGAGTTGCCGGAACATGCAAGCTGCGGACGGGGATGCGCCCGAGGATCTGAGCCACGCGGGCTCGGTCGTGGACAAGGCCATCGAATACATGTTGGAGCAGCAGATCGCCCCCATCTCGGCCGCTTCGGCCTTGCTGGGCGGGGCGCTGGGCCTGCTGTCACGCAGCATGGATGACCGTTCCATCGCGGGCGTTCTGCGCCAGGCGCTGGCGAGCGTGGAGGCCGGCGAATTGCGCCAGTTGCCCACGCTGCCCAAAGGCTGAGGGCGGCCGCCCGCTTGACTCGCGGGCAGGGGTGCCGCATACGCCGCCCTTCGTTTTCCACCCGCGCGCCCATCCTGGCGCGCGCTTTCTGTGCAGGATCATCACCATGGCTCGCCGCTGCGGCATCACCGGCAAGGGCGTTCTGTCTGGCAACAATGTCAGCCACGCGAACAACAAGACCCGCCGGCGCTTCCTGCCCAACCTGCAGGAAACCTCGTTCTATTCCGACGTGCTGGCCGTCTCGATCCAGCTGCGGCTGACGACGAACGGCATCCGCACCATCGAGCATAATGGCGGCATTGACGCCTTCCTGCTGACCACCAAGCCGCGCAACCTGCCGCCCGAGGCGCTGGTGCTGAAGCGGCGGATCCTGCGCGCGCAGGCGAAGAAGGCGGCGGCCTGAGAAAAAGGGCCTCCGGCGGCCGGGGCCTCAGGCCCCGGACCCCTTTGTTTTTTCGAGATCACCTTATCAGCTTGGCGCCAAGGAATGGGGTCTGGGGCCCCAGCCGCCGGAGGCCTTTTTTTTGTGTGGCGCGCCCTGAGGGAATCGAACCCCCGACCTGAAGCTTAGAAGGCTCCTGCTCTATCCAACTGAGCTAAGGGCGCGAAGTCTATGGACACCTTAGTGCGTCCAGTTGTCCGGGCGGTTGGTGCGGAAGTTGTCCGCATAGACCTTGGGCTTGATCGGCCGCGCCCGGGCCGGTTCCTCCACCTCATAGGGAATGCCCTGCGCCACGGCGTAGGCCACGGCGGCATCCCGCGTGGGGAAGTGCAGCCGCACCTGCTTCGTCGTCTGGCCCGAGCCGATCCAGCCGGTCAGCGGGTCGAGTCGCGAGCGCCCGTCCGGGGCGAATTCCAGCACCCAGTCCTGCGTGTTCGCGCGGCCCGACTGCATGGCCGAGCGCGGCGGCTGGTGGATGCGCGCCTTGATGACAACAAGCGACATGCGGCAGATCCCAAGAAGCGATATCAGGCCTCATCTTAGGCTGCTTCGCCTTCTTGTGGAACACGCACGCTTTACGAAAGGGGTCCGGGGCCCCCAGCCATTTGTAAATGGGGCCCCGGCCGCCGGAGGCCTCTTTTACTCTTTTGGCAACCGCGGCAGCACTGCCCGCACGGCCACACGGTCCTCGCCCCAGAACCGAGCAAAGCCAGAGCTGTCCAGCAGCGCCGGCGTCTCCCCCAGCCGTTGCAGCGCGGCCGTGACGATCGGGCCACCCATCGCTTCCCGCAGCAGTTCTTCCAGCGCGGCGAGCGTTTCGGGCGGGGTGGCGGCGGGCAGGAACATCCCGCGCCAGCCCAGGAAGACGAGGTCGGTGCCGGCCTCGCGGAAGGTGGGCGTCGCGGGCAGGGAAGGGTGCCGCGCCTCGGTGGTGATGGCGATGGGGCGGAAGATCGCGCCGCTCCCCTGGTCGAGCACCTGGCCGGGCGGCACGGGGATCAGCTCCACCTGGCCGCCCAGCACGGCGCTGGTGGCGGGGCCGGTGCCCTGGAAGGGCACGTGCAACAATTCGATGCCGGCGGCGGCGGCGAAGCGCTCGGCCACCACATGGGCGAAGCTCAGCACGCCGGGGGTCGCGTAGGTCAGGCGCCCGGGGGCCGCGCGCGCGGCGGCGATCACCTCGGGTAGGCTGCGCAGCGGGCCGCCGGGCCGCGTCGCCAGCACGAAGGGCGAGGTGGCGAGGCGCAGCAGCGGCGCGAAATCCTCGGCGCGATATTGCGCGCGCCCCGCCTCCAGCAGGATGGACATCGGCGAGCCATCGGCCTGGAGGATCGTCATGCCGTCGGGCGCCGCGCGGGCGACGGAGAGCGCGCCGATGGTGCCCGAGGCGCCGGCGCGGTTCTCCACGATGGCGGTGCGGCTGCCCATGGCGGTGATCTGCTCGGCGATGGCGCGGGCCAGCACATCGGCGCTGCCGCCGGGTGGGTAAGGCACGACGAGGCGCAGCGGCCGCGCTTGCGCAAAAGCTGGGCTGGCCAGCAGGGCCGGGGCGGCGAGCAGGGCACGGCGCTGCATGGCGCTCACTCCGCGCGGATCTGGGCGGCCTGCGCCACCTCGCGGAAGCGCGCGATGTCGGCGCGGAGGATGGCGCCGAATTCGGCGGGGCTGGAGGGGGCGGGGGTGGCGCCCTCGGCCTCATAGACCCGCGCGACATCGGCCTCACCCAGGCTGGCGCGGACGGCGGCGTTGAGGATGCGCGTGGCCTCGGCCGGCAGGCCGCGCGGGCCGAAGAGCCCCCACCAGATGGTCGCCTCGTAGTCCAGGCCGGTGGCCTCGCGCACGGTGGGGGCGGGTGGGCTGCCGGCGGGCGCGCCGGGGCCGGCATAGGCCAGCAGGCGCACCCGCTGGTCGCGGATGGGGGCGGATGCGCTGGCCATGGTGGTGATCAGCATCTGGATATGGCCGGCGACGAGGTCCGTCACGGCGGGCGGCATGCCGCGATAGGGCACGTGGTTCAGCCTGAGTCCGGCGCGCAGCGCGAAGTATTCGGTGACGAAGTGGTTGATTCCGCCGGGGCCCGAACTGCCGAAATCCACCCGGCCCGGATTGGCCCGCGCATAGGCGATGAGGCCGGCGATATCGCGTGGCGGAAAACCCAGGTTGGTCAGCACCAGGAAGGGCGCCACGGCCAGGCGCGCCACGGGTTCGAAGCTCTCCACGGCGTCATAGGGCGTGCGCTGCACCACGGCCGAGGCGGCGAAGCTGCTGCTGGTCACCATCAGCGTGTGGCCATCCGGCGCCGATTGCGCCACCTGCGCCGCGCCGATGGCGCCCCCGGCCCCCGGCCGGTTCTCGATCACAACGGGCTGGCCCAGGCGCTGTTGCAGCTTCTCGGCCAATGGCCGCGCGATCACATCGTTCGAGCCGCCGGGCGGGAAGGGCACGACGATGCGGATGGGCCGCTGCGGCCAGGCTTGCGCCTGGGCCCATGCGGGCGTGGCGGCGGGCGTGGCGAGCAGGCAGAGTGCAGCACGGCGTTTCATGACGTTTCCCCTTTCCTGGCTTCTGCCGTACCGCGCGGCATTTTCCAACCACCGTCACCCGGCCGCGCGGGCCTGGGCGGCCGCCATCATCGGACCATCACGCCGTCCCGCCGGGATGCCGCTTGCATCGCGCGTTGCGCCGAGCGCAAGGTTGCCCGGACGAAACGTGCAAGAATTGACGCCTCCTCCGCGTCGCAGCCGGAGCCTGAGCTGGTGCAGCAGCAGCCCCCCGTGGCCGGTTTCAGCCATGAGTTCAACGATCCGGACGCGTTCTCCAGCGCCATGCTGGGGGGCAGCTTCGAATATCTGCCGCTGCCGGGCCAGGCCTTCCAGGCCCGGCTGGATGTGGTGGTGCTCGGCGATGTGGTTCTCCAGGCCGGGGAGCAGGGGGCGCATACGGCGCGTGGCGCGATCCATCGCGGGCTCTCGGTGCTCATGCTCTCATTGCCATCACGCGTGCCGCGGGTGCGGATGAACGGCCAGCCCACCTCTCTCAGCCTGGGGTATCTCTCGCCGGGCGGGCAGGAATTCCATGCCCATTCCGAAGCGGATGTCGCCTGGGGCGCGCTCGCCGTGCCGGAGGAACTGCTGGCCCAGGCGGCGGAGATGGCCCCCGAGCCGATTCGCCGCATGGCGGGCGTGGTGAACCTTCCCGATGAACCGCAGCGGCGCCTCGCCGGCGCCATCGCTTCCGCCACGCGGATGGCGCGGCAGCAGCCGGATGTGCTGTTCCAGCCAGGCTGCGTCAAAGGGCTCGCGGCCTCCATGCAGGACATGCTGGCCGATACGCTGAGCGCCGAAAGCCGACTTCTTCCCCTGACCCGCGCCACGCGGGAGGCCCATCGCGTGGTGCGCGATGCCGAGGCCTTCCTGGAGGCGCATCTGGGCCAGCCAATCTTCCGCCAGCAACTTTGCCAGGTGCTCGGCGTCTCGCTGCGCAAGCTGCATGACTGCTTCATGGCGACGACGGGGATGAGCCCGCTGGCCTATCTCAAGACGCGCCGCCTGCTGCTGGCCCGGCGCGCGCTGCGCCGCACCGGCGGCGATGCGGAGCTGGTGAAGGCCGTGGCCCTGGCGCATGGCTTCTGGCATTTCGGCCACTTCGCCCAGGATTACCGGGCGCAGTTCGGCGAAACCCCCTCCGAGACGCGGGCCCGGCGCGATGGGCCCGCCAACGGACCCGTCTGGCTCCGCGGCGCGCCGCCGTGAACGGGCGCATGGATTTGCCCATTCCGGATAGTGGGGCGTGCTGGGCAATCGGCCGGGCGGGGCTCACAGTCATCTTCAGACATCTGCAAGCGCCACCAAAAGCGCCCGAGTCCAAAAAGGAAGGCCCATGACACACACCAAGCGCCCCACCCGCCGGGCCTGGCTGCCGGCCCTCTTTCTCCTGGCCAGCATGCCCCTCGCCACGGCCCAGCAGATCCGCGGCACGCCCGGCGCCACCAGCACGGTGATGACGCCGCAGGGGCTGCAATTGCCGCCGCCCAGCCCGGCCTTCACCGGCCAGATCCTGCCCAATGCGATCGACAGCCAGCCCGCCTGGCCGCCGCAGATCATGCCGCCGCAGAACGCGCCCAATGTGCTGCTGATCCTCACCGATGATGTGGGCTTCGGGGCGCCCTCCACCTTCGGCGGGGTGATCCCCACACCCACGCTCGATGCCGTGGCGCAAGCGGGGCTGCGCTACACCACCTTCCACACCACGGCGCTCTGCTCGCCCACCCGCGCCGCGCTGCTGACCGGCCGCAACCATCATGAGGTGGGCACCGGCAATATCGGTGAGCTTTCCACCGGCTTCCCCGGCTACAACTCGATCATCCCGCGCGAGACGGCGACCATCGCCGCCATGCTGCAGCAGAATGGCTATGCCACGGCCTGGTTCGGCAAGAACCACAACACCCCCGCCTGGGAGGCATCGGCCGCCGGCCCCTTCACCAATTGGCCGACGGGGATGGGCTTCGATTATTTCTACGGCTTCCTCGGCGGCGATACGAGCCAGTGGCAGCCGGGCAACCTGTTTCGCAACACCACGCCGATCCACCCCTATGTCGGCAATCCGGGCTTCAACCTGATCACGGCGATGGCGGATGACGCCATCACCTATATCCGCACCAACATCGAGATCGCGCCCAACCGCCCCTGGTTCATCCATTACGCGCCCGGCGGCACCCATGCGCCGCACCAGCCGCCGCGCGAATGGATCGAGCGCATCGAGGCGCTGAACCTGTTCAATGATGGCTGGGAAGTGCTGCGCGAGCGCATCTTCGCGAACCAGCAACGCACGGGCGTGATCCCGGCCAATGCGCAGCTCGCTCCCTGGCCGGATTTCCTGCAGCGCTGGTCCAGCCTTTCCGATGTGGAAAAGCGGCTCTTCATCCGCCAGGCCAATGTCTATGCCGCCTACCTCGCCTATACGGATGCCGAGATCGGCCGTGTCATCGCCGAAGTCGAGCGCCAGGGCCAGCGCGACAACACGCTGATCATCTACATCAGCGGCGACAATGGCAGCAGCGCCGAGGGTTCGCTGAACGGCACGCCGAACGAGGTGATGTATTTCAACGGCGTATCCCTGACGGCCGAGCAGCAGATGCCGCTTTATGACGCCTGGGGCAGCGACCAGACCTACGCCCATATGGCCGTCGGCTGGACCTGGGCCTTCGGTTCGCCCAACCGCTGGACCAAGCAGATCGCCTCGCATTTCGGCGGCACGCGCAATGGCATGGCGGTCTCCTGGCCGCGCGGCATCGCCGAACGTGGCGGCACGCGCCACCAGTTCCATCACGTGATCGACGTGGTGCCGACCATTCTGGAAGCGGCCGGTATCCCGGCCCCGCAAGCGGTGAACGGCATCACGCAGCGGCCCATCTCGGGCACCAGCATGGCCTATACCTTCCCGGCGACGGCGGCGAATGCGCCCTCCACCCGCCGCACGCAGTATTTCGAGATCCTGGGCAACCAGGGCATTTACCATGATGGCTGGTTCGCCAACACGACGCCGCCGGCGCCCCCCTGGGACGCGCTGGCCCCGCGCCCGACCGATGTGGCGGGCGGGCTGCCATGGGAGCTCTACAACCTCGCTGACGACCCCACGCAAATGATCAACCTGGCGGCGCGCTTGCCTGAGCGGCTGCGGGCCATGCGCGAGATCTTCACCATGGAGGCCACGCGCAACCAGGTCTTCCCGCTCGACATGACGACGCTGACGCGGATGATCGCGCCGCGACCGGGTCCGGCGGCGGGGCGTCGGCAATTCGTCTATACCGGCCCCTCCTGCTGCGCCCAGGCCAATGCGGCGCCGAACATCCTCAACCGCTCCTACCGGATCACGGCGGAGATCGAGGTGCCGGCCGGCGGCGCGAATGGCATGCTGGTCACGCAGGGCGGGCGCTTCGGCGGCTGGGGCCTGTATCTGCGCGAGGGCCGGCCGGTCTTCACGCTGAACCTGCTCAGTCTGCAACGGGTGAAGTGGGAAGCACCGGCCGCACTTCCGCCCGGGCGGCACACGGTCGTCTTCGACTTCGCGCTGGAGCCGCAGGGGCCCATCCCCTTCGGTCATGGCGGCACGGGCACGCTCTCGGTGAACGGCCAGCAGGCGGCGCAGCATGCCATCCCGCGCGGCGTGCCCTTCACCTATGCCTGGGACGAGACCTTCGATGTCGGCTTCGACACCGGCACGCCGGTGGATGACCGGGACTACCAGGTGCCGTTCAACTTCACCGGTCGGCTTGCCCGCATCACGGTGGATCTGGGCGAGAGCTCGGTGACGCCGGCCGCCGTGCAGGCTTTCGAGCAGGCCATGGCCGCCCGCGCCCGTGCGGCGGCGGCACCGACGCCTGCCGCCGCCCCTGCCGGCGCGGGTGCGCCCCCCGCCCTGCAACCGCCCGTCCCGCCGAGCCGGACGCGGTGATCTCCGGCCGGGGCAACATGCCCCGGCCATCCTTCCTCAAATAGCGAGAGAACCTCATGCGCCGTTCCTTTCTCGCCGGCCTCGGCGGGCTTCTTGCCTTGCCGAGCCTGGTTCGTGCCCAGGGGGCGACAGCTTCGGCGCCCTTGCAGTTCATGTTCGTGCAGATGGCCGAGGGCCTGACCGCGACGGCGGAGAGCATCCGCCTCGTCGGCGTCAGCCCGCAGACGGTCTTCTTCACCGACCGGCCGAACCGCATCGCCGGCCACCTGACCATGGCGGCCTATCTGGAAGAATGGACGGCCCGCGCCGGCCCCGACAATTTCGCGGCCGATCCGCCCAATGCCAGCCTCTCGGTCTATGAGCCGGGGCGTGAGGAAAACGGCATCTCCGTCATCCGCATCAGCCATCCGCGGCTGGAAGGGCGGGACCTCTCCTACCGCTACCGGCTGATCCAGGGGAATGTGCCGCGTGCCGGCGGCGCCACCACGCTCTTCATCGACTGGATCGGTGTCGGCGGCGGCGTAGGCCCGGGCTTCCATGGCGTGGGGCGTGGGGCGCGGGGCGTGGGCTGGCGCTGAGGCGGCTGGTATGACCCGCTGGCTCCGCTGGATTGCGGCGCTGGCCTTCCCCTGCCTGCCCGTCCTCATCGCCGCCACACTCGATTCCAGCCCGCCGCGCGCGCGCGAGGCGCAGCGCGCGGGCTTCGTCGGCAGCGACACCTGCGCGCAATGCCACGCGCCGCAACACGCCGACTGGATGCAGAGCGACCACGCCCGCGCCATGGCTGCCGCCACGCCCACGAATGTGTTGGGCGATTTCTCCGGCGCCGAGGCGCGCGAGGGCCAGCACGCCGCCAGCTTCCACCGCCGAGCCGATGGCTTCGCGGTGCGCCTGCGCGAGGCCGATGGCAGCACCACCGAGATGCCGGTCAGCGAGACCTTCGGCCTCGACCCACTCCAGCAATACCTTCTGCTGATGCCCGATGGCCGGCGCCAGGCGCTGCCCTGGGCCTGGGACAGCCGCCCGCGCGAAGCCGGCGGCCAGCGCTGGTATCACCTGATGCCACAAGAGCGCCTGCGCCCCGGCGATGCGCTGCACTGGACCGGGCGCGACCAGAATTGGAACTTCATGTGCGCCTCCTGTCACTCCACGGGGCTGGTGCGCGGCTATGATCCGGCGCGCGATCGCTACGAGACGACATGGACGGAAATCTCCGTCGGCTGCGAATCCTGCCATGGGCGCGGGGCCGCGCATGTGGACTGGGCACGTGGCGGCCGCCAGGGGCCGAATGGGCTGGAGGTCGCGCTGCGCGATGCCTCCGGCGGCGCCTGGCGCTTCGTCGAGGGCGATGCGCGCGGCATCGCCCGCTGGGAGGGCCCGCCCCGCCAGGCAACGGCCGCTGGCACCGAGACCTGCGCCGCCTGCCATGGCCGCGCCCGCCCCCTGGTGGCGGACCCCGTGCCAGGGCCGCGCCTGCTCGACACCCACGCCATGCTGCTGCTGGAGCGCGGCGAGTATCACGCCGATGGCCAGATCCAGGGCGAGGTCTTCGAATGGGGCAGCTTCGCGCAGAGCAGCATGCAGCGCGCCGGCGTGGTCTGCGCCGATTGCCACCAGCCCCATACCGGCCGTCTGCGCGCCGAGGGCAATGCCGTCTGCACGCAATGCCATCTGCCCGCGCGCTTCGAGGCGGCCTCGCACCACCGCCACGCGCCGGGCGGCGAGGGCGCGCAATGCGCCGCCTGCCACATGCCGGCCGTGACCTATATGGGCGTGGATCGGCGGCGCGATCACGCCTTCTCGATCCCGCGCCCCGATGTCTCGCGCATCGTGGGTTCGCCCGACACCTGCACCTCCTGCCACACCGGGCAAAGCCAGGACTGGGCGGCGGCGCAACTGGCCGAATGGCATGGGCCGCCGCGCGGTCCGGCGCATCCTGGCCTGACCATCCATGCGGGGCGGCAGGGCGCGCCGGGGGCAGACCAGGCGCTGTCGAACCTCGCGCTGGATCGCTCGCAGGCTGCCATCTGGCGTGCCACCGCGCTCTCGCTGCTGCCCAACCGCGCGACGCGCCCGGTGGGCGAGGCGGTGGGCGGCACGCTGCGGGACCCCGAGCCGCTGGTGCGCGCCGCCGCGCTGCGCGCGCTGGACAACCTGCCCCCCGCCAACCGAATTCATGCGGTGCGGCTGCTGAGCGATGAGGTGCGCCTGGTGCGCATCGAGGCCGCGCGTGCGCTGGCCGCGGTGCCGCCCACCGCCATCCCCGCCGCCGCCCGCCCGGCCTTCGAGGCCGCCTGGGCCGAGCTCATCATCAGCGAGCGGGCGGCGGCCGAGCGACCGGAGGCGCATGTAAACATCGCTGGGCTCCTGGCCTCGCGCGGCGATCTCGCGGGCGCGGAGGCGGCCTATCGCGAGGCGCTGGCGCGCGATCGGGATTTCCTGCCCGCGCTGGTAAACCTGGCTGGCTTCGAGGAAGGGCGCGGCCGGCTGGAACCGGCCCAGGCCTTGTTGCGCCAGGCCGTCGCCGCCCATCCGGAGGCGGCGGATGCGCGCTATGCCCTGGCGCTGTTCGAGATCCGCCGGGGCCGCGTCACCGAGGCGCTGGAGCCCCTGGCCGCCGCCGTGCGCCTGGCCCCGCAGGAGCCGAGCCACCGCCTGACCCAGGCGCTGGCCTTGCAAAGGCTGGGCCGCATCGCCGAGGCGCGTTCGGTGCTGGCCTTGCAGATCGTGCAGCATCCGCGCCACCGCGACAGCCTGATGGTGCTGGCGGCCCTGCTGCGCGACCAGGGCGATCTGCGCGAGGCCGAGCGCCTGGCCACCGCCGCCGCCGCCCTGAACCCCGCCGACCGCGAGGCAGCCGCCCTCCGCGACCAGCTGCGCGCCCCCAGGCGCTAGCGCAGCCCCAAATCCTGGGGTCCGGGGCCCCTCGGCCCCGGCCGCCGGAGGCCCTTTTCCTACCCCGCGTGTTCCACAACCCGCCCATTCGCCCGGATTTCCTCCGCCACATTGTCCACCGTGACATGCGTGTCGTACCAGGTGAGGCGCGGCCGTGCGCCGAAGCGTTCGGTCAGCTGGCCGATGCGTTCCTCGGTGAACCAGGCTTCGGCATCGGCGCGGCTTTCCCAGAGATAGACGCCGCCGGTCCCGGCCTCTCCGTTCAGGTAATCCTTGCGGATCAGGCCCTTGCGGGCGAGTTCGCGGTAGATCGGCGCGGTGGATGTGGCCCCCTTGATCGCCTGTTCCTCGCTGCGCTTCGGCAGGCCGAACTGGACGATGACGATGCATTGGCCCATGGCCGCTTCCTCCTTGTGGTTGCCGCCAGGATGCGGCGCGGGGCGGGACGGGGGCAAGGAAAAAGCCATGGGGATCGCAGCCCGCGGGGGCTTGCCGAAACGCCCCGCCTGTTCCCGAATGGAACCAACGGAATCAATGGGAGAGAAACCGAATGACCGAAGCCTTGCGCGACCCCAACAGCCTCACGCGCCTGCTGGCGCCGCGCAGCTTCGCCGTGGTGGGCGTCTCGGCGGAGCCGACCGGATTTGGCGCGCGCACCGTGCAGAACATGCGGGATTTCGATGGCCCGGTCTGGTGCGTGAACCCGAAATATGCGGGGCAGGAGCTGCATGGCCGGCCCTGTTTCGCGTCCGTGGCGGATTTGCCGGGGGCACCGGATTCCACCGTCATCGCACTGCCGCGGCCGGGCGTGATGGATGCGGTGCAGGCCTTGGCGAAGAAGGGCGGCGGTGGTGCGGTCATCTACGCCTCCGGCTATGGCGAGACGGACCTGCCCGAGCGCGCCGTGGAAGAGGAATTGCTGCGCGAGACGGCGCGCAAGCTGGGCTTTCCGCTGCTCGGCGCCAATTGCCTGGGCTTCGCCGATCACCGCCAGCGGGCGGGTGCGACCTTCATGCCGGATTATGTGAAGCTGACGGCCCCGGCCGGCGGGGTGGGCGTGGTCAGCCAGTCCGGCGCGCTCGGCTATGCGCTGATGCAGGCGGCTGAGCGCGGCTTCGCCATGTGCCACATGGCGACGGCCGGCAATGCGACGGATCTCGATGTCTGCGACCTCGCCGCGTTCCAGCTCACCATTCCGGAATGCCGCAGCATCGCGCTGGTGGTGGAGGGGCTGCGCGATGCGCGGCGCCTCTTCGCGCTGGGCCGCATCGCGGAGGAGATGGGCAAGACCATCGTGGTGCTGAAGCTGGGGCGCGGCGAGATCGGCGCCAAGGCGGCGGCCTCGCACACCGGCTCGCTGGCCGGCAGCAGCGCCGCCTGGTCGGCGGGCTTCAAGCGCGCGGGCATGCTGGAGGTGGAGGATTTCGACGCGCTGCTGGAAACCTCGGGCTTCTTCGCCAAGGCCGGGCCGCCCAAGGCGCGCGGCGTGGGCATCGTCACGCCCTCGGGGGGCGCGGGCATCATGGCGGCTGACCATGCGGAGTTCCAGGGCCTCGCCCTGCCGCAGCCGGCCCCGGAGACGGAGCGCGTGCTGCGCTCGGCGATCCCGGATTTCGGCAGCCCGCGCAACCCCTGCGACCTCACGGCGCAGGTGGCGACCAATCCGAAATCCTTCGAGGAATGCATGCTCGCCATGCTGAATGACGACCAATACGCGACCGTCGTCTTCCCCGTGGTCTATCACAACCCCGCCCCGACAGCGACGCCGGCGCGGATGCGCACGCTGGAGCCGATGGCCGCCGCTTCGGGCAAGCCCATCTGCATCATGTGGATCCCGGAGAGCCTGGAAGGCCCGGGCGCCGAGGCCGCCGATGTCAGCCCCAACCTGGTGCTCTTCCGCTCCACGCGGCGGATGATGAATGCGCTGCGCCTCTGGTTCCAGCGGCATGACCCGAAGCCGCCCCTGGGGGTGGTGGATGCCAAGGCCAGCGCCGCCGCCGCCGCCGTGGCGCCCGGCGCCGCCACGCTGATGGAAGCCGCCGCCAAGCAGGCCTTTGCCGGCGCGGGCCTGCCTGTCGTCGCCGAGCATCGCGCCAAGGACGCGGCCGCCGCCGTCGCTGCCGCGCAGGCGCTGGGCTTCCCCGTGGTGCTGAAGCTCGACAGCCCCGATGTGGCGCACAAGACCGAGGTGGGCGGGGTGGAGCTGAACCTGGCCGATGCCGCCGCCGTCACCGCCGCCTTCGCCCGCATCATGGCGGGCGCCGCGAAACATGCGCCGCAGGCCCGGGTGGATGGCGTGCTGGTGCAGCGCATGGAGGCGCGCGGCGTGGAACTCATCCTGGGCGCCCGGCGCGATCCGCAATTCGGCACCATGGTCCTGGTGGGCCTGGGCGGTGTTCAGGCGGAACTCTGGAAGGATGTGGCGCTGGATGTGGCGCCTGTCTCGGCCGAGGGGGCGATGGCCATGCTGCGCAGCCTCAAGGCCTTCCCATTGCTGGATGGCTTCCGCGGCAGCGCGCCCATGCCGGTGGAGCAGATCGCCGCCACCATCGCCCAATTCTCCGGCTTCGCGGCGGCGATGGGCGACCGGCTGGAAGAGGCCGAGATCAACCCCCTGGTCTGCCGGCCCGAGGGCTGCGTGGCGGTAGACGGGCTGATGATCCTGTCGGGCTGATAGGCATCACGGAGATTCCTGCCGCGCGGTTTCTGCGCTATGCTGCGACGCATGAAACCCCGCCGTGGCCTTCTCGGCCTCCCCCTCGCGATGCTCCCCCTGGCGATTCTCCTGGCCGGTCTGCTGCCCATGGCACCCGCCCAGGCGGCCGAGCCGGGGGCCGAGCACATGCTTGCCCATCGCGCGGCCTACCGCCTCAAGCTCGACAGCGTGCGCGACAATGCGAGCATCGAGCAGGCGGAGGGCATCATGCTCTTCGAGGTGATCGACGCCTGTGACGCCTGGGCCTCGCGCCAGCGCTTCACCCTGCTGGTCGGCGACCGCGACGGCAATGTGGTCGAAACCACCTCGGACTACGCGACGCTGGAGGCGAAAGACGGCTCCTCGCTGCGTTTCTCGTTGACGCAGATGACGGGCGGCGCCATCACCTCCCGCGTGGCGGGCGAAGCGACGATCACGCCCCAGGGCGGCCGCATCCGCTACCAGGAGCCGGCGGCGACCGAGGAAGACCTGCCCGAAGGCACCATCCTGCCGATGATCCACACGCTCCGCAGCCTGGCCGCCGCCCGCGCTGGCCAGCGCATTTATGTGGCGCCGCTGTTCGACGGCACCTCGGCCGATGGCGCGCAGGATACGACGACCATCATCTCGGGCGGCTGGGTCGGGCCGCAGCCCAATGCGAATTTCCCGCTGCTCTCCACGCTGGGCAGTGCCCGCATGCGGATCGCCTTCTTCGACCGCAACGCCACGGGCCAGGGCGGCGGCGCCGCCACGCCGGATTACGAGGTGAGCATGCGCTATTTCGAGAATGGCGTGGCCGACGAGCTGAAGATGGATTTCGGCGAATTCGTCGTGGATGGGCGGCTGGGCGAGTTGCAGCCCATCCCCTCGCCCTGCTGAGCCAGCCCGGGCACGCGACCGAGGATGACGGGCGAATCTGCGGAACTGCGCGTGGCGTGGCTGGTTCTGCCGCGCTCGGGCTCGCAATTCCTGGTGAAGCTCGCCGCCGCCCTGTTGGGCGAGGGGATGGAGCCGCATTCCTCCCTCACGCCAGGCCGGCGTGAGAAGTCGCTGCATGGCCTGATCACGGATGGGGAGCGGGAGACCCGCTTCCGCCTGTCCCAGGCGGCCGGGCGCCCCCAGGCCTATTTCGCCGATTTCGGCGCCCGCAGCGTGAAGATCGAGCGCCCCTTCGCCGATGACCTGCCCGAGCGCCTGCGCGCCGCCTGCCCGGATTGCCGCTTCATCGCTTCCATCCGGCCCTTCGCCGCCATGGCCGAATCCCATGCCAGCCTGGCCTGGGGCTTCCCCGCGCGGCGCCTGCTGGAGGTCTATGCCGAGCATGTGAAGCGCCTGACGGCCTTTGCGGCCCAGAGCGAGGTCTTCTTCATCGAGATCGAGCAGCGCGAGAGCTTCGACGCCGATCTCTTCGCCGCCTGGCTCGGCACGGCAGCCGGCCCGCCCTTCCGGCGCATGGTGCGGGAATGGCCCATGGTGAATGCGCGGGCCGAGCGGGTGGCCAAGGATGGCGGGCGCGAGGCGCCGCTGGACCAGCCCGATGCCGCCTTGCTGGCCGAGGGCGCTGCGCTGGATGTGCAGATGCGGGAATTGGCGGCCGGGAGCCTGGCGCGCATCCGGGCGCGGTTGAAGTAAAAGGGCCTCCGGCGGCTGGGGCCGAAAGGCCCCAGACCCCAGAAATTAGGGTGACCCGTCAATCCACGCCAAAAAAATGGGGTCTGGGGCCTTTCGGCCCCAGCCGCCGGAGGCCCCTTTTTTCCTAGTCCAGGCTGAACGCATCCCGCGGCGGCGGCGTGGCGCGGGAATAATCCTGCACGCAGAAGGCGCCCCCCTGATGGCGTCGCCCCACCTCGCTCGGGTTCAGCACGCCCTCCAGCTGCGCGCGATAGGCCTCGGCACTGTCCTGCGGTGCCCAGCCGATGCGCTCGCGATGGTCCTTGGCCCACCAGCTCGCCGGATTGGCCGAGGCGCCCCAGATCACCGCATGCCCCACGCGCCCGGCCGCCACACAGGCCTGCACCAGCCGCGCGAGATCGGGGTAGGAGAGCCAGGTGGACAGCGCGCGCGCATCGCGCGGCTCGGGCAGGCAGGTGCCGATGCGGAGATTCACATTCTCCACGCCGTGCTTGTCCCAGTAGAGCCGGCCCATCAGCTCGCCATAGGCCTTGGAGAGGCCATAGAAGCCGTCCGGCCGGAACTGGCAGTCGAGGTCGAGGCTCTGCCCCTGCTCGTGAAAGCCGATCGTGTGGTTGGAGCTGGCGAAGACCACACGCGCCTTCTCGCGCCGCGCCGCCTCATAGATATGATAGAGGCCGCGCAGGTTGGGGCCGAGGATTTCCTCGAAGGGCTGCTCCACCGAGACGCCGCCGAAATGCAGGATGGCGCCGCAGCCTTCGGCGAGGCGGGCCACGGTCAGCCCGTCATTGAGATCCGCGCGGGTGAAGCTGGCACCTTCCGGCACGGCGTCCGGGAAGGGCGCGATATCGGTGAGGCGCAGGGTCATCCCGGCGGCGGTGAGCTCGCGGGCCAGCATTCGGCCCAAGGCGCCGGAGGCCCCCGTGAGGAGCATGGGTTTCATCATGAGCGTTGTCCTTCCATAGTCAGCCTGTCGCAAATTCAGCAGGACGGCCAGATGCCACGCCACGCCCACCCCACCATCGCCCATGCCGCCATCGCCCTCGAATCCGGTCGCAGCTCCGCGATCGCCCTGGTGGAGGAGGCGCTGGCCCGCGCGGCGGAGGGCGAGGGGCCGCGCGTCTTCACCACCCTGCACGCCAAGGCCGCGCGCGAACAGGCCAGGGCGATCGATGCGCTGCGCCATGCCGGGCGCGCCCCCAGCCGCTTCGCCGGCATCCCCATCACCGTGAAGGACCTCTTTGACGAGGCCGGCCAGGTGACGCGCGCGGGCTCCATCGCGCGGGATGGCGCCAGGGCCGCCACCGCGCCGGCGCCAGTGGTGGAGCGGCTGAATCGCCAGGGCTTCATCGTGCTGGGCCGCACGAACATGACGGAATTCGCCTTCTCCGGCCTCGGCGTGAACCCGCATTACGGCACGCCCAGCAGCCCCTGGGACCGCAAGACCGGCCGGCTGCCGGGCGGCTCCTCCTCCGGCGCCGGCGTGGCGGCCGCCGATGGGATGGGCTTTGGCGGACTGGGCACGGATACCGGCGGCTCCTGCCGCATCCCGGCCGCGCTGAATGGCGTGGTGGGCTTCAAGCCGACGGCGCGGCGCGTGCCCATCACGGGCGTGCTGCCGCTTTCGCCCTCGCTGGATTCCGTGGGGCCGCTCGCGCGCTCCGTCGCCTGCTGCCACACGCTGGATGCGATCATCGCCGGCGCCGAGACGCCGGGCGCGCTGCCGGCGGTGAACCTTTCCGGCCTGCGCTTCGGCGTGCTCAACAACATCGTCGAGGAAGGGATGGAGGGCCAGGTGGCGCGCGACTACGCCCGCACCCTGGCGCGGCTGGAGGCCGCTGGCGTGAAGCTGGAGGACGTGACCCTGCCGGAGCTGGAGCGCATGCCCGCGATCAATGCGCGCGGCGGCCTCACCGCGTCGGAGGCTTACGCCTGGCACCGCCACCTCATCGCCAGCGACGGGCCGCGCTATGACCCCCGCATCCTCAAGCGCATCGCCCGCGGCGAGCATATGAGTGCGGCCGAATACCTCGATGTGGTGAAGGCGCGGGCGGAGGTGATCGCGGCCATCGCCCCGCGCACCGCGCCCTATGACGCGATCATCTGCCCGACCGTGCCGCTGGTGCCGCCCGGCATCGCGGAGGTGGAGGAGGAGACCGAGTACAACCGCATCAACCTGCTGCTGCTGCGCAACACCACCATCGCGAATTTCCTGGACCGCTGCGCCATCAGCATCCCCTGCCACCTCCCCGGCGAGGCGCCGGTCGGCCTCATGCTGATGGGCGAGGCGATGGGCGATCAGCGCCTGCTGGCCATCAGCGCGGCCGTCGAGGCGCTGCTGGAGTCATGAGGCGCCTGGAATTTGGGTGGTATCTTCCCACCAATGGCGACACCACCAGCTATGCCGAAGGGCCAAATGTCGTGCCCTCCAGCACCGCGATGTTCGACCGTGTGATCGCGGCGGCCGAGGGTGCGGGCTTCGAATACCTGTTGGTGCCCGTCGCCATCCCCTGCTGGGAGGCCTGGGTGACCACGGCCTTCATGGCCGGGCGGTCGAGCTCCATTCGCATGCTGGTGGCGGCGCGGCCGGGCTACATCAACCCAGTGATGCTGGCGAAGATGGTCACGACCTTCGACCAGCTGACTGAGGGCCGCATCGCGGTGAACCTCATCGCCGGGCAGTCGGAATCCGAGAATGCCGCCGATGGCATCCGCTACGGCAAGGAGGATCGCTACGCGCTGATGGCGGAAGAGGTCGCCATCATGAAGGCGCTCTGGACGGCCGAGGCGCCGCTGGATTGGGAGGGCAAGTTCCATACGCTGCGCGGCGCGCGCGTCATCCCCGCCCCCTTCCAGCGCCCGCATCCGCGCTTCTACCTGGGCGGCGGTTCACGCCAGGCCTGGGAGATCTCGGCCGCGCATGCCGATGTGCACCTCTTCTGGGGCGACCGGCCGGAGAGCATCGCGGCGCAGATGGCCGAAATCCGCGCCATGGCGGCCGCCCAGGGCCGCGCGGAGGCGCTTGGCTTCGGGATGCGGCTCCAGATCATCTGCCGCGAGACGGAGGAGGAGGCCTGGGCCGCCGCGCATGAGCTCATCCGCGATGTCGGTGAAGACCGCAGCGCCGCGGTGCGCGCCAATGTCGCCAATTCCGTCGCCAATCAGCGCGTCCAGGCGCTGCTGGCCGAGACGGGCGGGCTGATCGCTCCCAATCTCTGGGCGGGGCTCGCCAAGGCGCGGCAGGGCGCGGGCGTGGCCGTGGTGGGCAACCCCGTGCAATGCGCGGATGTGCTGCAGCGCTTCATCGAGATCGGCTGCCATAGCTTCTGCCTCTCGGGCTATCTGCATGATGAGGAGGCCGAGCGGTTCGGGCGCCTGGTGCGGCCGGTCCTGCTGGAGCGGAATCCGGGGCGCTTTCCGGGGTAGAAAAAGGGGCCTTCGGCGGCTGGGGCCGGGGCCCCAGACCCCCTGAATTTATTGGAGTCTGGGGCCCCGCGCTGGGTATGGAGCCGGAGGAAGCCAAGCGCCACGCCTGGGCCGAGATCAGGACGCCGGAGTATTGGCCCGCGTTGCCCAGCTGAACCTGTATGCCCTGCAGTTGAGTTCAAGCCCGCCAGGGAGCTTCCGTGCTGGGCTTTTTTGTAAGCGCGAAACCGGGCTACGCTCACGGCTTGCGGATTGATCGCCAAGTTGGATGCACACATTCACCTGGGTAACGTCTATGTTAAATTGAACCGCTAAGGGGGAGTGATCGCCGTGATGTCTGATCAGAAGCCCGCCGTATCAATTGCGGGTTGGGAGGGAACAAGTAAGAATGATTAAAATTCACGGTGAGGACAACATTGTCGAGCATCCGAAGAATGTTACCCTAGCAGGTACTGTTACAGGCCGAGGGAACCGGATCGTGATTCGTTCATCGTTACGAGAAAGTTTGATAAATTTGCATGTAAATGGCGATAAGAACACCATTATCATTGGAGATGTGTTCTCAATCAAAGGTCTTCGTATTTCATGCGGCAATCATATACCAGCCAACAATACGAGCCTTCGCATAGGAGATAAATTTTCGATCGAACCTGGATCGGAGATAATGCTATACAACAACAAAAGCTGCGCCACTATTGGTGATGACTGTCTGTTTTCAAAAGAAATCATTCTGCGGTGCGGCGAATCCCCCCACCTCATATTTGATGAAGAATCGGGAAAATACCTAGATAATGGGGCCAATCTTGTTATTGGAAACCATGTATGGGTGGGTGAGCGCGCCTATATTACTAAGAACGCAAATATTCCAAATAACGTCATTATCGGCGCATGTAGCGTTGTGACGCGGGCGTTTAATGTGGAGAATTGCGTAATAGCCGGCAATCCCGCGCGTGTCGCGAAAGAAAATGTGCGATGGATTAGGAACCGTGACTTTATTCCAGGGGGTTCGGTATATGACGCTGGCTATCAGGCGTATCTAGCTGAAAACACGGAGTAAGCGCCTCCCGGGAGCCGATGCCCTGATCACCGAGTGGGACATAGGCTTACATGTTGGGCCAACAGCGGAGTTGGCTTTAGGATTTGGAAAAAGGCGTCGTATACATAAAGTTATTGAAGTTAATTGCCTTGCTTGGTGGTTGTCACTTCTCCTAAGAGCCCATCCGGAGAGGAATTGAATCGGCTGAATCGGATGTGATTCGCTGCCCCTACGGACGATTCGCGGGAGCAGACGGATGGCGTGGACGGCAGAACATCGGCGTGCGGCGGACCGGCGCGGGCTGCGCTACCCGGCTGAGCTGACGGACGCGGAATGGGCGCTGGTGTCGCCCCTGATCCGGCCTGCGAAGCACGGCGGCAGGCCGCACAGGGTGGATGGGCGCGAGGCGCTGAACGCAATGTTCTACGTGCTCTCGACGGGGTGCCAGTGGAGCGCGCTGCCGAAGGACCTGCCCCCGAAGAGCACGGTGTGGGACTACTTCTCGCGCTGGGAGTGGGAAGGCACCATCGAGCGCATCCACCACGCGCTCTACGTCGCGGTGCGCGAGCAGGCGGGACGCGAGGCCAGCCCGACGACGGCGATCAACGACAGCCAGACGGCGAAGGCGGCGCAAAAGGGGGCTCTACGCTCGACCCGTCCGGCTACGACGCGGGCAAGAAGGTCGTGGGCCGCAAGCGCCACCTGCTGACCGACACCATCGGCATGCTGCTCGCAGTGATCGTGCATCCAGCCAACGTGCAGAACAGGGACGGCGCCGAGCCGCTGCTGCGGCAGGCGCGCAGGCTGTTCCCCTTCGTCGAGCGCATTGCCTGTGACGTGCTCCCCTGAATGTATCCAGTCAGACGGAGAGTCCTTTGCTTTGATGTCTGATGGTTGATGGGTTGGCAACGGGGTTGGGGGCATGCCCCCAACCCCGTTGGCCGGCGATCTCGGCGGGGGTGCGCCGCCGAGCTTCGAGTGCGGCCGGATGGTGTTGTAGTCCTGCCGCCAAGTCGCCAGCACTGCCAGGGCCTGCGGCATCGAGGTGAACAACGTCTCGTTCAGGCACTCATCCCGCAGGCGTCCGTTGAAGCTCTCGACGAACGCGTTCTGGGTTGGCTTGCCCGGAGCGATGTAGTGCCATCCCACTTGTCGCTCCTGCGACCAGCGCAGGATCGAGGTCGAGGTCAGCTCCGTGCCGTTGTCGCTCACCACCGCCAGGGGCTTGCCGCGGAGCGCCACAACCGCGTCGAGCTCCCGCGCCACCCTGGCGCCCGACAGCGGAGGTGTCGGCCACCAGCGCCAGGCATTCGCGCGTGAAGTCGTCCACCACGCAAAGGATGCGGAACCGCCGACCACAGCCCAGCGCGTCGGACACGAAGTCCAGCGACCAGCGTTGGTTCGGCCCTTGCGGAAGTACCATCGGCGCCCGAGTGCCCAGCGCCCGCTTCCGGCCACCTCGGCGGCGCACCTTGAGCCCTTCCTCTCGATAGAGCCGCAGCAGCTTCTTGTGGTTCGGCGCCACGCCCTCGCGGGCCAGCAAGTAGCCCAGGCGCCGATGCCCGAACCGCCTCCGCTCGGCCGCCAGTTCTCGCAAGCGCTGTCGCAGGCCAGCATCGTCCGCCCGGCTCGGCTGATACCCCGCCACCCGTCGGGCAATGCCGATCAGATCACACGCCCGACGCTCGCTCAGCCCGTGACACTCCCGAGCATGGGCGACCGCGCTCCGCTTCGCGCCGGGCGTCACCATTTTTTTGTCGAGATGTCCTTCAGAACCGCGATGTCCAGCATCGCCTCCGCCAGCAGCTTCTTCAGCTTGGCGTTCTCCTCTTCCAGCGTCCGGAGCCGTCTGGCTTCGGTCACCTCAAGGCCGCCGAACTTAGCCTTCCATTTGTAGAAGGGCGCCCCGCTGATGCCGTGCCGGCGGCACACATCCGCCGTCGCCGCACCGGCTTCCTGCTCGTTCAATATCCCGATGATCTGCTCATCGCTGAACCTGCTGCGCTTCATTCGTCCGTCCCTTGCTGGTTCGGACTCTACCGAAAAATGGCGCCATTCCAGGGGAGCACGTCACCTTCAGCAGACGGCTTCAACGCTTTCGTCGAGCTGTTCCACGCTAGGCTCCGGGAGCTGTTCCCACAGCGCGTGGCCTGACTGCGACGCGCGCCGGCGGCGCCTTCGAGCAAGGCATCACAGTGATTCCCATGGCTGTGATGCGTTCGCAGCACTACTTCTCGCTTCGGATTGCTCATGCCTCCGAACTCCGCTCTCCAAGGTTCCAGCGTGCAGACCGCCTGTACCGAGTCGCACCTCCTCCGCCAGACCTTCTCCAAGCCGGGCGCCTGGCCCATCGGCCGGCCTCGGCTGAACAGGCGATGCTTACACAGCGAGGGCTCACAAGCCGCTCAGGCCTGCGCCATGGTGAAGGCGAAGTCCGCCGGAGGATCGGCGCGGCTGGACCCTACCCTGCCGTGCCGTTGGAATGCCGGTTCCGCGGCTTCGTCAGCCCCAGGTTCTCCCGCAGCGTCGGCCCGGCATATTCCGTGCGAAACATTCCCCGCGCGCGCAGCTCCGGCAGCACCAGCTTCACGAACTGATCCAGCCCCAGCGGCAGGACGGGCGGGCAAAGGTTGAACCCATCCGCCGCGCCGCCTTCGACCCAGGCCTGCATGTCGTCCACGATGTCCTTCGCGGTGCCGATCACGCAGCGCCCTCCAAAGCCTGGCGTGATGGTGGCATAGAGCTGCCGGATCGTCAGGTTGTCGCGCCGCGCCAGGGCCAGCAGCTTCGCCGCCATGCTCTTGATCCGCGGGTCCGGCGGTTCCGGGACCGGCCCATCCAGGTCATGCCCGGTCAGGTCGCCGAATTGCTGGTAGAGGTAGGAAAGGCCGAGTTCCGGGGCCACCAGCTCGTTCAGCTGGTCATACTGCGCCTGCGCTTCCGCCCGCGTGCGGCCGATGAAGAGGGTGACGCCCGGCATGATCTTCAGGCTGTCGGCCGCCCGGCCGTACTTGGCCATGCGGCCCTTGAGGTCGGCGTAATAGGCACGCCCGGCCTCGATGTCGAAATGCGAGGAATAGACGACATCGGCGCTTTCCGCCGCGATCTCCATCCCCTGCTGCGCGGCCCCGGCCTGCACCATCACCGGCCTTCCCTGCGGCGTGCGCTTGATGGTCAGCGGCCCCTCCACCTGGAAATGCTTTCCCTTGTGGAAGAGCGTGTGCATCTTCGTGGTGTCGAGCAGGATGCCGCTGGCCTTGTCGAAGACGCCCGCATCCTCCTCCCAGCTGTCCCAGAGGCCCTTCACCACCTCGACGAATTCGGCCGCGCGCTCGTAGCGCAGATTGTACTCCATGTGCTTTTCGCGGCCGAAATTCCGCGCCTCGATCTCGGACCAGGAGGTCACGATGTTCCAGCCCGCGCGCCCGCCGCTGAGATGGTCCAGCGAGGCCCATTTGCGGGCGATGTGATAGGGTTCGTTGTAGGTCGTCGAAGCCGTCGCCACGAGGCCGATATGCGACGTCACCGAGGAGAGCGCCGAGAGCAGCGTCAGCGGCTCCAGCTCGAAGGTCTGGTGCGAGCGCTGCAAGGCCCCGGGCGGCGTGTCCGGGGTGCGTAGCCCGATTCCATCGGCCAGGAAGACCATGTCGAGCTTCGCGGCCTCGGCGGTCTGGGCGATGTATTTGTAGTGGCTGAACTTGGACGCCGCATCCGGATCGGCCGAAGGGTGCCGCCAGGCCGCGGCGTGATAGCCGAGGTAGCGCATCGAAAGGCCGAGGCCGATCTGCTTGGGGCTGGTCATGCGTCAGTACTCATAGCCCGCACGTCGCATATAGTCGCGGGAGATGTCGAGGTCATAGGCGATCGGCCGCAGCAGGTCGTGATCATATTCGGGCGCCGCAAAGGGCGTGGCCGCCTGGCTCGGTCCCACCGTTGCCGCCTGCATCAGGGGGCTGCGCTTGCTGCTCATGGACATCTCTCGTCTCCCATCATGCGGTGCTGTGGCAGGCCACGTGATGCTCGCCTTTGCCAGGGGGCAGGCGCACCGGTTCGGCTTCGGAGCATATCGGCGGCGCGGGTGGAAGAGGCAGCCGGATGCGTTGTTCAGGGCGCCCGTGAGTGGTGCCCCGGCCGGCGGAGGGGCGCATCCACTTCGCTGATCTCCAGGAACTCGCCGAGATGCATCACCGCGACATGCGGGCTGATGAAGCGCACCGATCCAAGATCATGCGAGTTGCAGAGGTGGGCGCGGCCCAGCCTAACCTGCGGCTCCGCCAGCAGCTGCAGGATCTGCGCGCGTGCGGAGACGCTGAGCGCGGGCACCGTCTCGTCCAGGATGAGCTATGCGGCTTCATGACGAACACCCGCCCGATGTCGCGTCCCTGGAAGCGCATCATCGAGGTGGCTTCTCGAGCCCCGCGCGGATGACCTCGTCGCGATCTTGCGGAGCGAGGCCACCATGGCGCTGTTGCTGCCCGGCCTCCCTTGCTGAACGTGATTTCACTCGCGCGGCGATTGCGCCGCCAGCGGGCTTCATGCTTTTTTGTCGTCTCTCACCCTCTGGCCGGCCCCTCCGTGCAGTGCGCCGTCCGTCGCCCGCGGATAACCCGGCGGCGCATCGCGTCGTGCCAGAGATAAGCGGCGCAGTTGCGCCTGGAGAAGGTGAACATGGCACGATCTGGAATGATGAAGCTGGGCATGTCCATGCGGGGCCTGGGCTATCACCCCGCCGCCTGGCGCCACCCGGATGTGGCGGCCGATGGCACGCTGCGCTTCGAGCACTACGCGCACAACGCCCAGATGGCCGAGCGCGGCCTCTTCGACATGATCTTCTTCGCCGATGGCATCGGCCTGCGCGAGCGGGACGAGCCGCGCGGCTCACTGGCGCGCTCCGGCTATGAGCTGGTCGAGATGGAGCCGATGACGCTGCTGCCGGCGCTGGCCGTGCTGACCAAGAGCATCGGCCTCGTGACCACGGCGTCCACCACCTATAACGAGCCCTATCATGTCGCCCGGAAATTCGCGACGCTGGACCTGATCAGCGGCGGCCGCGCCGGCTGGAACATCGTCACCTCCTGGTCCGAGGCGGAGGCCAAGAATTTCAGCCGCGAGGAACACCTCGAATATGATCTGCGCTACGAGCGCGCGGCGGAATTCGTCGAGGTGGTGAAGGGCCTCTGGGACAGCTGGGAGGATGATTGCATCGTCTACGACAAGGCCGGCGGCCTGTTCTATGACGAGAGCCGGATGCATCTGCTGAACCATCGCGGCAAGCACTTCCAGGTGCGCGGGCCGCTCAACGTCTCCAACATGCCGCAGGGAAGGCCGATCATGGTCCAGGCCGGCGCCTCGGAGCCGGGGCGGGAGATCGCGGCGGCCACGGCCGATGTGGTCTATGCGGCGATGGACTCCGTCCAGGCGGCCCGCGCCTATTATGACGACGTGAAGGGCCGCATGGCCAAATACGGCCGCGAGCGGGATGACCTCAAGATCATGCCCGGCGTGCGCACCATCGTCGCCGCTACGCGTGCGGAGGCGCAAGCGAAGTTCGACCGGCTCCAGGCGCTGACCGACCCGCTGGTGGGCCTGGCGCGCGTCTATGCCGCGCTGGGCGACCTCAGCGGCTTCGACATTGACGGGCCCGTGCCCGAGCCGCAGCGCGCGCCCGAAGTGCGCAGCAGCACCGCGCGCATGCTGGAACGCGCCCGCGCCGGCAACCTGACCATCCGCCAGCTCTGCATGCAGGTGGTGGGCGGCGGCTTCTACCTGATCGGCACCGCAAGCGACATCGTGGACGGGCTCCAGGAATGGTACGAGGCCGAGGCCTGCGACGGCTTCAACATCCTGCCGCCCTATCTGCCCGGCTGCTGCGACGATTTCGTCGAGTTCATCACGCCCGAATTGCAGCGGCGCGGCCTGTTCCGCCGGGCCTATGAGGGCAAGACCCTGCGCGAAAACCTCGGCCTGAAGCCGCATGTGAACCGCTACACTGCCGCGCGCACCCTCTCCTCCGCCGCGGAATAGGGGCACCGCCGCGTGACGCAGCGCCAGATGAAGCTGGGGCTCAACCTCGTCGCCAACGGCGCGCATAGCGGCGGCTGGCGGATGCCGGAGGCGCATCTGGCCGCCGCCATGGATTTCCCCTTGTGGAAGCGGCTGGCGCAGCAGGCCGAGGCGGCGAAGTTCCACTTCATGTTCTGGGCCGATGGCATCGCCGTCCGCAGCTCCGCGAAGGATGAGGCGCAGCTGAGCTATGACAGCCGCATCGATGTCTTCGAGCCCTTCACCATCATGGCGGCGCTCTCCGCCGTGACGGAGCGCATGGGCTTCATCGCCAGCGCCTCGACCACCTTCAACGAGCCCTATCACCTCGCCCGCAAATTCGCCTCGCTGGACCATATCAGCGGGGGCCGCGCCGGCTGGAACGTGGTCACCTCCTGGTCCGAGCAGGAGGCGCTGAATTTCGGCAAGGAGGCCCTGCTGGAGCATGCGCTGCGCTACAAGCGGGCCGAGGAATTCGTGGATGTCGTCTTCGGCCTCTGGGACAGCTGGGAGGATGACGCCTTCATCCGCGACAAGGCGAGCGGCCAGTATTTCGATCCCGGCAAGCTGCACACGCCCCACCATCGCGGCGAGCATTTCCGGGTGCGCGGCCCGCTGAATGTCAGCCGCCCCGTGCAGGGCTATCCCGTGATCGCGCAGGCGGGCTCTTCCGGCCCGGGGCAGGAGCTCGGCGCGCGCCGGGCGGACATCATCTACACCATGCAGAAGTCACGCGCGGATGCCGTCGCCTTCTACAACAGCGTGAAGGGCCGCTTCGCCACCTATGGCCGTTCGCCCGAGAGCTCGTTGGTCATGCCCGGCATCATGCCGATCATGGGGCGCAGCATGCAGGAGGCGCGGGACCGCGCCGAGCAACTCTCGACGCTGATTCATCCGGAGCTGGGCCTGGCGGCGCTCATCCCCTCCTTCGGCGATCTCAGCCTCTATCCGCTGGACGGGCCGGTGCCGCCTCCGCTGGCGGAGACCAACAGCGTGAAGAGCGCCCATGAACGCCTGGCCCGCGAGCTGACGGGCCGCAGCATCACAATCCGCGAGCTGATCACCCAGCGCTCGGCCTCCGGGCATCACGTCGTCATCGGCACGCCAGCCAGCATCGCGGATGAGATGGAGGACTGGTTCCTCCATCAAGGTTGCGACGGCTGGAACATCCTGCCGCCCTTCTTCCCCGCGCCGGTCGAGGAGGTGTTCGAGTGGCTGATCCCCGAATTGCAGCGCCGCGGCCTGTTCCACACGGAATATGAGGGCAAGACCTTCCGCGAAAATCTCGGCCTGGTGCGGCCGGAGCATCCCTCACGGCGCAGCGCGGCCGCTGCGGAGTAGCGGCCGGCGCGTCAGGCCAGGCGGCGATCCAGCCAGTCGCGCATCCGGTACCAGCTGCCGATGGCCGGGAGGAACCAGGGATTGCCGCTGTAGAAGGGCAGGGTGGGGAATTCCCGCCCGTCGAAGGCCGGCACGCGATTGGCCTGGCCCAGGATCTTCTTGCCGATCTCGGCGCCGAGATAGGAGAGGATGGCAACGCCCGAGCCGTTGCAGCCCAGCGCGTAATGCAGCCCCTTCTCAGTCTGCCCCATATGCGGCAGGTAGTCGAAGGCGAAGGCCACATTGCCGGTCCAGGCATGTGTCACGCGGATGCCTTTCAGCTGCGGCCAGCGTTCCAGCATCATCGCGTGCAGCAGCGGGGCGGAGACCTCCGGCGTCACCTGCGTGAAGCGCGCGCGGCCGCCGAAGATCACGCGCGTGCCGTCGGGGGACATGCGATAATAGCAGAGGACGCGCTTGCTATCGGCGAGCGTCCGCCGCTTGGGGATCAGGCTCGCGGCCAGCGCGGGGTCCAGCGGTTCCGTCGCGATGATGTGGGAGGCGACGGGGATGAGGCGCCGCTTCAGATCCGGCGTGAGGTCGCCGGTATAGCCATTCGTCGCGATCACCACCTCGCGCGCTTCGATCGTGCCGCGGCTGGTCTCGATTTTCCAGCCATCGGCCAGGCGCGTCAGCTTGCCGGCGCGGGTATGGCCGATCAGCGTGGCGCCATGGCGGCGCGCGGCCTCCATCAGGCCGCGATGATACAGCGCCGGATGGATCTTGCCCGTGCGGTTGATCACCATGCCGCCGTAGTAATAATCCGACGCCATCTCCTCGCGCTGCCGCTCGCGCGGGACCATGTGGGCATCCGCCTCGGCGAGCGCGTTCAGCTGTTCCGACTTGGCCGCCATGCCCTGGTAGTGCTTGGGCGTGAAGGCGCCGATGAAGCGTCCGGTGCGCTCGTAGAAGCAGTTGATCCCCTCGCGCGCCACGATGCTCTCGACATGGGTGAGGCTTTCCACGGCATCGCTGACCATGGCGTTGATGATCGCATCCGCGCTGCCGGCCGAGCGGCCCTTGGCGCCGGAGAGCCCCTTGCCGATGGTGTTGCCGCCGGAGACGCCGCCGCCATTGCGGGTGGAGGCGCCAAAGCCCAGCGCCTCCGCTTCCAGCACCACCGCATGGGCGCCGCCGCGGCCGAGCTCGATGGCGCAGTTCAGCCCCGTCAGCCCGCCGCCGATGATGACGACATCCGCCCGCGCCGGAAGCTCCTCCTGCGGGTCCTGGTCCATCTCGATCGCGTCCCACCAATAGGGGCGCGCCTTGAAGTCCGGATGGAAGAGCTTGCTGTCCATTTGGCTGGTCCTCAACGCGACATGGTGGTGGCCAGCGCGCCTCGGCCGAAGAGCGCGGTGAGCCCGAGGCAGACGCCCACAAGCAGGATCTGCGTGACGGAAACCGCCGCAATGGTCGGGTCGATTTCCATCATGATGTTGTCGAACATTTTCTTGGGCAGGGTCATCGCCGCCCCCGAGAGGAACATGGCCACCACGAGCTCGTCGAAGGAGCTGATGAAGGCAAGGAAGGCGGCCGAGATGAGGCTCGGGCGCAGCTGCGGCAGGGTGATGCGCCAGATCGCGACGGGCCAGGAGGCGCCGAGCCCCATCGCCGCCTGCTCCTGCGCCTGGTCGAAGCCGCGCAGCCCGGCCCCCACCAGGATCACGACGAAGGGCAGGGCGAGGACGGTGTGCGCGATCGCCACGCCATACCAGACGCCGATCAGCTGGAGGCGCGCGAAGATGCTGTAGATGGCGATGGAGAGGATGATCGTCGGCACGATGATGGGCGCCGCCGCCAGCCGGTCCAGCATCCACATGCCGCGCCGTTTCGAGCGCACCAGCAGGAAGGCCAGCGGCACGCCGAGCAGCATGGCCAGCGCCGTACAGAGCGCCGCCACCTGGAAGCTGCGGATCGTCGCCTCGATCCAGATCTCATCGCCGAAATAGCGTTGGTACCATTGCCAGGAGAAGCCGGGCGGCGGGAATTGCATGTAGGAGGCGGAGGAGACGGAGATCGGGAAGACCACCAGCAAGGGCAGCATCAGGAAGGTGAAGACCAGCATGGTGAAGCCGGTCAGCACCCAGGCACCCAGGCGGCTACGGCGCTGCAAGGCGGCCTCCCTTGGTCAGCCGGCCGATGCCGGCATAGACGAGCAGCGTGACGGCGAGCAGCACGGCCGAGAGTGCGGCGGCGAAGGGCCAGTCGAGCAATTCGCGCACCTGCTGCTCGATCAGCATGGCGATCATGATGACGCGCCCGCCCCCAAGCAGGGCGGGCGTGATGAAGAAGCCCAGCGCCAGCACGAAGACCAGCGCGCAGCCGGCGGCGACGCCGGGCATGGAGAGCGGCAGCACCACGCGCAGGAAGGCGCGGGTGCGGCTGGCGCCCAGCCCCTCGGCCGCGCGGGTCAGGTCGGGGTCGATGCGCAGCAGCGCGGCGTAGATCGGCAGCACCATGTAGGGCAGCAGCACATGCACCATGCCGACCAGCACACCGCCGAGATTGTGCAACAGCGGCAGGGGAAACTCGATCAGCCCCCAATCCCGCAGCATCCGGTTGATGATGCCGTTGCGGCCCAGCAGCACCATCCAGGCATAGGTGCGCACCAGCACGCTGGTCCAGAAGGGCAGCAGCAGCGCGAACATGCCCAAGGCCAGCCCCAACCGGCTGGCCCGCGTCAGCCAAAGCGCCACGGGATAGGCGAGGGCCAGGCAGAGGAGCATCACCATGCCCGCGATCTTCAGGCTGTCCAGCAGCACCGCGAGGTAAAGCTCGTCCAGGGCGGCGCGCTGGATATGCACCAGGCTGCCATCTGCCACCGACATGGAGAGCAGCCGCAGCACCGGCCAGGCGAAGAGCAGGAGGAGCAGCAGCAGGGCGGGCAGGGCCAGCAGCAGCAGCACGCGCTCATGCCGGCGCGCCGGCCCGCTGCGGTCAATCGCCCGGTTATTCGCGGGGGACGACATGGACATCCTCCGGATGGAAGCCGACCAGCACGCGGGCGCCCTCGGCCATGGGGGCGGGGTCCGAGGGCCGCAGCGGGATGCGCGCCAGCAGGTCCGGCCCGGTCTCGGGCCGCAGGCGCAGCTTCACCGAGAGGCCGAGGAAGATGGTCTCCAGCACCATCGCCTGCGCCTGGCAGGGGGCCGACTGGGCCTCAGCCTCCAGGCGCAGCGCTTCCGGGCGCAGCAGGAGGGTGGCCGCCCCATCCGGCACCGGCAGGCTCAGGCCGCCGAAGCCCGGAACCTCCACCCGGCCGCTGGCGGCCGTGGCCTCCAGCAGGTTGGACTCGCCGATGAAGTTCGCCACGAAGCGCGAGACCGGGCGGTCATAGACCTCGGAAGGCGTGCCGATCTGCTGGATCAGCCCCGCATTCATCACGGCGATCCGGTCCGACATGATCAGCGCTTCCTCCTGATCATGCGTGATGAAGAGGGTGGTCAGCCGCAGGCGCCGTTGCAGGCGGCGCACCTCCAGCTGCAACGACTCGCGCAGCTTGCGGTCGAGCGCGCCGAAGGGCTCATCCAGCAGCAGGAGTGCCGGGCCGAAGATGACGGCACGCGCCAGCGCTACGCGCTGCTGCTGCCCGCCCGAGAGTTGCCGCGGCAGCCGCGCCTCGTAGCCGCCGAGCTCGACCAGGGCCAGGGCCTCGGCCACGCGGCGGTTGATCTCGGCGCGGGGGATGCGGCGCATCTCCAGGGGGAAGGCGACATTCTCCGCCACGGTCAGGTGCGGAAACAGCGCGTAATTCTGGAAGACCATGCCGACATTGCGATGCCGCGCCTCGGTCAGCGTGACATCCTGCGCGCCAAGGCTGATCTGCCCCTCATCGGGCAGCTCGAAGCCGGCCACGGCCTTCAGCAGCGTCGTCTTGCCCGAGCCGGAGGGGCCGAGGATGGTGAGGAATTCCCCTTCCTCGACATCGAGATCCACGCCGGCCAGGGCGGTGACGGCGCCGAAGCGCTTGACGATGCCGCTGAGGGCGAGGCGCATCCGCTCAGCGCCGCAGCATCCAGCGGTTCCAGCGCTCCTGCGCGGCGGCGGCATGGATGGTCCACCAATCCACATTCAGCCAGAACTGCTTCTCCAGATTGGCGGGCGCCGTGGGCAGCAGCGGGTGCAATTCCGGCGCGACAAAGCTGAGCGTGCGACGGTTCAGGCCGGGATAGCCCATCTCCGTCGTATAGACGGATTGCAGCTCCGGGTCGGTCATGAGCTGGAGGAAGCGCTGGCCCCAATAGGCCTGGCGCGTGCCGCGCGGGATGCCGAAGGCGCCGGTCTTGAGGCTGCCGCCCGCGAATTCCGTGGCGATCGGCGCGCCACGCCGCGTCAGGTCATAGAAGCGGCCATTCCAGCCGGAGGCCAGCACCACCTCGCGGTCCACCAGCAGCTGCGCGGGCTGCGCGCCGGTGGTCCACCACACCGTGACATGCGGGCGGATCTGGTCGAGCTTGCGGAAGGCGCGGTCCATGTCGAGCGGGTAGAGGCTCTCCATCGGCACGCCATCGGCCAGCAGCGCGAATTCCAGATTGTCCACGGGGTGGTTGCGCAGCGAGCGCGGCCCGGGAAAGCGCCGCACATCCCAGAACTCCGCCCAGCCCTTGGGGTGGCTGCCGTCGCGGAACACGTCCGTGCGATAGCCCAGCGCAGTGCTGTAGGCGGAGGAGGAGAGCACATGGGAATCCCGCGCCGTCTCGGGATACTCGGAGCGATCGATCACGCTGGTGTCCAGCGGCTCCAGCAGGTTCAGTTCCTTCGCGCGGACCGCGTCCTGGCCGCCGATTTCCGTGACCGTCCATTCGGGGTTGCCGCTTTCCACCATGGCGCGGAGCTTGCCGAAATCCACCGGCGAGGTGTCCTGCACGCGGATCCCGTGGCGGCGCTCGAAGGCGGCGAAATAGCTGCGGCGGAAAATGGCATTCATCGATCCGCCGGAGGCATTCACCACGATGCGGTCGGGCTTGGGCGGCACCGTCTGCGCCGAGACCAGCGCGGGCTGCGCGAGGCCCGTGGTCAACAGGCCGCCTGCCGCCAGAAGCCAGGGGCGCCGCCCCATCAAATGGCTCATCTCGCTGCTCCGATGTTGCCCGGATGACAGCTTGCGGCCTGCGCCTGTGCCTTTCAACCCCGCTCTTGCATGTGTTGCGGGAATTCGCCTTCGCGCGGTGCCTTGCGCCTTGGCGCAGCCCTCCGCAAACTGAAATCGGCCACGCAGTTTTGCACAGCCATGGAGTATGCAGGATGCATCGCCGATCCGCCCTTCTGGCCCTTCCTGCCCTGGCGGGCGCCGCCGCCGCCGCGCAGGAGCTTCCGGCCCGCCCCCTGCGCCTCATCGTGCCCTTCACCACCGGCGGCACCACGGACATCCTGGCGCGCATCCTGGCCGAGCACGCCCAGGCCGAATTCGGCCAGCCGCTCATCGTGGAATCCCGCCCCGGCGCGGGGGGCGTCACCGGCACGGCGCAGGTGGCGGCCGCCCCGCCCGACGGCACCACGCTCGTCATGGGCACGCCCGGCCCCATCGCCACCGCGCCGGCGTTGATGGGCAGCATGCCCTATGACCCCCTGCGGGACCTCGCGCCCGTCATGCTCGTGGCCAATGTCCCCAACCTCGTCGTGGTGAATCCGGCGAGCGGCCTGACCAGCATCGCGGCGCTGATTGCTGCCGCGCGCGCCCGGCCCGGCGCCATCCATTTCGGCTCGGCCGGCATTGGCGCCACCACGCATCTGGCGGGAGAGCTGTTCAAGCTGATGACCGGCGTGGACATCGTGCATGTCCCCTATCGCGGCAGCGTGCCCGCCCTGACCGACCTCCAGGGCGGGCAGATCCAGCTGATGTTCGAGAACATGCCGGGCGCGCTGGAACTGGTGCGCAGCGGGCGCCTCACGGGCCTCGCCGTCACCTCGCCCACGCGCGCGCTGGCGGCGCCGGACATCCCGACGGTGGCGGAGACGGTGCCGGGCTACAGCGTCGTCTCCTGGTTCGCGCTCTTCACCGGGGGCGGGGTGCCGGCACCGCTGGTGCAGCGGCTGAATGCGGGCTTCCGGCGCATCATGGCGCGGCCCGCCGTCCGGCAGCGCATTGCCGAACTGGGCGCGGAACCCGCCGATGGCCCGCCCGAGGCGCTGGCCGCCCTGGCGCAGGAGGAAACCGAGCGCTGGGGCCGCGTGATCCGCCAAGCCCGCATCACGGTGCAATGAGGATGGCGCTCTCGGTCGGCGTCGAAATCGGCGGCACCTTCACCGATCTGGTGGCGATCGGCCCGGATGGCGTGCAGGTGGCCAAGGTGCCCAGCACCCCCGCACGGCCGGATGAGGCCGCCTTCCATGCGCTGGAGGCCGCCGGCATCGCCGCCGCCACGGTCGGCGAATTCGTGCATGGCTCCACCGTCGCGACCAATGCGGTGCTGGAGCGGCGCGGCGCGCGCCTCGCCCTGCTGGTGACCGAAGGCTTCCGCGACGTGCTGATCCTGGGCCGGCAGGACAAGCTGCGCCTCTTCGACCTGCGCTACCGCAAGCCCGTGCCGCTGGTGGCGCGCGAGGATTCCCTCGAAGTGCCGGAGCGCGTGCTGGCCGATGGCAGCGTGGCGCAGCCGCTGGACCTGGCAGCGGTGGAGGCGCGGCTGGCGGCACTGCTGGCCACGGCGGAGATCGGCGCCATCGCCATCTGCCTGCTCAACGCCTACGCCAACCCCGCGCATGAGGAGGCGGTGGCGGCGCTGGTCCGCCGCCTGGCGCCGGGCTTGCCGGTCACCTGCTCGCATGAGGTGACGCAGGAATTCCGGGAATATGAGCGCGCCAGCACCACCGCGCTCTCGGCCTATGTGCAGCCCGTGCTGGATGCCTATCTGGGCCGGATGGAAACGCGGTTGGCCGCGCTGGGCTTCACCGGGGATTTCTCCGTGATGCAGTCCAATGGCGGGCGCGTGCCGGCGGTCGCCATGCGGCGCAATGCCGTGACCGCGCTGCTCTCGGGCCCCGCCGCCGGCGTGATGGGTGCGGCGCGCCAGGCCGGGCTTTCGGGCGTGCGGGACATCATCACCCTCGATATCGGCGGCACCAGCGCGGATGTGGCGCTGGTCGAGGATGGCCGGCCCGGCCTGGCGCGCGAGGCGATGGTGGATGGCCTGGTCGTGCAGATGCCCATGCTGGACATCACCACCGTCGGCGCCGGCGGCGGCTCCCTCGCCTGGGTGGATGAGGGCGGGTTGCTGCGGGTGGGGCCGCGCAGCGCCGGGGCCGTTCCCGGCCCGGCCGCCTATGGCCGGGGTGGAACGCGGCCGACGCTGACCGATGCGCATGTGATCGCGGGGCGCATCCCCGCTGGCAAGCAGCTCGCGGGCGGCTTGGTCATGGATGGCGCGGCGGCGCGGGCGGCCTTCGCGCCCCTTGCGCAGAGCCTCGGGATCAGCATCGAGGAGGCGGCCGAAAGCGTGGTGCGCATCGCCGTCGCCAATGTCGTCGCCGCCGTGCGGCTGGTCTCCACCGAGCGCGGGCGTGATCCGCGCCAGCATGTGCTGGTGCCCTATGGCGGCGCGGGGCCGCTGCATGCGGCGGCGGTGGCGGAGGAGCTCGGCATGACGCGCGTCCTGGTGCCGCCGGGAGCCGGGGTGCTCTCCGCCTATGGGCTGCTGGCGGCCGATCACAGCCTCTTCGCCGCGCGCACCCGCCGCCGCGTGGTCGCCCCTGGCTGCGCCGAGGCGGTGCGGGCCGAGATGGCAGCCCTGCGCGCGGAGCTGGATGCGCGCTTCGATGCCTATGGCGTCCAGGGGGAGCGACGCTTCGAGATCACGCTCGACATGCGCCTGGTGGGCCAGGCCTTCGAAATCGCCGTGCCGCTGGAACCCGCGGCGCTGACCACGCTGGATGAGACTGCCTTGCTGGCGGGCTTCAGTGCCGCGCATGAGCGCATCTATCGCGCGCCGGCCGATACGGCGCGGCGGGCGGTGGAAATCATCTCCTACCGCGCGGGGCTGCATGTGACGCGGGCGGGGCTGCCCGGCCTCGGCGGGGCGCGGCGCCTGGATGGTCCCCGCGCCGGCCCCCTGCTGATCGAGGACAGCACGGCCAGCATCTGGGTCCCGCCGGGCTGGATGGCCGAGGAGGATGCCGTGGGCAACCTGATGATGACGAGGGACGCATGAGCGCCATCAGCCCCGCCGACCAGGCCGTGATCGGCCAGGCCCTGATGTCCGCCGCGCGGGAGATGGGCGCCAAGCTCTATCGCTCCGCCTTCTCGCCCATCGTGCGCGACGGCAAGGATGCTTCCACCGGCATCATGGATGCCTCCGGCGCCGCCGTCGCGCAGAGCGACGAGCTGATTCCCGTGCTGGTCGGCTCGCTCTCCATCACGCTGCGCCACTGCATGGCCGCCTGCCCGCCGGAGCTTCTGGAAGAGGGGGATTTCTACATCACGAACCACCCCTATCGCGGCGCGCATCACCTGCAGGACATCCTGATCTTCATGCCGGCCTTCGTGGAGGGGCGCATCGTGGCCTATGCTGCGGCGGTGGCGCATCACCTGGATGTCGGCGGTGGCGCGCCGGGGCTGAACGCCTCCTCGACGGACCTGTATGGCGAGGGGCTGATCCTGCCGCCAGCGCGCTACAATTTCGCGCGGGACTGGCAGTCGGGCAATCTGCGCGCGTTGGTCGGCGCCAATATCCGCGTGCCCGACCAGACGCTGGGCGACATCGACAGCCAATTCGCCGCCTGCTTCACCGGCATCGCCCGCATGCGCGAACTCTGCGCGCGCTATGGCGCGGCCACGGTCGAGGCCGCCATGGCCGGGCAGATCGGCTATGTCGAGCGCCGCGTCCGCGCGGCCGTGCGCGCGCTGCCGGATGGCACCTATGTCGGCGAGGATTTCGTGGATGATGACGGCGTGGGCTCCGGCCCCTTGCGCGTCCGCGCCGCCGTCACCGTGGCCGGCGATGCGCTGAGCGTGGATTTCAGCGGCACGGCGCCGCAGGTGCGCACGCATATGAACGCGCCCTATGCCTCCGTCGTCTCCGGCACGCTGGCCGCGCTGAAGTCCTTCCTGACCAGCGATGACGTGCCCTTCAACGAGGGCGCGGCCCAGGCGGTGACCATCACCGTGCCCGAGGGCACCCTGCTCAACCCGCGCTTCCCCGCCCCGGTGCGGGCGCGCATGGAGGCGACCTACCGCGCCTATGACGCCGTGCTGAAGGCGCTGGGCCAGGCTGTGCCGGAGCGCGCGGTGGCGACGGGCTTCGACACCACCACCTCCTTCTGCCTGAGCCATCTGAGGGATGGCCGCTACCGCGTCTTCATCGAGTTGCGCGACGGCGGCTTCGGCGCCTCGGCCGAGGGGGATGGCGCGGATGCGCTGGCGGGGCCGCTCTCCAACTGCACCAATGTCCCGGTGGAGGCGATTGATGCCGACCACGACTTCTTCCGCATCGAGGCCTATCGCCTGCTGCCGGGCACGGGGGGGCAGGGCCGGCATCGCGGCGGCAATGGCTCGCTCCGACGCTATCGCATCCTGGCCGATGGCGTGCGGCTCGCGATCTACACCGACCGCTTCCGCGTGGCGGCCGAGGGGCTGGCGGGCGGCGAGCCGGGCGCGCTGGGTGGCTGCCTGGTGCGACGCGGCGAGGAGGTGATCACCGTGCGCTCCAAGGACGACCTCACGCTGCGCGCCGGCGATGTCCTGGAGATGTGGACCGGCGGCGGCGGCGGTCATGGCCCGGTGGCGGAGCGCAGCGCGGCCCTGCTGGAAGCGGATCAGCGCCTGGCGGGCGGTTGATCAGCCATCGGCCTGCAGGCCGAGCCGCTCGCTGATCTCACGCCAGCGGGTCAGGCTTTGTGCGATGAAGCGGCGGAAATCCTCGGGGCCGAGATAGCCGGGGAAGGTGTCCATCGCGATCAGGCGGCGCTGCAGTTCAGCATCCTGGGCCATCTGCGCGAAGGCGGCGGCGAGGCGCCCGGTGATGGGGGCGGGCAGGCCGCGCGGGCCGAGCAGGCCGGAAAAGCCCTCGAAGGCGAAGCGGTCGGAAAAGCCGATCTCGCGCATCATCCGCACCTCCGGCAGGGAGGGCAGGCGGCGCGTGCCGGAGCTCGCCAGGGGGCGCAGCCGGCCGGCGCGGATCAACTCGCCCACCGCCGCGATGGAATGCCAGCCGCCATGGATGTTCCCGGCCAGCAGGTCCTGCACGCCCGGCGCCTCGCCGCGATAGGCGACATGGGCCATGCGCAGCCCGGCCTCCTCGGCCAGCATCAGGCCAAACGCATGTCCTGTTGAGCCATTGGCCCAGGAACCGAAGGAGAGTTCGCGCCCGCGCCCCCAGGCGGTGAAGCCCTCCATCGTCGTGATTTCGGCCGGCACCGCGGGGCCGATCACCCAGACATTGGCATTGCTGCCAAGGCGGCCGAGTGGCTGGAAATCCTCCACGGGGTCATAGGGGAAGCGGCGCATGACCACGGGCGATTGCACCAGCGAGGTGATGGTGAAGAGCAGCGTGTATCCATCGGGCGCCGCGCGCATCACCGCCTCGGCGCCGAGCATGCCGCCGGCCCCGGGCCGGTTGTCGATGACGACCGCCTGGCCGAGCCGCTGCTGCAACCCCTCGGCCGTCATCCGCGCCCAGACATCGGTGGCGCCGCCGGGCGGGAAGGGCACCACCAGGCGGATCGGCCGGTCCGGCACCCACCCCGGGGCCTGGGATTGGGCCTGGGCGGCCAGCGGCGCGGGGAGCAGGGCCAGGAGATGGCGGCGTTGGATGGGCAAGCGGGGCTTCCTCCTTCACGAGCGCGGCGTGGCGGCCGCGCCATGGCGCTGACGGAGCGTGGAACGGGAGCGGGAGCCGCGCAAGACGAAAACCGCGGGCCGCGGCGAGGTCCGCCGCCCCCTGGCGTCCGATCTTCACGCTTTCCCCCTTCCCCTTTCCCCCCGCATCGTCAGATGATGGGCAGAACAGCTTCTGAGGGAGACGACCCATGGCGAAATTCGGCTTGAGCCAATCGGTGCGGCGCGTGGAAGACCCCCGGCTTCTTCTGGGCGCCGGCCGCTACACGGATGACATCGCATTGGAGGGCCAGGTGCATGGCTATGTCCTGCGCAGCCCGCATGCCCATGCGAAGATCCTCTCGGTGGATGTCAGCGCGGCCAAATCCATGCCCGGCGTGCTGGCGGTGATGACGGGCGCCGACCTGCTGGCCCAGGGCGTGGGCGAATTGCCCTGCGCCATTCCCATGAAGAACAGTGACGGCTCGGACCGCGCGAACACGCTGCACATGCCGCTGGCCACCGATGCCGTCCGCCATGTGGGTGACCCCGTGGCCTTCATCGTCGCCGAAACCCATGAACAGGCGCGCGATGCCGGCGAGTCGGTGGCGGTGGATTACGAGATCCTCCCCTCCATCACCGACCTGGCCGTGGCGGGTGAGCCCGGCCAGCCGCAGATCTGGCCCGCCGCCCCCAACAACACGATCTTCGACTGGGAAGTGGGCGACAAGGCGAAGACCGAGGCGCTCTTCGCCGAGGCCGCGCACGTGACGCGGATGACGGTGGTGAACAACCGCGTCGTCGCCTCCTCGATGGAAGGCCGGGCCTGCGCCGCGCAATATGACGCGGCCACCTGCCATTTCACGCTTTATGCCGGCACCCAGGGCTCCTGGCTGGTGAAGAACCTGCTGGCTTCGGCCGTGCTGAAGGTGAGCCCCGAGCTGGTGCGCGTGGTCACGCCCGATGTCGGCGGCGGCTTCGGCATGAAGCTGTTCCTCTATGCCGAATACGCGCTCTGCGCGCTGGGCGCCCGCGCCACGGGCCGCCCGGTGAAATGGGCCTCCGAGCGCACCGAGGCCTTCCTGTCGGACACGCATGGGCGGGACAACATCACGCTGGGCGAGCTGGCGCTCGACAAGGACGGCAAATTCCTCGCGCTGCGCACCCGCAACGTGGCCAATATGGGCGCCTATCTCTCCACCTTCGCGCCCTTCATCCCGACCGGGGCGGGCACCAAGGTGCTGGCCAGCGTCTATGGTTTCCAGGCGATCCATGCACGCGTGCTCGGCATGGCGACCAACACCGTCCCGGTGGACGCCTATCGCGGCGCCGGCCGGCCCGAGAGCAACTACCTGGTCGAGCGCCTGATCGACCAGGCGGCGCGCGACCTCAAGCTCGACCGGATCGAGCTGCGCCGCCGCAACATGGTGGGCCAGGCCGCCATGCCCTACGTCACCGCCATGGCGCAGCGCTATGACAGCGGCGATTTCCCGCGGGTGATGGATACCGCGCTCGCCAAGATCGACTGGGCCGGCTTCCCCGCCCGCCGGGCCGAGGCCGCCAAGCGCGGCAAGAAGCGCGGCATCGGGCTTGCCTATTACCTCGAAGCCACGGGCGGCGGGCCGACCGAGAATGCCTCGGTGAAATTCGCCGAGGATGGCTTCGTGGATGTCTATGTCGGCACGCAAAGCACCGGCCAGGGGCATGAGACGGCCTATGCCATGCTGACGAGCCACGAACTCGGCATTCCCATGGAGAAGATCCGCATCCGCCAGGGCGATTCCGACACGCTGCCCGCGGGCGGCGGCACCGGCGGCGCGCGCAGCCTTTACTCCGAGGGCCAGGCCATCCTGGTGACGGCGGCGAGCGTGATCGAGAAGGGCAAGCAGGCGGCTTCCGAAATGCTGGAAGCGGCCGTGGTGGATATCGAGTTCAACCCAAAAGGGGCAAATGGGGGTCAGTTCGGCGTGGTCGGCACCGATCGTGGCGTGGACATTCTGAGCCTCGCCGCGCGCCAGCGCAGCCGCGTGGCGGCGGGGGAGGACACCAACCTGCTCGACGCGCTGGAAACCGCGAAGATCGAGTTCCACACCTTCCCGAATGGCTGCCACGTGGCCGAGGTCGAGGTGGACCCCGAGACGGGCATGATCGCCATCCCCCGCTACATCGTGGTGGATGATGTGGGCCACGCGCTGAACCCGCTGATCGTGCGCGGCCAGGTGCATGGCGGCGTGGCGCAGGGCATTGGCCAGGCCTTCCTGGAGCGCACCTCCTACGACCCGGAAAGCGGCCAGCTCTTGAGTGCCAGCTTCATGGACTACGCCCTGCCGCGCGCCGAGGACCTGCCGGATATCGAGGTGGATCTGATCGAAGTGGTCTGCGAGACCAACCCGCTCGGCGTGAAGGGCGCGGGCGAGGCCGGCGCCGTGGGCTCGCCGCCGGCCGTGGTGAATGCGCTGGTGGATGCGCTGGCCGATGCGGGGGTGACCTCCATCGACATGCCGGCCACGCCGGAAGTGGTGTGGAAGGCGCTGCACGCGGCGTGAAATTCCGCCGCGACATGCGCCGCGCCCATGCGGCGCTGGCGCTCGTCCTGGGGGCGGCGCTCTTCGCGCTGCTCAGCCGGCCAGGCTGAGCTCGGGCAGCCGCGCCGGCAGGGCGCCCGCCATCTCCACGGCCGAGGCAAAGCGTGCCGCGGGCGCCTTGGCCAGCGCGCGGGCCAGAAGGTCATCCCAGCGCGGATCAAGCCCGGGGCGCAGCCGGCTGGGCGGCACCGGGTCCTCGCCCAGGATGCGGGTCAGCAGGCCGGGCATCTGGCCGTGAAACGGCCGCTCGCCCGTCAGGCATTGATACAGCACCACGCCCGCCGCCCAGAGATCGGCGCGGTGGTCCACCGCCTCGCCGCGCACCTGCTCGGGTGCCATCCAGGCGGGGGTACCCAGCATCTGCCCGGCCTCCGAAACATCGGGCGCGCCCAGCTGCGCCAAGCCGAAATCGCCGAGCCGCACCGCGCCAGGCCCCGCGCGCTCATCCATCGCCAGCAGGATATTCGCGGGCTTCACATCCCGGTGCACCACCCCGCGCCCATGCGCATGGCCCAGCGCGCCCAGCAATTGCGCGGCGATCCCTGTGGCATCGGCCTCGGGCAAGGCGCCCTCCCGCGCCAGCAGGGCGGAGAGCGGTTCGCCGATCACCAGCTCCATCGCGATCCAGGCGAAGTCCCGCCCATCGCCCGCATCATGCACGGCGATGATGTTCGGGTGCACAAGCCGCGCCGCCGCATGCGCCTCGGCCGCGATACGGGCTGGCTCCTCGCCACCCTGCCTGATGAGCTTGAGCGCCACCAGGCGGCGCAGCCGCAGATCCATGGCCTCCAGCACCGTGCCGCAAGCGCCCTGGCCGATCATGTCGCGCACGGCATAGCGGCCGGCGATGAGTGGTTCCTGCATGAGATGCGTCCCGTGGCTGATGACGGGGCGCAGATTATGGGACGAAGGTGAAGGCGGGGTTTACCCGAAGAAGAAACTGGCCTCCGGCGGCTGGGGCCGAAAGGCCCCAGACCCCAAAACCCAATGCGGCCCCTGGGCTAAAAATCGTAGAGCCGGGCAGGGCTTTGCACGAGGATCGCCTGCAGCGCCGCCGCATCGGGCACCCAGTCGGACAGCAGGTCCAGCAGCGCCTTCTCGTCCGGCTTGGGCTCGGGCGCATTGGGGTGCGGCCAGTTCGAGCCCCAGACCACACGCTCGGGGGCGGCGGCGATGATCGCGCGCGCGATGGCCGCGACATCCGCATAAGCCGGCGGTCCCGCGCGCGAAACGCCATAGGGCGAGGACGCCTTCACCCAGACGCGCCCCGTCTCCAGCAGCCGCAGCAGCGCTTGAACAGCGGGCGCCGAAGGCGGCACCGGGTCATGAAACCGGCCCAGATGATCCACCACCACATCGCAGGCCAGGCCCGCGATGATCGGCGCGCGGGCCACCATCTCGCCGCCGTCGAATTGCAGCTGCACATGCCAGCCCAGCGGCGCCACATGCGCGGCCAGGGCCGGCAATTCCTCCCAGGAGACGGGCCCGCCCTTCAGCATGAAGGCCCGCGCCCCGCGCGCACCCGCCGCATGCAGCCGCTGCAGCTCCACCATCGGCGTCTGCGGCGTCACCGCGACCACCGCTCGCGCCTGATCGAGGCCCAGCGCGGTTACCGCATCCATCGTGCAGGCATTGTCCGTGCCATAGGCGGTGGGCTGCACCACCACCGTCCGCCCCAGCCCGAGCCGCGCCCGCACCGCCCGCCAGGCGGCCAAATCCTTGGTGAAGGGCACGGGCGAAGGGTTGGTCGGCGCCACCGCATAGCGCTCGGCGGGGCCGTAGATGTGCATGTGGCAGTCGGTGGCGCCGGGCGGGATCATGCCGGCAGCATGGCGCGCCGCAGCGAGCGCCGCTATCCTCCCCGCAAAACACCAGGGAGGTTCCAATGTTCCAACGCCGGGCATTGCTCGCGGCCGGCGCCGCGCTCGCCACCACGCCCGCCGCCACCCCCGCCTGGGCCTGGGAGCCCGCGCGGCCCATCCAGCTCATCGTCGGCTTCGCGCCGGGCGGCGGTGCCGATCTCTGCGGCCGCGCCATTGCCGAGGCCGCCGCGCGCCTCTTCCCCACGCCGATCATTGTGGTGAACCGGCCCGGCGCCGGCGGGGCCATCGCCGCGCAGCAGGTGGCGGGCATGGCGCCGGATGGGCTGAACCTGCTGGTCGGCGGCGGCAGCGAGAGCATCTCGCTCCCCGCCTTCCGGGACCTGCCCTATGACCCCAAGCGTTCCTTCCGCGCCATCATCCGCCTGACGCGCCAGCCCATGCTCATCGTGGCCCGGCGCGGTGGCGCCTATGCCGATCTCCGCGCCGTGATGGAGGCCGCCCGGCGCGCGCCGGGCACCATCCCGCATGCCTCCTCCGGCCAGGGCTCCATCTACCACGCCGTCTTCGTGCTGCTGCAGCAGGCGGCGGGAGTCGAGTTCCTGCATGTGCCCTTCACCGGCGGCGCGCCCTCGCTCCAGGCGCTGCTCGCCGGCACGGTGGAGCTGGCCGTGCTGGCGCCGGAGGAAATGGCCGGCCTCGCCCAGGCGGGCGAGGTACGGCCGCTTGCCGTCGCCTCGGCCGGGCGCCTGCCCGCCTTCCGCGATGTGCCGACGCTGCGCGAACTGGGCTGGAATGTGGTCATCGAGAACATGAAGGGGTTGAACGCGCCCGCGGGCTTGCCCGACGAGATCGCCGCCACGCTGCATGACCGCTTCCGCCGCGCGCGCGAGATGCCGGCCTGGCAGAATTTCCTGGACCGCACAGGCGCGATGGATGGGTATCTGGACGGGCCGGGCTACCAGGCGGCGATGGATTCCGTGCTGGATGCGCTGCGCGGGGCCGTCCGGCGGGGGTAGCGCTGCGCGAATGATTGACTCGGTGCAACATCGCATCCATCTGGCCCAGGATGTCGCAGCTCCTTCGCCTCCTGGCCGCCTTCCTTCTCCTCGCCCCCCTCCCGGCGAGGGCTGATCCTGGCCTGCTCGCCGCCCTGCGGGAGGGTGGGCTCGTCATCTTCCTGCGCCATGCCGAGACCGGCTCTTCCTCGCCGGACCAGGCCCTGGCCGTGCCGGGCGAGTGCGAAAGCCAGCGCAACCTGGACGCCACCGGCCGCGCCCAGTCGCTCGAGATCGGCGCGGCCTTCCGGGGCTTGGGCATCCCCGTCTCGCGCGTGCTGGCCAGCCCCTTCTGCCGCACCATGGAAACCGCTTCCCTGGCCTTCGGCATGGCCGAGCCGGAGCCCGCGCTGACCCTGCCGCGCCACGTGGATGCGGCGGCACGGCTGGCGATGGGCGAAGCACTGCTCGCCCTGCTGCCCGCCTCCCCGCCCACCGGCAATTGGGTGATGGTGGGCCATTCCTACCACATCATTGCCGCGGGCGGCCCGCCGCCCCAGCCGCAGGGGGCGGCCGTGATCCTGCGCCCGCTGGGCGAGGGGCGCTTTGACGTGCTCGGCATGATCCCGCCCCAGGGCTGGCGTGAGCTGGAGCGGATGCGCCTGGCGGGGACGCCGTGATGCCCGCCACCGCCCCCTACGCCGCCCTGCTGCTGCGCGTGACCATGGGCGTGCTGTTCCTCGCCCATGCCTTGGTGTGGAAGGTCTGGACGGCGGGCATGGTGCATGTCGTCCCCTGGTTCGTCAGCCAGGGTTACCCGGCCTGGTTCGCCTGGTTCGTCACGGCGCTGGAGGCGGCGGGCGGCATCGCGCTGATCCTGGGCTGGCGCACGCGCTGGGTCGCCCTCGTGCTGGCCGGGCTGATGGCGGGGATCGTCCGCCAGCAATTCGGCAATGGCTGGATCTACACTTCCACCCATGGTGGCTGGGAATACCCGGCCTTCTGGACCATGGCGCTGGTCTCGCTCGCGCTGCTGGGGCCGGGGGCGCTGGCCTGGAAGCCGCGGCTTGGCCGGGCGCAGGGGGCGTGACAGCTCCCCGGCGCGCCGGCGCCTGAAAATCCGGGCGGGGGAGCCTTTCGCCTCCCGCCGCGCGTGACCCCCGCGGGCGGGTGGGGGCGGCTCCCCTTAGGTCTTCTCACCCAGACGCCTTGTCGTGTCATGGCCGGACTCGGGTGCGCGTGTCGCATGGAGGTCGAGGAAGCGCTCGAAATCCCGCGGGATGATCCGGAACTCGCGCCCGACATCGATCGCCCGCAGCTCGCCCGCCTTGATCCATTGGCGCACGGTCGCCTCGCCAACCTGGGCAAGGTCGGCCACCTCGCGGACCGTCATGAATTTGCGTGTGAGCATGTCATCTCAACTTCACCGGCTTTGGCCGAGCTTGAGGATAATTGAACACGTTTGAGATGCGTTTGACAAAGATCAAAGCCGTTCACCGCAGATGGCGGCACCCTGCCGGTACTGGATGGGTCCAGCCGCCGCGACGTGGTGGAACGGCCCCTCCTGCACGGGAGCTGATGCCGGGAACCAGGCCGGCAGGCCCCTTCAAGCGGTCGGGAGTTCGGGACATGACCATCACAACCATCCTTTGCCAGGTTGAACCAGGCAGCGGCGCGGCGTTCGAGGCGTCGCTGAAAACGCCGATCGTCCTCGCCGAGGCCTATGGCGCGCATCTGACGGCGCTGATCTTTCCCATCGAGACCGAGGAGGCGGGCGCGACGGTGCCGGGTGCGGATGCCGCCACAGCCGAGGAAGATGCCGCGGCGCTGTTGCGTGCCGCCGCGGAGCGATCCGGTGTCTCCTGCGAGGTCAGGTCCCGCAGCAGCTTCGCCTATGGTGTCGGGGATGTCTTTGCCGATCACCTGCGTGTGTCAGATCTCGGCGTGCTCACCCTGCGCGCCGCCCGCGGCATGGGGCAGCGCCTGCTGCTGGGGGCCGCGATCTTTGAAAGCGGCCGCCCTCTCCTGGTGGTGCGCCAGGACCAACCGCTCATGGCTTCCCCCTCTCGCGTGGTCATCGCCTGGGACGCGACGCCGGCTTGCGTCCGGGCGGTGCACGCCGCACTGCCCTTCATCCGGCGCGCGGAAGAGACGTTGATCGTCACCGTGACGAATGACAAGGAGTTCCGGGCGGGGCAGTCCGGCATCGAACTGGCGCGTCTGCTGGCCCGCCACGGCGCGAATTCCCGCTTTGCTGCCGTGGGGCGCGGCGCTGAGGGGGTGCTTGAAGCGGTGATCGGCGCCGCAGGGGAGGCGAAGGCGGACATGCTCGTGATGGGAGCCGTGCGCCATGCGCCGCTGCGCAACATCGTGTTCGGCAGCGCCACGCAGGATCTGCTGGATCGTGGGCCGCAACTCGCGACCCTCATCGCGGCCTGACGGCTCCAGGGGCGCCGCCACCCGGCGCTGCGGGGTGCCCGACGGGGCATCCCGCCCGCGAAGTCCCGATCGCCCCGCCACCCCTCCAGCGGCTCGGAATGCGCCACCTCAGAGCTGTTCCTCGATCGGCAGCCACTGCACCAGCCTGGCCCAGATGCGCCGCCAGAGGCTGGCCATGGGCTCCTGCCGGAAGGTGAGCGGACCCTCGCGGGCGTCCCGCCAGCCGATCCGCCCTTCGTCCCAGACCACCTGCCAGCTTACCGTCGGCCCCGCCAGGCGCGCATGCTCCGCCGCCACCTCGCTGGCCACGCCGTCATCGCGCACCATCACCCCCATCTCGGTGTTCAGCGCGGCCGAGCGCGGATCGAGGTTGAAGGAGCCGACGAAGCCCAGCGCGCCATCCACCACGAAGGCCTTGGTGTGCAGCGCCGCCCCGCGGGAGCCGAGCAGGCTGGTCTTGCCCCGCGTTTCCCCCTCGGGCCAGCGGGGCTTCAGCTCGAACAGCCTCACCCCTGCCGCCAGCAGGGCGCGCCGATACTTGGCGTAGCCGCCATGCACCGCCACCACATCGGTCGCCGCCAGCGAATTGGTGACGACCGAGACGCGCACGCCCCGCGCGCGCAGGTCCCGCAGGAGGCGCAGCCCGGCGCGGCCCGGCACGAAATACGGCGAGATCAGCAGCACCTCGCGCTCGGCCCGGCGAAGTTCATCGGCGATTTCGGCGGCGATCCCCCCCGCCGCCCGCGCCGCCTTGCGGGCGCGCAGCCCGCGCTTCGCCTTCTCCGGCGGGTCGGCCACCACCTGCACCGCCTCATGCGGCACCAGCGTCAGCCCATCTTCCAACTGGTCGAGCACGGGCTTCTCCAGCCGCGCCAGCAGCGCGTCGGCGGAGGGGCGGTCATCGGCCGAATCCAGCACCGCGCGCAGCGCCGGCAAGCCACCCGTGCGCACGGCCGTGGCGGCGGCGAGCCGCGCCGGACGGGCCAGCGGGCTGCTCCAGTAGCGGTTGAAGATGCGCGTCGCGTGATGTGCCGCCGGGCCCGCGATCAGCATGTCCAGGTCGCGGAAGCGCACCGCATCCTGCGGGCCGAGGCCGAAATAGGCATCGCCCAGGTTGCGCCCGCCCACCACCGCCAGGCAGTCATCGGCGATCCAGGACTTGTTGTGCATGCGGCGGTTCAGGTGCCAACCACCAAAGGCCAGTTCCAGCAGGAAGCCCATCCGCCCGAAGCGGCGCCAGCGCGTGCCGTTGAACAGCCGCACCTCGATCAGCGGATGGGCATCCAGCGCCGCCAGCGCGCGCTCGCGCCCCAGCGCATAGACGTCATCCAGCAGCAGCCGGACGGTGACGCCGCGATCCGCGGCCTCCAGCACCTCATGCGCCAGGAGGTGGCCGATCACGTCGCCGCGCCACATGTAATATTGGAGGTCGAGGCTGCGGGTGGCGGCGCGGGCGCTGGCGGCGCGCACGGCGAAGGCGGTGCCGGCCTCGGGCATCAGGGCCACGCCACTCATCCGCCCTGACGCATCGGTCAGGGCGGCCGAGATGCGGCGCTGCAGGCTGGTGGGGGAGGGGGTGCTCATCGCGGCCGGGGAGAATGGGTTTTCATGCGCATAGCAGGAACCGCCCCACCGCGCGCGGGTTGCGGGGGATGGCCGATGCAGGCCGCTTGCCGCAGGATCGGGAAAACCGAGGGATGTCCCACATGAACCGCCGCCACCTCCTCCAGGCCCTGCCGCTGCTGCTGCCCGCCAGCGCCGCCCTGCCCCGGGCCGCCCTGGCCCAAGCGGATTGGCCGAGCCGCGCCGTCACCATCCTGGTGCCCTTCGCGCCCGGCTCCTCCTCCGACATCATCGCCCGCGCCATGGCCCAGGCCATGCAGGCGGCGACCGGCCGCCCCGTGGCCGTGGAAAACCGGCCCGGCGCCACGGGCGAGGTCGGCGCGCGGCAGGTGATCCGCTCGGCGCCCGATGGCTATACGCTGATGCACGCGCCCATCAGCACCTGGGCCATCAATGTCGCGCTGCGCCCCAACCTCGGCTACGACCCGCTGACGCAGCTCACCCGCCTGATGCAGACGGTGCGCACGCCCAATGTGCTGGTGATCAACAGCGCCGCCCTGCCGGCGACCGACCTCGCCGGCGTGCTGGCCTGGCTGCGCGCCCCGGGCCGCAATGCCAGCTACTCCACCAGCGGTGCCGGCTCCTCCGACCATCTCACCATGGAGATGTTCCGCCAGGCGACGGGCACCGACATCACCCACATTCCCTTCCAGGGCGGTGCCCCGGCCACGACGGCGCTGCTGCAGGGCACGGTGCAGCTCTCCTTCCAGAATCTCGGCTCCATCATGCCGCATATCGCGGAAGGCCGGGTCCGCCCCATCCTCATCACCTCGGAGGCGCGCAGCCCCCTGCTGCCCCAGGTGCCGACGGGCGCGGAGGCGGGGCTCAGCGATTTCGTGGTCTATTCCTGGCAGGGCTTCGGCGGCCCGCCCGGCATGGCGCCGGCGCTGGTCGAGCGCGTGCATGCGGCGGCCACGGCCGCCCTGCGCGCTCCCGCCGTCGCCGCGCGCCTGACGGAGCTCGGCTTCGAGATCGTGGCCAGCACGCCCACCCAATTCGCCGCCTTCCAGGAGGGGGAGATCGCCCGCTGGCAGCGCGTGGTGCGCGCCGGCCGCATCACGGTGGACTGACCGCGCGTGCTGCTTGCGCTGCATCTGCTCGCCCAGGGGCTGATCATCATCCGCGTGCTGTTGCGGCCGCAGCGCGACCCGGCCTCACGCATCGCCTGGGTGGTGGTGGTGCTGGTGCTGCCGGTGCTGGGCATGCTGGGCTACCTGGTGCTGGGCGAGACGAATATCGGCCGCCGGCGCGCCGCCCGCATGCAGCGCGTGCTGGCCGAATTGCCGCCGGCCGCCAGCATGGGCCAGGCCGGCCCGCCGCCCGCCGTGCCGGAGCGGCTGGAGGGCATCTTCCGCGTCGGCCAGTCGCTCAGCGGCTATCTGCCGGTGGGCGGCAATACGGCGCGGCTGAGTGGCGATTCCAACGCCTCCATCGCCGGCATGATCGCCGATATCGACGCCGCGGAGCGGCATGTCCACCTGCTCTTCTACATCTGGCTGCCCGACGTCCATGGCGTGAAGGTGGCCGAGGCGCTGCAGCGCGCGGCCGCCCGCGGCGTGACCTGCCGTGCCATCGCCGACGATATCGGCTCCCGCCGGATGATCCGAAGCCCGCATTGGGCGGCGATGCGGAAGGCGGGGGTGCGCCTGGCGCGCGCGCTGCCGGTGGGCTTCCCCATCCTGCGCGCGCTGGAGGGGCGGATCGACCTGCGCAACCACCGCAAGATCCTGGTGGTGGACAACCGCATTACCTGGTGCGGCAGCCAGAACTGCGCCGATCCGGAATTCCTGCCCAAGGCGAAATTCGCCCCCTGGGTGGATGCGGTGATGCGCTTCGAGGGGCCCATCGCGCGGCAGAACCAGCATCTCTTTGCCACCGACTGGATGGCCTGGGGCGATGACGACCTGCGCGACATCCTGGCCGAGCCCTTGGAGCCCGCCACCGGCCCCATCACCGCCCAGGTGGTGGCGAGCGGCCCGACTGAGCGCCATTCCGCCATGCCCGAGATGTTCCAGACCCTGATCTACGCCGCCCGGCAGGCGCTGGTGATCTCCACCCCCTATTACGTCCCCGACGAGGCGATGCAGGCGGCCCTGCGTGCCGCCGGGAATCGCGGCGTCCCGGTGCGCATCATCTTCCCCGCGAGGAACGACAACCTGGCCGTCGCCGCCGCCAGCCGCAGCCATTACGCCGACCTGCTGGCGGCGGGCGTGCGCATCTTCGAATACCGGGGCGGGCTGCTGCACACCAAGTCGCTCACGCTGGATGGCGAGGTGACGCTGATCGGCTCGGCCAACATGGACCGCCGCAGCTTCGACCTGAACTACGAGAACAATATCCTGCTGCACGACGCCGAAGCCACGGCGGCGATGCTGGCGCTGCAGGAGCACTACATCGCGCAAAGCCACGAGGTGACGGCCGCGGATGTGGCCGCCTGGCCGCTGCACCGGCAGCTCTGGAACAATACGGCGGCGATGCTGAGCCCGGTGCTTTAAAAAAAGGGCCTCCGGCGGCTGGGGCCGGGGCCCCAGACCCCTTTCGCTGGGCGTTGCGCCACGCGCCGAAGTCACGGAAAACCCTAAAGGAATGGGGTCTGGGGCCATTCGGCCCCAGCCGCCGGAGGCTCTTTTTCTTCCCCCGCTCGACACCATCCCAAATCGGCGCCAGCCTCCCTGTCAGAAAACAGGAACGCCCCGATGACCCCGCCCGATCGCTTCCGCGCCCATCTTGCCGAGCCTGGCATCATCACCATGCCCGCCGTCTGGGATGG
>NZ_JAIEQY010000258.1 GCF_019747315.1 Roseococcus sp. | reverse complement strand
CGGCGGCGCGGCGCTGTTGGGCCGCCTGGCGCTGTGCCGCGGTTTGCGGCGGCCGGGGCTGGGCATTGGGCCGGGCCTGCCCTTGCGTGGGCCGGGCTTGGGCCGGGCGCGGTTGGGCCTGGCCCTGTGCCGCAGGGCGAGGTTGCGCCGGCCGAGGCGCGGCCGTGCTGGCGGGCGGTGGCGTGGCCGCGCGCGGTGGCGCCACGCTCCCCTGCCCACCCAGCGTGGATTGCGCGCCCGCACCGCCCGCGAGAGCGAGCATCAGCAGCGCGGCAAGGGCGAGGGGCAAGGGCATCACCCGCCTGGATGCCAAGCGAGGCCGCGCCGGGTCAAGCGTCACAACGAAATCACCTGGCCCGAGCCCACCGCGCCCAGGAAGGTGACGATCCCCGCGCGTTCCGTCCCCGCCAGCAACGCCTCGCCCTCCAGCCCTTCGGCGCGCAACCCGGCCTCGCAGGCGATGCAGCGGATTTCGAGGGCGCGGGCCGCCTCCATCAGGGTCGCGATGGTGGCCACCCCGGCGCGGGCCAGTTCCGCCTCGCGCGCATCGCGTTCCAGGGGGGCCGCGGCCAGCAGCAGCCGGCAGCCGGCATTGGTGGCAAAGAGCGTCACCGGCCGGCCGAGCGAGGCCGCGGCGGTTGCCAGCATCAGCGCGTAATGCGCCCGCTCATGCCCGCCCGAGATCAGCAGCAGGCCCAGCGGGTTCATGCGTGCGCCGCCAGGTCATGAATCGTCGCGGCCTCGCCGCACAGGGCACAGGCGGGGTCGCGCCGCAGCTTCACCGTGCGGAAGCGCGCATCCAGCGCATCCCAGAGCAGCAGCCGGCCGGACATGTCCTCGCCAATCCCGAGGATCACCTTCAACACTTCCGTGGCCTGGAGCGTGCCCATCACGCCGACCACGGCGCCCAGCACCCCCGCCTCCGAGCAGGTGGGAACCAGGCCCTCGGGCGGCATCTCCGGGTGCAGGCAGCGATGACAGGGGTTGGGTGCGCCCTGATGCGCGCGGAAGACGGAAAGCTGGCCCTCGAAGCGCAGCACGGCGGCGCTGACCAGGGGCTTGCCCAGCAAATGGCAGGCATCGCCCAGCAGGAAGCGCGTCGGGAAATTGTCGGTGCCGTCGCAGATCACGTCATAGCGCGGGATGAGTTCCTCGGCCGCCGCGCGGTCCATCCGGCGCGGGTGGAGCTCAAGCTGCACCTCGGGGTTCAGCGCGCGCAGCGCCTCGGCGGCGCTGTCGGTCTTGGCCTGGCCGATGCGCGCGGTGCTATGGGCGATCTGCCGCTGCAGGTTGGAGAGCTCCAGATGGTCATGATCCACCAGGCCCAGCGTGCCAACCCCCGCCGCGGCCAGGTACATGGCCAGCGGCGAGCCAAGCCCGCCCGCGCCCACCACCAGCACTCGCGCCGCGCGCAGCCGCGCCTGGCCGATGGCGCCCACCTCCTTCAGCAGGATGTGGCGGGAATAGCGGTGCAGTTCGGCTTCGGTGAAATCGAGGTCCATGCGGGGGATATGGGGTCTCAACCCGCCGGGTTCGAGCCGGGTCGCGACCAAAGGCGTTCCGCCCCCGGCAGCGCCAGGAAGCGCGTCAGATGCACGCCGCGCGAATTGCCGCGCGTCAATTGCTGGCCATACACCGTCTCATAGGGGGCCTGCCAGATCGCCTCCAGGCGCAGGCTTTCCTCATCCAGCAGCACGAGGATGAGATGCGTCGCCGTCTCGCTCTCCGGCACGGCGCCGATGCGGCGACCTTCCAGCGCCGCCATGGGCACCGCGCGGGTGCGGATCAGCACCAGCTCCGACTGGCCGCTGGCGCTGGTGCGCGTGGCATCCACCCCGGGCTGGCGCTCCTCCAGCAGGGTCAGGCCCAGATGCCGCGCCGCCAGGTATTCCCCGAGCTCGCCCGAGACGCCGAGCGGCCGGCCCGTGCGCTGCCGATAGGCGGCGCCCAGCGCGCGGACCGCCTCCATCATGCGCTCCATGCCATCCTCGGCCGTCGCGGCCGGCGCAGGCGGTACGGGCGCGGCGTCGGTGGAGCCGAAGCCGCCCGTGCCACGCGCCGTCTCCGGCAGCACCACCACGGATTCCCATTCGGCGCGAGTGACGGGGGCGAAGACCGCCTGGGCGATGCGCTCGCCGCGCGCGATGGGAAAACTCTCGGTCCCGGTATTCACCAGGATCACGCCGACCTCGCCGCGATAATCGCTGTCCACCGTGCCCGGGGCGTTCAGCACGGTGACGCCGTGCTTGAGGGCCAGGCCGGAGCGCGGGCGGACCTGCATCTCGAAGCCATCCGGCAGGGCCACGCACAGCCCCGTGGGCACCAAGGCCCGCGCCCCCGGCGCGAGGGTGACGGCGCGCGCCGCCACCAGATCCATCCCGGCCGAGCCTTCGGTGGCATAGGCGGGCAGCTTCAGCCCTTCCGCATGCGGCAGGCGCTGCACCAGAATCTTCATGCGATGAACTCCACGATCCGGGTGGCGAGGCGCGCCGCCACATCTTCCTTGCGCATTCTGGGCCATTCCTCCACGCCCTCGGCCGTGACCAGGTGGACGGCATTCTCGGCGCCGCCCATGACATCGCCCGAGACATCATTCGCCACGATCCAGTCGCAACCCTTGCGGATAAGCTTGTCGCGCGCGTGTTCCACCACATGCTCCGTCTCGGCCGCGAAGCCGACCACCAGCTGCGGGCGCTGCGGGTGGCGCGAGAGGGTGGCCAGGATATCCGGGTTCAGCGCCATGCCGAGCGTGGGGGCCTCGGCGCCCGGCTGCTTCTTGAGCTTCTGCCCGGCCTCCCGCGCCACCCGCCAATCGGCCACGGCGGCGGCGAAGATGGCGATATCCGCCGGCAGTGCGGCCTCGCAGGCGGCCAGCATTTCGCGGGCGGTCTCCACCCGCAGCACCCGCACCCCCGGCGGGTCCGGCAGGGTGACCGGGCCGCTCACCAGCGTCACGCGCGCGCCGAGCGCCACCAGCGCCGCCGCGATGGCATGGCCCTGCCTGCCGCTGCTGCGATTGGCGATGTAGCGGACGGGATCAATCGGCTCATGCGTCGGCCCGCTGGTCACCAGCGCATGCCGGCCGGAAAGCGGGCCTGAGGCCAGCAGGGTGCGGATGGCGAAGAGCATTGCCGCGGGCTCGGAAAGGCGGCCGGGGCCGGATTCCGGCTCGGCCATGGGGCCATCCTCGGGGCCGATGAAGTGCAGGCCGCGCGAAGCGAGGGTCGCGATATTGGCCTGCGTCGCCGGATGCGCCCACATGGCCGGGTTCATCGCGGGCGCGGCGAGGACCGGCGCGCGCGTCGCCAGCAGGATGCAGCCGGCCAGGTCCTCCGCCAGGCCCTGGGCCATCTGCGCGAGGCGGTTGGCCGAGGCGGGGGCGACCACCACCGCATCGGCCCAGCGCGCCAGGCGGATATGGCCGATCTCGGCCTCCGCCGCCCAGAGGTCGTCCTGCACCGCCTCGCCGGTGATGGCGGCGAGCGCTTCCTTGGTGACGAAGCGCGCACCACCCGCCGTCAGCACGGCGCGGACCGTGGCGCCCTCGGCGCGCAGCAGGCGGACCAGCATGAGCGCCTTGAAGGCGGCCACGCTGCCGGAGACGATCAGAAGGATTTTGCGGCCGTGGAGCATGCGGCCAAGGTTAGGCCGCCCGCCGCCGGAAGTCACCGCGCCCGGAACATCAGCAGCAACCCCACCAGGGTGATGGCCCCGCCCAGCAGGTCCCCCCAGGCCAGCCGCTCGCCCATGAAGGACCAGCCGAGCACGGCCGCGACCGGCGGCGCCATGAGTTGGAGTGCGGCCGCGTTGGAGGCGCCGAAGCGGCGGATCACCACGAAGAACAGCCCATAGCCGGCGATGCCCACCACCAGGCAGGAATACACCATCGCGAGGATAAGCGTGGTGCTGGCGCTGTCCGGCGGCGCGCCATCCAGGCCGGCCGTGAGGGCGATCAGCACCAGGCTCGCGACCGCCGTCTGGCCGAGATTGGCGGCCCAGGGGTCAATCCGGGCGCGCGCCGGGGCGAAGGCGAGGATGCCCAGCGCCTGGAGGAAGGCGCCGCAAAGGGCGAGGCCGAGCCCCCAGGCCTCCGCCGCCTCCAGCCCATCGGCCGAGCGCAGCAGGCCGAGCGTCGCCACGCCCGCCCAACCCAGCGCCAGGCCCAGCCAGCCCATTGGCTGCAATCGCTGCCCGCGCCAGGCCTCGCCCAGCGCCACGAAGAGCGGCGCGCAGGCGGCCAGCAGCGCCACCAGCCCCGAGGGCACATGGGCCAGGGCCACCCAGGCACAGGCGAGATACCCGCCCATGCCGAAGGCGCCCATGAGCGCGAGGCGCCAGCGATCCTCGCCCACCGGGAAGGGCACGCGGCGCCAGCGCCAGATGAGCCAGAGCACCGGCACCACCGCCACGAAGCGGATCGCCAGCGCCCAGAGCGCCGGCCATTCCAGGGCCACGAGCCGCGCCGCATTGAAGGCGGAGCCCCACATCAGGACATAAAGCGTCGCGAGGAGGAGGTTGATGGCGAGAGCGCGTTCAGCCGACCAGCGATTGGGCCAGCGGCTCGGAAAGGCCGATGCTGGGCGCCACAGCGCCGAGCAGCCGCGCCGCATGCGCCGTCTCGGCCGCTTCGATGGCGCAGCGCAGCCCATCCAGCACGGGAACCGTCACCTCCGGGGCCACCAGCGCATCCAGCCCGACCAGCCCGGCCCCGCCGAGCAGGATGACGCCGGCGCCACGCGCAATCTCGCCGCGTGCCGTCTCGGCGAGCAGGCCGGCGGCCTTGGCCGGTTCGCGGGCGATCATGTCACCCGTGGGGGGGATGGCGGCGACGCGGACCTTGTCCGGCCCCAGGCCGCGCAACAGAAAAAACTCCTCCAGCATCGGCACCCAGGCGGCGCCGCCGGTCAGCACGGCCACACGGGGGGCGATGCGCAGCGCCGCGAAAATGGCTGCATCCGCCATGCCGATGATGGGGATGGGGAAGCATTCCCGCGCCGCCTCCAGCCCCGGATCGCCGAAGCAGCCGATGATGGCGGCGTCGAAGCCCTGCGGGTTCTCGCGGCCGATCTCATGCGCCAGCGCGTCCAGCACCGCATGCGCCGCCACGGCGGCGGCGGCGCGCGAGGCGATGTAGCGCGCGCCGAAGCGGGCGGTGAGGGGGGTGATCTCATGCGCGCACATCCTGCGGGCGCCCTGGGCCATCCGCTCGGTGATGCTGGGATCGGTGTTGCCGTTGAGGAGGAGAAGCTTCATCGGCGGGCAGTTGTGCCCGGCCCTTGGGCAAAGGCAAGAGGGGGCGGGCCGATCGGCCAGCGCTTGGTGCTTGCTCCGCCGGGGTGGTTGGGGGTTAGGTGGGGCCTGAGGAAACCCCAGACAGGGACAAAAAACATGCGTTTGCGTCAACTCATCATGGCAGCGATCCTGCCGCTCACCCTCGCCGCCGGCGCCGCACAGGCGCAGGGCACGCTGCGCATCGGCATGACGGCCGCCGACATCCCGCTGACCCATGGCCAGCCCGACCAGGGCTTCGAAGGCAACCGCTTCACCGGCATCCCGCTCTATGACGGCCTGACCGCCTGGGATTTGAGCCGCGCGGACCGCCCCTCCACCGTGATCCCCAGCCTCGCCACCGAATGGACGAGCGATCCGAATGACCGCACGCGCTGGATCTTCCGCCTGCGCCCGGGCGTCACCTTCCATGATGGCAGCCCCTTCAACGCCGATGCCGTGGTCTGGAACGTCCGCAAGGTGCTGGACCGTGAGGCCCCGCATTTCGACCCACGCCAGGTCGGCGTGACGGCGACGCGCATGCCCACGCTGCGCCGCGCCGAGAAGATCGACGACCTTACGGTGGCGCTCTTCACGAGCGAGCCGGACAGCCTGCTGCCGATCAACCTCACCAACCTCTTCATGGCGAGCCCGACGCATTGGGAGGCGCTGCGCACCCGCAACCCGACGGCCGAAGCCACCTGGAATGCCTTCGCCGCCACCCCCTCGGGCACCGGCCCCTTCCGCCTGACGCGCCTGGTTCCGCGTGAGCGGGCCGAGATGGCGCGCAACGACAATTACTGGGGCACCAAGGCCAAGCTGGACCGCGTGGTCCTGCTGCCGATCCCCGAGGCCAGCGCCCGCACCGCCGCCCTGCTTTCGGGCCAGGTGGACTGGATCGAGGCGCCGTCCCCCGATGCGGTGCCGCAGCTGCGTTCGCGCCAGATGCAGATCGCGTCCAACCCGCAGCCGCATGTCTGGCCCTGGCAGCCCTGCTTCCTGCCCTCCTCGCCGCTCTCCGATGTGCGGGTGCGCCGCGCGCTGAACCTGGCGATTGACCGCGAGGCGCTGCGCACGCTGCTGGGGGGCATGATGCAGCCGGCACTCGGCACCTATCCGGCCGGCCACCCCTGGGCCGGCACGCCGAGCTTCCAGATCCGCACCGACAAGGCCGAGGCGCGCCGCCTGCTGGCGGAGGCCGGCTACGGCCCGCAGCGCCCGCTCACCATCCGCGTGCAGATCAGCGCGAGCGGTTCGGGCCAGATGCAGCCGCTCTCGATGAACGAGTTCCTGCAGCAGGATCTCCGTAGCGTCGGCGTCAATGTCGAGTTCGACGTGATCGAGTGGAACGCGCTGTTCACCAACTGGCGCAATGGCTGCGGGCACGCTTCGGCGCGCGGCGCGCATGCGACCAATGTGAGCTTCTCGGCGATGGACCCGTTCTTCTCGCTGGTGCGCTTCTATGACAGCAAGATGGCGCCCCCGGTCTCCAACAACTGGGGCATGTTCAATGATCCGCGCTTCGACCAGATGGTGTCCGCCGCCCGCAACGCCTTCGAACCGGCCGAACGTGACGCGGCGCTGGCCCGCCTGCATGCGGCCGGCGTGGACGAGGCGCTGTTCATCTGGATCGCCCACGACGTGGGCCCGCGCGCGATGAGCCCGCGGGTGCGTGGCCATGTCCAGCCGCAAAGCTGGTTCGTGGACCTGCGCCTGCCGCATATCCAGTGACCCGATGACCGCGCGCCACCCCGACTTCACCGGTGATCCCGTTGGGGTGGCCGCGGCTGTGACTGACCTGCTTCCCGGAGGATGGGCCTGATGTTCTTCTACCTGATCCGCAGGCTCATCTACGCGATCCCCATCGCGCTCGCGGTCGGCTTCGTGTGCTTCATGCTGGTGCAGATCGCGCCCGGTGATCCGATCAACGCGATCGTCCCGCCCGACGCCCCGCAGGAGGTGGTGGAGCAGGTCCGCCGTGACTACGGCCTCGACAAGCCCTTGCCGGTGCAGTTCGGCCTCTGGCTGCTGAAGGTGGTCCAGGGGGATCTCGGCCGCTCGCTCGCCACCGGCCGCCCGGTCTGGAGCGACCTGCATTCGGCCATCGGCAACACGCTGATGCTGGCGCTGGCCGCCTCGCTGATCGGCTTCGTGCTGGGCTGCGTGCTGGGGGGCCTTGCCGGCACCTTCCGCGGCTCCATCCTCGACCGTGTCGCGGTGACGACCGCCGTCGCCGGCGTCTCGGTGCCGCATTACTGGCTCGGCATGGTGCTGGTCGTCATCTTCTCGGTGCAGCTGAACTGGCTGCCGGCGATGGGGGCGGGCCCTGGGGGCAGCGCCGACTGGGCCTGGAACTGGGAGCATATCCAGCACCTCATCCTGCCCGCCGTCACCCTCTCCGTGATCCCGATGGGCATCGTGACCCGCACGGTGCGCGGCATCGTGGCCGAGATCATGAACCAGGAATTCGTGGTGGCGCTGCGCGGCAAGGGCCTCACCTCCTGGAATGTCTTCGTCCATGTCGTGAAGAACGCGGCGCCGAATGCCCTGGCGGTGATCGGCCTGCAGCTGGGCTACCTGATGGGCGGCTCCATCCTGGTGGAGACGGTCTTCTCCTGGCCCGGCACCGGCCTGCTGCTGAACAGCGCCATCTTCCAGCGTGACCTGCCGGTGCTGCAGGGCACGATCCTGGTGCTGGCGATGTTCTTCGTGGCTCTCAACCTCTGCGTGGACCTGATCCAGACCGCGCTCGACCCGAGGATCAAGCGCGCATGAGCACCTCCGCCGCCACCGCCGAGCTCGCCATCCAGGCGAAGACCGCCGTCGCCCGCTCCGAGGGCTATTGGGCGGGCGTCTGGAAGCGCCTGAAGCGCGACCCCGTGACGATCTTCTGCGCCAGCGTGCTCTTTGTCATGCTGCTGATGATCATCTTCGCGCCCTTCATCACGCCGCATGACCCCTTCCAGGGCAGCATGATGCGCCGCCTCCGGCCCATCGGCACCGAGGGCTACATCCTCGGCACGGATGAGCTGGGGCGCGACATGCTCACCCGCCTGATCTATGGCGGCCGCCTTTCCTGGTTCATGGGCATCGTGCCGGTGGCGCTGGCCTTCGTGATCGGCACCTTCCTGGGCGTCGTCGCCGGCTTCACCGGCGGCAAGCTGAACATGCTGATCATGCGCGTGACGGACGTGTTCTACGCCTTCCCGTCCGTGCTGCTGGCCGTCGCCATCTCGGGCGCGCTGGGGGCGGGCATCCTGAACGCGATCCTGGCGCTGACGCTGGTCTTCGTGCCGCCCATCATCCGCGTGGCGGAAAGCGTGACCACGGGCGTGCGCAACCTCGACTTCGTGGATGCGGCGCGCGCCTCCGGTGCCTCGGCCTTCACCATCGTGCGCGTGCATGTGCTGGGCAATGTGCTGGGGCCGATCTTCGTCTATTCGACCTCGCTCATCTCGGTCTGCATGATCCTGGCCTCGGGCCTTTCCTTCCTCGGCCTCGGCACGCGGCCGCCGGAAGCCGAATGGGGCCTGATGCTGAACACGCTGCGCACGGCCATCTATGTGCAGCCCTGGGTCGCGGTTCTGCCGGGCGTCTGCATCTTCGTGACGTCCATCTGCTTCAACCTGGTCTCGGACGGGCTGAGGCAGGCGATGGATGTGAAGGGGTGAAGTAGGAAAAAAGGGGCCTCCGGCGGCTGGGGCCATGGGCCCCAAACCCCAATTAATTCAAGGGGTCTGGGGCCCATGGCCCCAGCTGCCGGAGGCCATTTTTTTAGTTCAGCCCGCGCAGACGTTCTTCCACGATATTCCGCCAGGGCGCATCCGCCGGCGCTTCGGCCAGCAGCTGGCTCCAGATGGCCCGCGCCACCTCGTTCCGCCCAGCGCGCGCCTGGGCCAGCCCGCCCAGGAAGCGCAGCCGCGCATCCTGCGGCTGCGTCGCCAGCCCGCGCGCGATCCAGCGCAGCGCGTTCTCCGGCTCGTTCCGTTCGATCTCGATCTCGGCGACATCGCCCGCCAGGCCGATGTCGAACCCACCCGACAGTGCGCGCTCCCAGGCAATGACAGCCTCGGCCAGGCGGCCACGGTTGCGCTCTGCATTGCCCAGCAGGATGAAGCCCTGGCGCCCGACCTGCGTGTTGGGGTCAGCGGTGGCGAGGCGGGCGCGCAGCTGCGTCAGCATCGCCTCATCCTGCGCATCGGCCTCTTGCCGGAGGGCCAGCGTGGCGGAAGGCATGTCGGGGAAGCCGCGCTCCATGTAGAGCGTGACGCCCACCACCGGCACCAGCACCAGCGTCGCCAGCAGCAGCACGGACGGACGGTCGGCCTTGGCGAGTTGCTCCGGCGCAGGCGCGGCGAGAAGACGGCGCTGCACCTCGACCGTGGCGGATCTGAAGGCGGCATCGTCCAGCCGGCCCTCGGCGCGCTGGGCCTCCAGTTCGGCCAGCTGGGCGTGGAAGAGGGCCACATCCGCCTCGCTCCGGCCGCGCGGGCGTGGCGGGCGCAGCACCGTATAGGCGAGCGGAGCAAGAATGAGCGTGGCGACGAGCGCCAAAGCCAACCACATCACGCCTTTGGATCACCTTGCAATGCGGCGAGTCGCTGGCGCTCCGCCTCGGTCAATTCCAGCGGGCCTATTCCCGTGGGGTTCGCATGCCGGCGCGCGCGCCAGATGGCGAAGAGGCCGCCCAGCAGGGCCAGGGCCGGCGTGGCCCAGAGCAGCAGCGTGCTCCATCTGAAGGGCGGGCGCAGCAGCACGAAATCGCCGTAGCGTTCGTGCACGAAGCGCATCACCTGCTCGTTGCTCGCGCCCTGCTCCACCTGCTCGCGCACGATGCGCCGCAGGTCGCGCGCCAGGGAGGCGTCGCTGTCCTCGATGGACTGGTTCTGGCAGACGAGGCAGCGCAGCTCCTTGCCGATCTCACGCGCGCGGGTCTCCTGCGCGGGGTCGGGCAGGCGGTAGGTGGTGTCGCCGATCTGGGCGAAAGCGGGGAAAGCGCACAACAAAAGAATCATGAGAGGGCTTTGCCCTCTCATACTCTCCCACCAGGAGGCTGGCCTCCTGGACCTCTTGAACAAGGTCAACACCACTATCCCCGCAGCCGGGCCAGCAAGGGCAGGACGTCCTGGCTCATCAACTCGGGCGTCAGCGGGCCGGCGAAGCGCCAGCGGACGATGCCCCCGCGATCCAGGATATAGGTCTCGGGCACGCCATAGACGCCCCAGTCGATGGAGACGCGGCCGGGCTCATCCACGCCGAGGCGGGCGAAGGGGTTGCCGTGGCGCGTCAGGAAGCCCTGCGCGTCGCGCGGGCGGTCCTTGTAGTTCACGCCCCAGACGGGCACCCCCTGGCGCTGCAAGGCCATGAGATGCGGGTGCTCGATGATGCAGGGCGCGCACCAGCTGGCCCAGAAATTCACCACGACCGGGCCGGGCAGCCCGCGGAAATCCGCCGCCGCCAGCGCCGGCAGGCCGGAACTGTCCAGCGCCGGCAGGGTGAAGTCGGGCGGCTGCCTGCCCAGCAGGACCGAGGGCACGCCGCGCGGGTTGAAGCTGCCATCCTGCAACCCGCGCAGCATGGCCCAGAAGCCCAGGCCCGCCGCCGCCGCCACGCCCAGCGGCGCATAGACCAGCAGCTTGCGGCGCGAAGGCTTCGCCACGGGCTTCACCACATCGCTCATGCCGAGGCCTCCGCCTCCTCGCGCCGCCGCCGCGCCGGGGCGGCGATGCGCACGCGCCGGTCGCTCAGCGAGAGGGCGGCGCCCAGCGCCATGATCCCGGCGCCGATCCAGATCCAGGGCGCCAGCGGGTTGTTGTGCAGGCGCAGGACGGCTTCGTTGACGCCAGCGTCATTGGCCCGCTCCTCGCCCAGCACGGCGTAGAGGTCGCCGCCCACGCTGGTGCGGATCGCGGCTTCGGTCGTCGTCATGCGGCCGGTGGGGAAGTAGCGCTTGCTCGGCTCCATCACATGCACCACCTGGCCGTCGCGCAGCACGGTGATGGTGGCCTTGCGCGCGGTGAAGTTGGGGCCGACGAAGTCGCGCACGCCGTCCAGCCGCCATTCATAGCCGGCGAAGCTGGTGGAGCCCCCGGGCGGCACCGCGATCAGCTTCTCGGTGGCCAGCCCCATGCCGGAGATGCCGAGGATGGTCACACCCACGCCCGCATGGGCGATGGCGGCCCCCCAGGCGGCGCGTGGCAGGTTGCGCGCCCGGTTCCAGGCATTGGCCAGGCTGGTGCGCCCCACCCCCGCGCGGTCCGCGATATCGGCCACCGCACCCGCCAGCAGCCAGAAGGCGCAGGCGAAGCCGAGCGCGCTCAGCACGTGCCAGCCGGCCAGCGTGAGCGTGAGGATGAAGGCCAGGAGCGCCACGCAGGCGGCCCACCAGAGGCGTTGCAGCACGGGCCAGAGGCTCGCGCGCTTCCAGGCCAGCATGGGCCCGACGGCCATGGCCATCACCAGGGGCAGTGCCAGGGGCGCCGTCGCCGCGTTGAAGAAGGGCGGGCCGACCGAGATCATCTGTCCCGTCAGCAGGTCGAGGAACAGGGGATAGAGCGTGCCGACGAAGACCACCGCCGTGATGGAACACAGCAGCAGGTTGTTCAGCACGATGCCGCCCTCGCGCGAGATGGGCGCGAAGATGCCGGCCGGCGCCATGGCGGGCGCCCGCCAGGCGAAGAGCGCGAAGGCGCCCGCGACATAGATGCCGAGCAGGCACAGGATGAACAGGCCGCGCGCCGGGTCGGAGGCGAAGGAATGCACCGAGTTCAGCACGCCCGAGCGCACCAGGAAGGTGCCGAGCAGCGAGAGCGCGAAGGCCAGCAGCGCCAGCAGCACCGTCCAGATCTTCAGCGCCTCGCGCTTCTCGACCACGATGGCCGAGTGCAGCAGCGCCGTGCCGGCCAGCCAGGGCAGCAGCGAGGCGTTCTCCACCGGGTCCCAGAACCAGTAGCCGCCCCAGCCCAGCTCGTAATAGGCCCACCAGGAGCCGATGGAGATGCCCATCGTCAGGAAGGACCAGGCGGCGAGCGACCAGGGCCGCACCCAGCGCCCCCAGGCGGCGTCCACGCGCCCCTCGATCAGCGCGGCGACCGCGAAGGCGAAGGTCACGGCGTAGCCCACATAGCCGACGTAGAGGAGCGGCGGATGGATCGCGAGGCCGATATCCTGCAGCAGCGGGTTCAGCCCCTGGCCGTCGGGCGGCGGCGGCCAGATGCGCTCGAAGGGGTTGGAGGTGAAGATGATGAAGGCCAGGAAGCCCAGCAGGATCATCCCCATCACGGCCTGGACGCGGGCCTGCAGGGCCGAGGGCAAGGCCCCGCCAAAGGCCGCGACCGCCGCGCTGCACACGGCCAGCACCAGCACCCAGAGGATCAGCGAGCCCTCGTGATTGCCCCAGACGCCGGTGATCTTGAACAGCATCGGCTTGGCCGAATGGCTGTTGGCGACGACGTTCACCACGGTCATGTCGTTGGTCGCATAGGCCCAGGTGAGGGCGGCGAAGCTGATGGCGATGGCGACCAGCCCCGCCACCGCCAGCGGCGCCGCCGAGCCCATCAGCCGGGCATCGCCGCGTTGCGCGCCCCAGAGCGGCAGGATCGACTGCGCGATGGCGAGCATCGCGGCCAGGATGAGTGCGAAATGGCCGAGTTCGGGGATCATGAGCCACTCCTCGGTGCGGACGCAGGCGCGCCCGGTCGGTTGGGATCAAGCGTGTTCCAGGTGGCCGGCGCGGGGGCCGCACCCTGCGCCGGGTTCCAATGGCCCGAGCGCTTCAGCGCATCGGCCACTTCGGGCGGCATGTAGGTCTCGTCATGGCGGGCCAGCACCTCGCGCGCGCGGAAGGTGCCATCGGGGCCCATCATGCCCTGCGTCACCACGCCCTGCCCCTCGCGGAACAAATCGGGCAGGACGCCGGTGAAGATGACGGGGATGGCGTGCGCGCCATCGGTCACGCGGAAATGGATGGCCGGGCGGCCCTGGTACTCGCCCTGGCGCTGCACGCTGCCTTCCTCGACCAACCCGCCCAGGCGGAAGGCGCGGCCCTCGGGCGGCGTTTCGCGCACGATGTCGGAGGGCGAGCGGAAGAAGACGAGATTGTCCTGGAAGGCCGTGAGCGTCAGCGCCGTGGCGCTGCCCAGCCCAATGGCGCAAAGCAGGAGGATATAGAGCCGGCGCTTCTTGCGCGTCATTTTTGCCGTTCCACGGAGGGGCGTTCCAATTGGGCGAGTTGCCGCCTGGCCGCACGATGGCGCGACCATGCGGATATGGCGAGGAGGGCGAAAACCCCAAGCACCGCGGCCCAACTCAGGCTCACGTGAAGCCAATGAGTTGTCATTGTGCTGCCCTCAGACGGCGGGCGGCGGCTCCGCCGCCTTGCCTTCGCCGCGCCACGGGTGCGCTGGCGGGGGCTGTCGGTTGGGCGGCGCCGCGCGCCTTGCGCGCGGATGGGTTTGGAAGGGGGGTCACGCTTCCGCCTCCCGCAGGGTGGCCGGCGCGTCCGCGCGTCGGGCGGCGGCCATTTGCAGGGCGCGGACGCGGCGCTCCATCACGGCGGCGCGGGTGGCCGCCAGCGTCACCGCCATGAAGGCGAGCGTGAAGCCCAGCGTGCACCAGAGCAGCGGGTAGAGGATGTCCACATGCATCCCCGGCGCATCCAGGCGCGTCACCGAAGCCGGCTGGTGCAAGGTGTTCCACCAATCCACGCTGAACTTCACGATGGGCACGTTCACCACGCCGACCAGCGCCAGGATCGCGCCCATGCGCGCGCCGCGCTCCGGGTCGTCGAAGGCGCGCACCAGCGCCGCATGGCCGAGCCAGAGGAAGAACAGCACCAGCACCGAGGTCAGCCGCGCATCCCAGACCCACCAGGTGCCCCACATGGGCTTGCCCCAGAGGCTGCCCGTCAGCAGGCAGAGCGCGGTGATGGCCGCACCGATCGGCGAAAGCTCGCGCGCCGTGAGGTCGGCCAGCGGATGCCGCCAGATCAGCGACATGAGCGAGAGGATGGCGAGGCCCATGTAACCGCCCATGGCCAGCCAGGCCATCGGCACATGGACGAACATGATCCGCACCGTCTCGCCCTGCTGCCAATCCTTCGGCGCAAGCCAGAGCCCCCAGACCACGCCGATGCCGAGCACCACCAGCGCCGCGCCCGACAACCAGGGCAGCCAGCTCTCCGTCAGCCGCAGGAAACGGCCCGGATTGGCGAAGCGATGCAGCGAGCCTGAAGGCCGCGGTGTTTGAGCAGCGTTTTCCACAGCACCACCATAGGCAGATGCGTCCCGGGAGTGAAGCGTCCCGCGCAAAGCATCCGCCAGGAGAAAGTTATCCTCGCGCAATGATTTGCGCCCCATTGGCGAGGTTGCGTGAGATATGCGAAGCCTGCGGCGGAACGCCACATGCCGCCGCGAAGAAAACCATGCCCAAAACGAAGACCCGCCCGCCCGCCTTTCTCGTGAAGTCCGAGCCCGATGTCTTCGGCTGGGACCAGCAGGTGGCCAATGGCATCGAGCCCTGGACCGGCGTGCGCAACGCCCAGGCCGCCAATTTCCTGCGCGCCATGCAGAAGGGCGACCGCGTCTTCTTCTACCATTCCAACATCGGGAAGGAGGTGGTGGGCATCGTCGAGGTCGCCCGCACCGCCTACCCCGACCCGACGGATGAGACGGGCCGCTGGGTCTGCGTCGATGTAAAGACCGTCTCGAAGCTGCCGCAGCCCGTGACGCTGGCCGCCATCAAGGCCGAACCGCGGCTGGAAGGGATCGGCCTGACCCGCCAGTCGCGCCTTTCCGTCATGCCCATCACGGCCGAGCATGCGGCGGTGATCCTGGAGATGGCCGGCGCATGAGCGAGGCGGCCGACTGGCGCCTCCTCTGCCGCCTCGATGACATCCCGGATGGCGAGGCGCGCGGCTTTCCCGCCCCGCCCGGCGGCTTCACCGGCCTGTTTGCCATCCGCCGCGGGGCGCGCGTGCTGGTCTATGTGAATTCATGCCCGCATATCGGCCTGCCGCTGGAGCCCGTGCCGGACCGCTTCCTGGACCGCAAGCGCGAGATGATCGTCTGCGCCGCGCATGGCGCCCGCTTCCGCATCGAGGATGGCGAATGCGTCTCCGGCCCCTGCATCGGCGATGTGCTGGAGGCGGTAGAGGTGCGCATCACGAATGGCGAGGTGCGTGTGCCCGCTGATGCGGGGGTTTGACCGGACGAATAGGCGCGTTAGGTTGCGCCCCGAGGAAATTCCAGTCCCCTAGAGAGGGAAACCCCTGCATGTCCGTCTTCACCCGCCGCGCTTTGCTCGGCACCGGCGCCGCCGTGGCGCTGTCCAGCCCCGCGCTCGCCTTCCCCGATCGCACCATCCGCATTATCTGGGGATTTCCGCCCGGTGGGCTGAATGACGTGGTGAGCCGCGCCATGGCGGCCTCGCTCACGCCCATCCTGGGCGTTTCCGTCGTGGTCGAGAACCGCGTCGGCGCCGGCGGCAGCGTGGGCGGCACGGCCGCCGCGCGCTCCACGCCGGATGGCCACACGCTCTGGATGGGCATCGTGGACACCCAGGCGATCCTGCCGACGGCGATGCGCGCCCTGCAATACGACCCGGATCGCGACTTCGCGCCGATCAGCTTCGTGGCGAACGTGCCCTTCGCCTTCATCAGCGGCCCCTCCCAGCCCAATATCCGCGACTTCCGGGCGCTGATGGCGGCCGGCAAGGCGCGACCGGGCGTGATCAGCTTCGCGAGCTGGGGCGTCGCTTCCACCTCGCACCTCGCGATGGAGCGCGTGCTGCGCCAGCAGGGTGTCGAGATGCTGCACGTTCCCTTCACCGGCCAGGCGCCGGCGATGCAGGCCATCATCGCGAGCCAGGTGGATTGCATGGCGCTGCCGGCTGGTGGCGCCGAGGGCGCCTGGCGCGCCGGGCAACTGCGCGTGCTGGCGGTCGCCGCCAAGCAGCGCGTGCCGCTCTACCCCGATGCGCCCACCATCCTGGAACTCGGCGGCACGCTGGATGCCGGCCTCTGGAAGGCGATCTACGCGCCGGCCCGCACGCCGGCCCCCGTCATCGCGCGGCTGAACCAAGCGGTGCGCGAGGCGATGGCCCAGCCGCAATTCATCGAGGTGCTGCGCCTGCAAGGTGCGGTGCCCGAGCCCTCGACGCCCGAGGCCCTGGCCGAACTCCAGCGCCGCGACCGCGCCGCCTGGGGCGAGGTGGTGCAGGCCACGGGCGCCTATCTGAACTGAGAGCAAGGGGCGCCGCCCCTTGACCCCGGCAGGGGACTCGTCCCCTGCACCCAGGGAATTTATGGAGCCCTCAATGTACACTTTGATCAGCGCGACGCCGTCGCCTTATGCGCGCAAGGTGCGCATCGCGCTGATCGAGAAGGGCATTCCCTTCACGCTCCAGACCGAGGTGCCCTGGCACGGCACCACCGCCACGCCGGGCTACAACCCGCTGGAAAAGCTCCCCGTGCTGATCCTGCCCGACGGCACCGGCATTTATGAGAGCCGCTTCATCCTGGAATGGCTGGAGGTGAAGCATCCCTCCCCACGCCTGCTGCCCGATTCGCCGGAGGACATCCTGGCCGCCCGGCAGGTCGAGGTGGTCGCGGATGGGGTCTGCGACGCGGTGGTGCTGCTGTTCTTCGAGCGCATGCGCCCGGCGCCGAGCGCGGAATGGATGGCCCGGCAGCGCCGCAAGGTGGAGGGCGGCGTCCGCGCCCTGGCCGAGCGGGCGGGCGATGGCTTCCTGGTCGGCGGTCGCTTTGGCCTGGCCGATATCGCGGCCGGTACGGTGCTGCGCTATTTGGCCGTGCGCTATGCGGAGTTCGACTGGGCCGCCATGTACCCGGTGCTGGCGGCGATGAGTGCCAGGCTGGAGGCCCGCGCTTCCTTCGCGGCAACCGTCCCCGTGCCGCAGACCATCACCGAAAAAGTCGTGTGATTCGGGGGTCTGGGGCCCCTCGGCCCCAGCGGGTCCAGGGCAGCGCCCTGGCCTTTTTGCCTTACCGCCCCCGTCGCACCCCCGGCGCCGGCCGCGCCCCGGCGGGCGTCCCCGCATCAAACCCCAGGAAGCCGATCGAAGGCTGCGGCGCCCCGCCATTGGCCTGCCAGAGCTGCGGCAGGCGCGGCGTGGCGTTCACCGGCTGCACCGGGGCCTCGCGCTGCTGCTGGGCGGGCGGCGGCGTGCGCACGCGTGGGCCGCGCTGCGGGATCGCGTCGGGCGGGGGCGGGGCATTGCCGGCCATGCCGCGCACCGAGAGCACATAGAACATGATTTCCGGCCGGCCCTGATCCACCGCTGAGTCCACGGCGGTCAGGCCCAGCGCATTGCGGGCATTCACATCCGCGCCGCGCGCCACGGCATCGCGCACGGTGGCGATGTCGCCGCGGTTGATGCCGTCGAACAGCGCGTCATTGGGGTTCATGGCGCTCGGCGGGGTTTCGGCGGGGATGGGCGCCTGCCCGCGCCGTGCGGCGATGCCGGGCAGGGCCGGCGGCTGCTCGCGCGGGGCTTCCGCCTGCGGGCGGCTGGTGGTGCGGCCGGAACCCAGCATGCCCTGTGCCGCGACCGGCAAGGCGGGCAGCAACATCAGGGACGCCGTCCCGGCCAGGAGGATGGTCTGGATGCGCGACATGTCAGCGCCCTCCGAAGGTGAAGCTGTCGGGCGCGGTCTCGGCCGGGGCGGCCTCTTTGATCTTGGCCTCGATCTGCTGCATCAGCCGGCCCATGCCCTGGGTCAGCCCGGCCAATTGCACCAGGGGCACGACCAGAAGGCCGGCAGGCACCGGCTTGTTGTCGGCGCCGAGGCGGCCAAGGGTCAGCCGCACCACGCCATGCTGGACGGAAGCGTCGAGCAGGCCATCGGCGAAGATCGTGGCTCCGGGGGGCATTTGCGTGTCCATCCTCGGTTCATAGACGAGGCCGGCGCGGGAGGCGAGGGGAAGTGCCCCTCACCAGGTCAGCGGCACGCTCAGCCGTGCGCCGGGTGCGGGCGCGGTCAGCAGACGCTGGTCCGGATGGGTCGGGACAGTGTCCGCGGCCGCGCCGCGGCCGGGCACGCGGGGGTGGATCATGGTCGGGCTCAGGCTCGGCGCCTGGGAGGGCGCGACGGGCCGCGCCTCGAGGTCGAGATTGGGCCGCGGGGCCAGCTGCGCCTGCGGGGTCGGCTGCGGCGCCGTGCCAAGGATTCCGCCGGAAAAGCCGGGGGTGATCACCATGCCGCCATCCATGTAGGCACGGTCCCTTGGGTCACGCGAGCGCGGCCGGGCATTGGCGTCGGCGGAGACCTGCGGGATCTGGGCGCGGGGCACCTCGCTGCCCTGGGCGAAGACCGGCAGCGGCGCCAGACCGGCCAGGAGCACGGCCACGAGGATCACAGCCCGCCCACTCCGCGCGCATCCTGCGGCGGATTGCCCGCGACGCCCGGCGCGCCCGCCTTCCAGGCGGCCAAGGCCCAATGCACGGATGGAAAGGCGATGTCGTCCCACGGGATATCCTCCCAAGTGAAGAAGCGAACCTCGAGGCTCTCAGGGCCCGGGGCGATCCCGGGCTCGGCAAGGTGAGCCTTGTAGATGATCTGTACTTGCCCGATTCGCGCAATCGAATAGATGGCGAGAATGCCATCCAGTTCAAGCCGCGCCCGCGCCTCTTCCCAGGCCTCGCGCTTGGCGCCTTCCTCGGTCGTCTCGCCGAGTTCCATGTAGCCGGCGGGCAGCGTCCAATAGCCACGGCGCGGATCGATGGCGCGGCGGCAGAGCAGGATGCGCCCCGCCTCCGCCACCACGCTGCCGACCACGATCTTGGGATTCTCGTAGGCGACATAGCCGCAATCGCCGCAGACCAGGCGCTCGCGGTCCTCCACTCCAGGGGGGCCCTCGGGGATGCGGCGGACAAAATTGGCCATTGCCCGCCGCGACCCCGATCAGCCCGCCGCGGCGGCGAAGGCGAAGTTGTCGAAGCTGTTCTCGGCCACGCGGAACCACTGGAACTGCTCCGCCCGGTAGGGGCGATAGCTCTCCCAGATGGTGCGGAAGCGGGCGTTCTGACCGGCGAGATCCGCCATCAGCGCTTCGTTCGAACGCCAGGCGAGCTGGAGAATTTCGCGCGAGTAGAAGCGCAGCTGCGTGCCCTGGGCGACCAGGCGGCGCAGCGCGATGGGGTTCAGGTGGTCATAGCGGCTGACCATCTCGCTATCCGCCTCGGCACAGGCAATGGCCAGCGCGTCCTTGTATTGCTGCGGCAACGCGTCGAACTGGCGCTTGTTGCTCATGAAGGTCAGGCGGGCCGAAGGCTCGAAGAAGCCGGGGGCGTAGTAGAAGCGCGCCACGCGGAAGAAGCCCAGGCGCTCGTCATCATGCGGGCCCACGAACTCGGTCGCGTCGATCGTGCCGCGCTCCAGCGCGGGGTAGATGTCGGCCGGCGCCACCAGCGTGGGGTTGGCGCCCATGCGCTGGAAGACCTGACCGGCGAGGCCGGAGATGCGGAACTTCAGCCCCTGCACATCCTGCTGGGTGCGGATTTCCTGGCGGAACCAGCCGCCCATCTGCGCGCCCGTATCGCCGGCCGGCATGCCCACGATGTTGTATTCGGCGAAAAGCTGCTCGGCGAATTGCTGCCCGCCGCCATGGCGCATCCAGGCGGTCATCTGCCGGGTGTTCAGGCCGAAGGGGATGGCGGTGAAGAAGGCGAAGCCCGGCTCCTTGCCGATGTACCAATAGGAGGCGGTGTGGCCGCAATCGATGGTGCCGGCCTGCACGGCATCGAGCACCTGGAGGCCCGGGACGATTTCACCCGCCGGGAAGATCTGGATGCGGAAGCGGTTCTCGGTCAGCGCCGCCACGCGGTTGGCGATGCGCTCGGGCGTGCCGAACAGCACGTCCAGGTTGCGCGGGAAGCTGGACTGGCAGCGCCAGCGGATTTCGGGATTGGCCTGGGCCAGTGCGGGCGTGGCGAGTGCAGCCGGCGCAGCCATCGCGGCCGTGCCGAGAACGAGACGACGATTCATGACGTTTGCCTCCGAAGATGAATTCCTGGTGAGACGCGCATAAACCAGAGCCGTGCGCGGGGGAAGCGGTTTGCAGTCTATTCCCGCGTCGCCGTCTCGGGGCTTGCGGGCGCATGCCGTGCGCCGGGCACGGCGTAGCCGAGCGGCTGGCGGGCGAGGAAAGCCGGTGGCAAGGTCTGGCCGTATTGATGGGCCGCTTCGTCCGCTGCCCGCATCCGTTCGATCATGGTCCGCGCCGTGGCGTCGAGCCGGCGCCGCTTCAGCCGCATGATGCCGAAATTGGTGGCGGGCCAATCCACCTCGCAAGGCAGGGGCAGGAGTTGGCCGGCCTCGTGGAACAGCCGTGCCGCCGCCGCCGGGGCCAGCGCCCAGGCATCGGATTGGGCAGCGAGGGAGAGATTGATATGCAGCGTGGTGCCCATCACCGGATGGAAACTGGTCGCCGCACCCGGCAGGCTGGCGAGCCTTGCGGCGTAGCGCCCCGCGACACTGTTGCCCAGGCCTGCGGGATAGCGGAGAAGTTCGTCCCCCCGCGCGGGCCGCCTCAGGGCCAGCAGCGGGTGGCCTGGGCGAACCCAGCTCAGAACCGCATGCCGCCGTAACGGTACGATCTCGACATCTTCCGGCGCGGGCAATTCGGTGATCTCCGCCACGGCGAGGTCGGCGCGCCGCTCTTCCAGCAGGCGGAAGGCTTCGGTGAAATCCATGGCCAGTACGTGGAACCGCGTTTCCCGCGCGAGATCGAGACTGGCTGCCACGGCCGGCAGGATGACGGTGTCCAGCGGCATCGAGGCGCCAGCGATCGTCAGTGTCCGGTGCTGCGTGCCACGCAGGCCTTCGATCGTAGCGGTGAGGGCTTCCAGTTGCGCCAGGATACGCTGCCCCCGGGCCAGGACGACGCGGCTTGTGTCCGTGGGCTCCATCCCTCGCCGGGACCGATCGAACAGCGTGGCGCCGAGTCTCTCCTCCAACTGCGCGAGGCTGCGCGTCAGGGTGGGTTGGGACATCCCGAGCACGCGCCCGGCCTTCACCAGGGATCCGTGCTCGGCGATGGTGACGATGATCCTCAGATCCTTGCCGTCCAGCATATGTGATTTCCGAAAGATCAATATGACTTTTCGGAATGATTACAGCCAATGCGGGTGTCGGCTAGAGTGGAGCCGGCGGTGAAATTCGTCTCGAATGCAGAACGCCGCTGCCGGTAGAAGCCGCCTGTTCGCGACAGCAACGTCTGGCGCTTGTTGCCCGGGAACGATACGAAGGCGGAAATTTTGGTGCAGCACAGCGTGCTGGGTGAAGGGGGCCATAGAAGATGCGTCACACCGCTTGGGCCATTCACCGCCAGGTGAGCCGCGCGGGCGTCTTCCTCGCCCTGCTGCTCGGGCTTTGCGGCCCCGTCTGGGCCCAGACCGGCAACCCGACGCATGACGCGCTGCAGGCGCGCCCCGACCTCGAACGCCGGCAGGCGCTGCATCAGGCGGTGCGCAGCCATGGCGACCAATGCAACTCCGTCATCCTCGCCTTCCATGCGGGGATGGATGGGCAGCGCAATGCCTTCTGGGATTTCCGCTGCGCCGATGGCGCGCAATACCGTGCGCGCCTGCCCTCCGAGCGCTTCGCCGCGGTCGCCTTCCTGCGCTGCGGCGCGGCGGCCCCCGTCCCGCATCACGGCGGTGTCTGCTTCCAGGCGGTGACCGGCGCCGCCGCCCAGGTGGCGGCACGCGGTGGCGGCAATGAGGCCTCCTGCCGGGCCGCCTGCGCGGCGCAGCCCGCGGCCGCGCAGAACCAGTGTGTGCAGCGCTGCCTCTCGGGCCAGGGGATCGAGGTGGGCCAGCAGGCCGCCGCCGCCCTGCCGCCCAATTCTCGCTTCGGCGCCATGTACACGACCGACCAGCCCGTGGCCGCCTATGGCTTTGCCAATGGCAATACGGACCGCCTGGCCGTGAACATGGCGGCGGTTCGCCTCTGCCAGACCCTGGCGGGCCCGGTGCCCTGCAAGTTCCAGGGCGAACTGGTGAACCAGTGCGGCGCCATCGCCATGGCCATCAGCCGCCACCCGCGCGCGATGGTGATGACCGCCGATCTCTCGACGCAAATCCTGAACCTCTCCACCACCGGGCGCGGCGCGACACGCGAAGCGGCCGAGGCCGAGGCCATGCAGGCCTGCCGCCGGGCCGAGGGCCCGGGCATCCAGTGCCGTATCGTGGCCGGAGGCTGCTGAGATGAACACGCCGAACTCAAAGACACAGAGGAACCCCTCCATGCGCCGCCTGATCGCGGGCCTCGGCCTTGCTGCCCTGCTTCTCTCGCCCGCCTCCGCGCAGAACGCGCAGCAACCGGCCCAGGGGGGACAAAACCGCCAGCAGGCGCGCCCGGCCGCCCCCGCCAAGACGCTGGATGCGGTGCGCACGCGCGGCCATCTGCTCTGCGGGGTGAATGGCGGGCTGGCCGGCTTCTCGGCGCCGGACACGACGGGCCGCATGCGCGGGCTGGATGCGGATTTCTGCCGCGCCGTGGCCGCCGCCGCGCTGGGCGATGCCGAAAAGGTCCGCTTCCTGCCGCAAGCGACGGTGGAGACCGGGCTGGATGCCCTCGCAGCACGGCAGATCGATGTCCTCGCTCGCAACGCGACCGTGACCCTCTCGCGCGATGCCGGGCGTCCGGTCACGCCCTCGGCCGTGATCTTCTATGACGGCATGGGTTTCCTGGTGCCGCGCAGCCTGAACGTGAGCTCGCCCCGCCAGCTGCGGGACAGGACCGTATGCTGGGCCGGGGCCGCCGGGGCCGGCACGGGGGGCGATAACCTCACCGGCTTCAATGGCCGGCACGGGCTGAACCTCACCATCCGCCGGTTCGACACGCCGGCGGAGGTGGTGGCCGCGATGGAGGCCGGCACCTGCCACGCCTTCGCCGCGGATGGCGGCGCGCTGGCCTCCCGCCGCGTCACCGATTTCCGCAACCCGGACCAATGGCTGGTGCTGGCCGAGGTGATCTCGCGCGAGCCGCTGGCACCCTTCGTCCATGCGGGCGATGATGATTGGCGCGGCCTGGTCTTCTGGGTGACGCATGTGCTGATCGGCGCCGAGCATTTCGGCGTGACCTCGGCCAATCTGATCGAAAGCCTGGGCAATCCGGACCAGCGGGTGCGGCAGATGCTGGGCCTTGTGCCGGGCTTCGGCCGCCCGCTGCGCCTGCCGGATGACTGGGCTGCGCGGGTGATCGGCAGCGTCGGCAATTATGGCGAAATCTTCGACCGCAACCTCGGCCGGGCTTCCGTCTTCGGGATGGATCGCGGCCTGAATGACCAATGGACGCGCGGCGGGCTGATCTACAGCTTCCCGACGCGGTAATCCTGCTCAGGGCAGCTTGGTGGTCTGTGCCAGGGCCAGGAGCGCCTTGGGCCGCGGGCGCGAGGCTTTTTCGGCGATGCCGGACAGCCCCTCGCGCCGGCGCAGCTCGGCCCAGACCTCACCGGGGGTGATGCCGGCATCCACGAGCAGCAGCATCAGGTGATAGAGGACATCGGCGGATTCGCTGATGGTGGCGGGGCGGTTGCGGGCCACCGCCTCGATCACCAGCTCCACCGCTTCCTCGCCCAGCTTCTGCGCCACCTTCTGGGTGCCGCGCGCGATCAGGCGGGCGGAGTGCGAGACCGCGGCATCGCCCGCGATGCGGCGGGATTCGATGGTGGCCCAGAGGCGGTCCAGCACTGCGGCATCGCCATCCTCAGGCAGTTCGAGAGGCTTGAGATGCGCGGCCTCGGCCCGGCGCACCGCCTTGGGGATGCGCGCCTTCTTGGCCGGGATATTCGCGGGGACCGGCAGCTTGGCCGCCTTGGCCGCCGCTTTCTTCTTCACCGTCTTCGCCATCATGCCATCTCCCGGACGCGGCGCACGGGCAGGCCCGCCGCCACCAAGGCATCCTTGGCCTGTTCGATGCGGAACACGCCGTCGTGAAACACGCTGGCCGCCAGCAGGCCCGTCGCGCCCACCTGCGCACCTTCCACGAAATGGCTTAACGAACCCACGCCGCCAGAGGCCACCACCGGCACGCGCACCGCGCCCACCACGCGGCGCAGCAGATCGAGGTCGAAGCCCTGCTTCGTGCCGTCACGGTCCATCGAGGTCAGCAGGATTTCGCCCGCGCCCAGGCTCGCCATGCGGCGCGCCCAATCCACGGCATCCAGCCCGGTTTCGCGGCGGCCGCCATGGGTGAAGATTTCCCAGCGGCCCTCCGCCACCTTCTTCGCATCCACGGCGACGACGATGCATTGGCTGCCGAAGGCCTCGGCCGCGCGGCGCACCAGCTCGGGGTCGCCCACCGCCGCCGAATTGATGCTGGCCTTATCGGCGCCGGCCAGAAGCAGTTTGCGGATATCCTCGACGCTGCGCACCCCGCCGCCCACGGTGAGGGGGATGAAGACCTCGGCCGCCGTGCGGGAGACGACGTCATACATCGTGTCCCGGTTCTCATGCGTCGCGCCGATGTCGAGGAAGGTGAGCTCATCGGCGCCCTGCGCGTCATAGGCGCGGGCCTGCTCCACCGGGTCCCCGGCGTCGCGCAGGGAAAGAAAGTTCACGCCCTTGACGACGCGGCCTTCCTTCACATCGAGGCAGGGGATGATGCGGAGCGCGAGCAACGGATGAATCCCTGGCTTGTCCAGGCATCCGGATGATCCTGGGATCAGGCGATTGCTTCGTTTTTGCGGGAGCGTCAAGCGATGGTTTCGTGGCGGGCGTGTTGCAATCGCGCCGCACTTCGAAATCTGTTCGCGTGGCCCGGGGGAATCCGGCGCTTTCGCAGAAGCTCCAGGCCGAACGCTGGCGCGAGCCGGTGGCCAGCATCCCCTTGCAGCAACCGGCCCGGCAGGCGGCGTCCACGGCAGTGGCCAGCACCGCCCGGCCCAGGCCTTGGCCGCGATACGCCGCATGGGTGACGACATTCTCATTCACGCCGAGGCTGCGCGCTTCGCGCATGATATTGGGCACGATCACCAGCAAGAAGCTGAAAGCCAGCGCGCCTTCCCGCTCCGCGACGATGAGGCGAATCTGCTCGGAGCCCAACATCGCCGCCCAGGGCCTGGCCGCCACTGCCTCCGGCACCCACGGGTCCAGCGGATTGAGGTGCTGACAGAGGTCCAGCATGCCCGGCAGGTCAGCCGGGGCTGCCAGCCGGATCACGCCGCGGCGAGCGCCAGCGCCTCGGCCGGGGCGATCCTGCCGTCATAAAGCGCCCGGCCCAGGATGCAGCCGGAAATGCCATCCGCCGCCACCGCCTTCAGCGCCACCAGGTCGGCGATGGAAGCGACGCCGCCCGAGGCGATGACGGGCGTGTCCAGCGCCAGGGCCAGCTCGCGCGTCTGTGCGACATTCACGCCGCTCAGCATGCCGTCGCGGTCGATGTCGGTGTAGATGATGGCGGCCGCCCCGGCATCCTCCAGCCGCAGCGCGAGGTCGCGCGCCGAGAGGGTGCTGGTCTCGGCCCAGCCCTCGGTTGCCACCATGCCGGCGCGGGCATCGATGCCGACGACGACGCGGCCGGGGAAATGCCGGCAGGCCTCGCGCACGAATTGCGGATCCTTCACCGCGGCCGAGCCCAGGATGACGCGGGTGACGCCGGCGCCGAGCCAGGCCTCCACCGTCGGCATGTTGCGGATGCCGCCGCCCAGCTGCACCGGCATGGGCGTGGCCGAGAGGATGCGCGCCACGGCCTCGGCATTGGCGGGCTTGCCGGCGAAGGCGCCGTCCAAATCCACCACATGCAGCCATTTGAAGCCATCGGCGGCGAAGGCACAGGCCTGTTCGGCCGGGTCCTCCGCATAGATGGTCGCCTGTGCCATGTCGCCCCGCTGGAGGCGCACGACGCGGCCCTGCTTGAGGTCGATGGCCGGGTAGAGGGTGAAGCCGCTCATGTCTTGATCCGCCCCAACGCGTCGGCCGTGCTGCGGCCATGCTGGGGTTCCAGCAGGCGATAATAGAAATAGCCGGCGACCGTCTCGCCATTCACCCGCGCATAGGCCGGGTGCGATCCCCAACGCACATAGCCCAGCCGCTCGAACAGCGTGATGGCCGTCTCCTGCGTGGCGCGGACGTCGAGGTTGAGCACGCGGATGCCCATGGCCGCCGCACGCTCCTCCACGCGCCGCACCAGCAGCCGCGCCAGGCCGAAGCCGCGCGCGTAGGGCGCGATGAAGGCGTGGGTGAGTTGGGCGGTGAAGCCCTGGGCTTCGTTGTTGCGCGGCGGGCGCACCATCTGGGCACTGCCCACCACCTCGCCATCCAGCCGGGCCACGAAGAACTCGCGCTCCGGCACCAGCATCACGCCGCGGAAATGGCGTTCGAGGGCGGAGCGGCTTTGCGCCTCCACCCAGCCGAAGCCGCCGCCTTCCACGATGGCGGCGTTGGTCGCCTCGCACAGGTCCGCGAGATCATGCGGGTCGAGCATGTCCACCCGCTCCACCTCCAGGCGGTGCACCACGGCGGGTTCGGAGCTCACGGCGACCACCGGAGAAAATTATGCAGGATGCGCAGGCCCACGCCCGCGCTTTTCTCGACATGGAATTGCGTGCCGATGATGTTGCCGCGCCCCAATATGGCCGGGACGGGGCCGCCATAATCCGTGGTGGCCAGCACATCGCCGGCCTCGCCGCCACGCCAGGCGTAGGAATGCACGAAATAGGCGTGGTCGCCGGGGAGCAGCCCCTCCAGCACCGGATGCGCGCCGGGCGTGAAGTCGAGCGTGTTCCAGCCCATCTGCGGCAGGGGCAGGGCCGAGCCATCCGGGGCGCGCGGGTCCATCTCCGCCACCTCGCCCGGCAGCCAGGCAAGGCCGGCCGTCGCGCCATGCTCCAGCCCGCGCTCGGCCAGCAATTGCAGGCCGACGCAGATGCCGAGGAAGGGCTTCTTGCGGACCTGCACCTGCTCGTAGAGCGCGGCCACCATGCCTTCCAGCGCGTCCAGCCCCGCGCGGCAGGCGGCGAAGGCGCCCTGGCCGGGCAGCACGATGCGGTCGGCGTGGATCAGCGTCTCCGGCTCGCGCGTGATCTCGACGGTGAGGGGGCCATCGGCCACGCGCTCCAGGGCGCGGCGCACCGAGGCGAGGTTGCCCGAGCCCGGGTCGATCACGGCGACCCTCATTGCCGTGCCTCGGCGGCGTAGAGCGGCAGCAGGCGCGGTTCAGCCTGGAGCAGCCGGGCCAGCGCGCCCTCGGCGCTTTGCGCCTGCACCACATGGGCGAGGCTCCAGCCCCGGCGCGCGAGCGTCCAGCGGCGCAGATCCTGCCCCTGGAAGCCCAGCAGCAGATGCGCGGCCAGGGCGAGCGCGATGCCATAGGGATCAGGCAGAAAGTTCACCGCCACCAGACCCACCAGAACCAAAAACCCGGCCAGCCAGGCGCGATGCACGAAGAGCCAGAAGGGCCCGAAGACGAAGGCCCAGAGGGAGAAGCCCTCCGGGATCAGCATCGGCGGCTTGCCCAGCCCCGTGGCGGGGACGGAGCCGCGGCCGGCGCCGGGGGGAAGATGGACGGTCCAGCTGCGCATCACCCCTCCAGCACGCCCTTGGTGGAGGGGATGGCGCCGCGCTGCCGCGGATCGGCTTCGACCGCCATGCGGAGCGCACGGGCGAAGGCCTTGAAGCAGGCCTCGGCGATATGATGCGCGTTGGTGCCGGCCTTCTGCGTGATGTGGCAGGTGAGGCCCGCATTCATCACCAGGGCGCGGAAGAACTCCTCAAACAGCTCGGTGTCCATCTCGCCGACCTTGTCGCGCGGGAAGGTCACGCTCCAGGCGAGGAAGGGGCGACCCGAAATATCAATCGCGCATTCGGCCAGCGCCTCATCCATCGGCATCAGGCAATGGCCGAAACGGGTGATGCCGCGCTTCTCGCCCAGCGCGGCCTTGATGGCCTGGCCAAGGACGATGCCGCAATCCTCCGTCGTGTGGTGGAAATCAATGTGCAGGTCGCCCTTCGCGGTGAGCGCGAGGTCGAGCAGACCGTGCCGCGTGAGTGCGTGCAGCATGTGGTCGAGGAAGCCGATGCCGGTGGCGATCTCGGCCTGGCCGGTGCCATCCAGGTTGAGCCGGGCCTGGATGTCGGTCTCGGCGGTGGTGCGGGCGATCTCGGCGCGGCGGGTCACGGAGGTGGGCTGCATGGGCGTTCCTCTAATCCTCCCAGGCGGAGAAGGCCAGCGCCGGGGATTCCCGCCACGCGCTTTCCCGGCGATGATGGGCGGTACCCCTTCCCGCAGGAACCTTGACCGTGGACTTTCTGGCCCCCGCCTATCTCTGGGTGAAATCCTTCCATCTCATGGCGGTCATGGCCTGGATGGCGGGGCTCTTCTACCTGCCGCGCCTCTATGTCTATCACTGCGAAATCCCGCAGGGTGGGGGCCCAGGTGGAAACATCGAGCATGAACGCTTCAAGAAGATGGAGCGCCTGCTGCTGCGCGCCATCATGAACCCCAGCATGATCGTCACCTGGCTGCTGGGCCTGGTGCTGGTGGCCACGCCGGGCGTGGTTTCCTGGACCTCGGGCTGGTGGCACGTGAAGCTGGCCAGCGTGCTGGCGATGACATGGTTCCACATGTACCTGGCCAAGCACCGCAAGGCCTTCGAGCGGGATGAGCGCCTGTTTCCCCAGCGCCACTGGCGCATCATGAACGAGGTGCCGACGCTGCTGATGATCGTCATCGTCCTGATGGTGATCGTGAAGCCTTTCTGATTTCCGCTTGACACGCCCGTTGACGCGGGCGCTGGGCCTCCCTAGGTTATAGGCGTCGGCTCCTTCAAGGCCGATCCCTCCCTCCCGACCGCCGGATTCGCCGAAGCCTCAGTGCGCGGCGTGAATGCTGGGCCCCACGACATCGCCCCCGGCGTCTTCCCCACGATCCACCCTTCGGATGCTACATGCACCTTTCAGAACTCAAGGCGAAGACGCCGCCCGAACTCCTCGCCTTCGCGGAGGAGTTGGGGGTCGAGAACGCCTCCATCCTGCGCAAGCAGGATATCATGTTCGCCATCCTCAAGACCTTCGCCGATAATGACCAGGCGATCTATGGCGAAGGCACGCTGGAAATCCTGAGCGACGGCTTCGGATACCTCCGCAGCCCGCAGGCGAATTTCCTCCCCGGCCCCGACGACATCTATGTCAGCCCCGCCCAGGTGCGGCGCTTCGGCCTGCGCACCGGCGACACGGTGGAAGGCCAGATCCGCGCGCCGAAGGATGGCGAGCGCTATTTCGCCATGCTCAAGGTGAATGCAGTCAATTTCGAGCCGCCCGAGGCGCTGCGCCACCGCATCAACTTCGACAACCTCACACCGCTCTATCCGACGCGCCGCCTCAAGATGGAAGTCGAGGGCGTGGAAACGCCCAAGGGCGTGCAGAAGGACAACACGCATCGCGTGATTGACTTGATCGCCCCCATCGGCATGGGCCAGCGCGCGCTGATCGTCGCACCGCCGCGCACCGGCAAGACGGTGATGCTGCAATCCATCGCCAAATCCATCACGGCGAACCACCCCGATGTCTTCCTGATGGTGCTGCTGATCGACGAGCGGCCCGAGGAAGTGACGGACATGGCGCGCACCGTGAAGGGCGAGGTCGTCGCCTCCACCTTCGACGAGCCGGCGACGCGCCATGTGCAGGTGACCGAGATGGTGCTGGAAAAGGCCAAGCGCCTGGTCGAGCACAAGCGCGACGTGGTGATCCTGCTCGACTCCATCACGCGCCTGGGCCGCGCCTATAACAGCGTGGTTCCCAGCTCCGGCAAGGTGCTGACGGGTGGTGTGGACGCGAATGCGCTGCAGCGGCCGAAGCGCTTCTTCGGCGCCGCGCGCAACATCGAGGAAGGTGGCTCGCTCACCATCATCGCCACCGCGCTGATCGATACCGGCAGCCGCATGGACGAGGTGATCTTCGAAGAGTTCAAGGGCACCGGCAACAGCGAGATCATCCTGGACCGCAAGCTCTCGGACAAGCGCGTCTTCCCCGCGATCGACATCACCAAGTCCGGCACCCGCAAGGAAGAGCTGCTGGTGGAGCGTGGCACGCTGTCGAAGATGTGGGTGCTGCGCCGCATCCTGAATCCGATGGGCACGCAGGACGCGATGGAGTTCATGCTGGACAAGCTGAAGTACAGCAAGACGAACCAGGATTTCTTCGACGCGATGAACACCTGATGCGCCACACGCCGCCCGCATTGTCTCGATGATGCGGGTGGCGCGGCGCGGGCCCCGATGGGCGGCCGGCTCAGCCATGGCGTCCAACGCCGCACGGGCTTGCCGCGATGCGGAGCTGCGCCTGTGCCGAGTCGGACGTCGCGGCCCGTTCGGGCCGGGCCAGGCTGACCCGCAGCACGACCGCCCATCTTGCCGCCAGCTTTCTGGCCGAGCTTCCGGCCATGCCGATCTTCGCCCTCCTTCTCCGTCGCGATCCGGCTGCGCACGCCGTGACCGGCCGGGCGGAGATTCGCCCGCCCAGACAAGCCAGCATGGCGCGAAGCCCGCGTTTCCATGATATCTTTTCAACCTTGGCGATAATCTGCCAACCATCGGGGCAATTCATCTGCCGAGGGCGATTTTGGCCGGGCGGGACCGGTTCATTTTGCTGCCATTTTTGAAGTGAACGATGTGCAGATTGCACCTGTGGGAGGAGATCGCGTTGAAATCCGTTCTGACGAGTCTGGGCCTGATCGCCCTTCTGGGCCTGGGCGCCTGCACCAACCCGAATGATCCGCTGCAGCGCGCAGCCGGCGGCGGCCTGCTCGGCGCCGGAGCGGGTGCCGCCATCGGCGGCATTGCCGGCGGTGGCCGCGGAGCCGCGATCGGCGCCGTCACCGGCGGGGCGGTGGGGGCGGCAACCGGTGTGATCACCACGCCGCAGCCGCAACCCCGCGCCTACAAGTAGGCCGTCATGCGCAAGCTGCTTTTCCCCCTGGGCCTGCTGGCCGCCCTGGCCACCTCGGCCTGCACCAATCCCAATGATCCGCTGCAACGCGCGGCGGGGGGCGGGTTGCTGGGCGCCGGGGCGGGCGCCGCCATTGGCGGCATTGCCGGCGGCGGACGCGGTGCCGCGATCGGCGCCGTCACCGGCGGCGCGGTGGGTGCCGCGACCGGCGTCATCACCACCCCGCAGCGCTGAGGAGCCTGCCCGTTTGAGTGCCCGGATCCTGGCGGCGGCGAGTTTCGCCGCTGCCGTCCATGCCACTCACCGCCGCAAGGGCGCGGCGGCCGAGCCCTATATCAACCACCCGCTGGAGGTGGCGCAGCTCCTCGCCGAGCATGACGCGCCCGAGGCGGCCATCATCGCCGCCCTGCTGCATGACACGGTGGAGGACAGCGACAACGACCCCGAGCCGGTGACGCTGGAGGCCCTGGCCACACGCTTCGGTGCCGAGGTGGCCGGCATCGTCGCCGAGGTCTCGGACGACAAGAGCCTGCCCAAGGAGATGCGCAAGGCGCTCCAAGTCTCGCAGGCGCCGAAGAAATCAGCGATGGCGAAGATGGTGAAGCTGGCGGACAAGATCTCCAATCTGCGCGCCATCGTGGCCGCGCCGCCGGCCAGTTGGAATCACGCGCGCCGGGTCGAATATGTCGGCTGGGCCGGGCGCGTGGCTGCCGGGCTGCGTGGCGTGAATCCCAGCCTGGAAGCGCTGTTCGACCGAACCTACCAGAATGCCATGGCCGAGCTGGCCCGCGAGGCCGCGTGAGTTTCGATCTGGTTCATGCGCTGGAGCGCGCGACGCTCAACGCGCTGCCCTCGCCGCGCGTGGTGTTTGATGGCCCCTTCGTGGTGCGCGCCTTCCTGGGCGGGACGGGGCGGGCCAATGCCGCCTGCTCGCTCGACCCCACGGCTGATCCGGAGCTGGAAGCCCGCATCGCCCGTGTCGCCGCGCATTACCGCCGGCTGGGGATGACGCCGCGCTTCCGCTCGGCCCCGCTGGACCCGCCGGGTCTTGAGGCGCTGCTGCGTGCCCAAGGCTGGGCGGAGGCGGATGAGAGCCACGTGACCCATGGCCGGGTAGACCCGCTGGAAGATCCTGCGATCCGGATCCTGCCGGCGCCGGATGTGACCTGGTTCGGGGTCATCGGCACGGTGGAATACCAATCCGCGGCCCGGCGGGCTGAAAAGCAGGAAGCGGTGCCGCTTTTCGCCATTCCGGCCGCCTGGCTGGTGCTGGAGGAGGATGGCCAGGCCGCCGCAGCGATGTCCGCCACCTGTGACGGCCGCTTCACCGGCATTTTCGACCTGGCGGTCCGGCCGGAATTCCGCCGGCGCGGGCTGGCGCAACGAATGGTCCGCGCCGCCGCGCATTGGGGCCAGGGGCTGGGGGCCGAGACCTGCTTCGCGCAGGTCGCCATCACGAACAAGGCCTCCGTGGCGCTCCAGGCGGGGCTGGGGCTCACGGAGGCCTATCGCTATCGGTATTTCGTGCTGCGCTGAGCCCTCAGGGGATCAGCACGGTGCTGCCGGTGGTCTTGCGGGCTTCCAGGTCCCGGTGCGACTGGGCGGCATCCTTCAGCGCATAGCGCTGGTTGATCTGCAGCTTCACCGCGCCGCTCTTCACCACGGCGAAGAGCTCGGCCGCCACGGATTCCAGATCGGCGCGCTTCATGGTGTAGGAGCCGAGCGTCGGGCGCGTCAGGTAGAGCGAGCCCTTGGCGGCGAGGATGCCGATATCGATCGGCGGCACGGCGCCCGAGGCATTGCCATAGCTCACCATCATGCCGAGCGGCGCCAGGCAGTCGAGCGAGGCGGTGAAGGTGTCCCGGCCCACGCTGTCATAGACCACGGGCAGCATGGCGCCGCCGGTGATGCGCTTCACCGCGGCGGGGAGGTCTTCGCCCGAGAGCACGACATGGTCGCAGCCATTCGCGCGGGCGAGTTCTGCCTTCGCCTCGGTGCTGACGGTGCCGATGACGGTGCAGCCCAGCGACTTCGCCCATTGCACCATGATGAGGCCGACGCCGCCGGCCGCCGCATGGATCAGGATCGTCTCGCCTGCCTTCACGCGGTAGGTGCTGCGCAGCAGGTATTGCGCCGTCATGCCCTGGAGCATCATCGAGGCGGCCTGCTCATCGGTGATGCCGTCGGGGATCTTCACCAGGCGGTCGGCCTTGTTGGTGCGCGCCTCGGCATAAGCGCCCATCGGGCCGGAGGCATAGGCGACGCGGTCACCGACGGCGACTTCCGTCACGCCCTCGCCCACTGCTTCCACCACGCCGGCACCTTCCATGCCGATGGTGAAGGGCAGCGAGGGGGCCTTATAGAGGCCAGTGCGGAAATAGACGTCGATGTAGTTGAGGCCGACTGCCTTCTGGCGGATCAGCGCTTCGCCCGGCTTGGGATGCGGCAGGGGCACTTCCTCCCAGAGCATCTTCTCGGGGCCGCCATATTCATGGACGCGGATGGCGTGATTCATGGGGTGTTCCTAGCTCAGGAGAAGGGAAGAGGGCCGGTTGAGGGTGCGCGCTTCGAGCGCGAGGAGATAGCGCTTGGTCACGGGCCCATCCAGGCCCGAATAGCCGCCGAGCGCGCCATTGGCGGCGACCACGCGGTGGCAGGGGATCAGGATGGGGATGGGGTTGCGGCCATTGGCCTGGCCCACGGCGCGCGGGTGGGACGCCACCTCGCGCGCGATATCGGCATAGCTGCGGGTTTCGCCGGCGGGGATGGCGCAGAGCGCGGCCCAGACACGGCGCTGATAGGGCGTGCCGTGCGGCGCCAGCGGCAATTGGAAATGCGCGCGGCGACCGTCGAAATAGTCGTGCAGCTGGTCCCGCGCCTCGCGCAGGAGGGGCGTTGCCTCCTGCTCGCTGCCACGACCCCAGTCGAGCGCAACGATCACGCCCTCGTCTTCCGAGAGGGTGATTTCACCGAGCGGCGTGTGGAGCGAGAGTTGCGGCATGTTTCCCTGTGTTGCACGCAGGGGAGGATGCAGCACCCTGCGGGGGGGGACGTCAAGCGCCCCGCTCTGGCGCCCCGCTCTGGCATTGGCCGGCGTGGTTGCTACATGTGGGGCGAACCCCGACGCAACCGCACAGGAGGCCGCATGGCCGAGGCCGATCCACCGCCCTATTTCGAGGCGCATGTCTTCGTCTGCTGCAACCGGCGGCCGGACGGGCACAAGCGCGGCAGCTGCGCCGCCGCGGGCAGCGAGGGCCTGCGCGACTACATGAAGGCCCGCGCCAAGGAGCTGGGCCTGAAAGGCGTGCGCATCAACCAGGCAGGTTGCCTGGACCGCTGCGAATTCGGGCCGACGCTGGTGATCTATCCCGCCGGCATCTGGTACCGCGTCCGCACGCGCGAGGATGTGGATGAGGTGCTGACCGCCCACCTGGTCGAAGGCGGGCGTGCGCATCGGCTGATGCTCACCGAGCGGGATGTGCTGCCGGCAAAGACGTGAGCGTCATTTTCGCGCTCGCCACCGGGGCGGGGCGATCAGCGGTGGCGGTGATGCGGCTTTCCGGGGCGGGGTGCGGCGGGCTGGTGAAGGCGCTCGCCGGACCCTTGCCGGCGCCGCGCCGCGCGAGCCTCAGGGTGCTGCGCCATGGCGGGGTCCCGCTGGACCGGGCGCTGGTGCTCTGGTTCCCGGGGCCGGCCAGCTATACGGGCGAGGACAGCGCAGAGCTTCATCTGCATGGCGGCCCAGCGGTAATCGTCGCCGTGGCGGAGGCGCTGGAGGCGCTGGGCGCCCGGCCGGCCGAGCCGGGCGAATTCACCCGCCGCGCGTTTCTGCAGGGGCGGCTGGACCTGACGGCGGCCGAGGGCATCGCGGACCTCATCGCCGCCGAGACCGAGGCGCAACGTCGCCAGGCCCTGCGGCAGGCCGAGGGTGGGTTGGCCCGGCTGCACGCGGCCTGGGCGCAGCGCCTGACGCAGTTGCTGGCGCGGCAGGAGGCCTTCATTGAATTCGAGGAGGAGGACCTCCCCACCGACCTGGATGCGCGGGTGGAGGCCGATGCGGCGGCGCTCGGCGCCGAGATGGCGACCATGCTGGCCGAGGGCGAGCGCGGCGATAAGCTGCGCGAGGGCCTGACCATCGCCATCCTGGGGGCGCCCAATGCGGGGAAATCCTCCCTGCTCAACGCGCTGGCAGGGCGCGAGGCGGCGATCGTCTCGGCCCGGGCGGGCACGACGCGGGATGTGGTGGAGGTGCGGATGATCCTGGCTGGGGTGCCGGTCACACTCGCGGATACCGCCGGGCTGCGGGAGGCGGCGGACGAGATCGAGGCCGAGGGCGTGCGCCGCGCCCTGGCCCGGGCCGAGACAGCGGATCTGCGCATGCTGGTCTTCGCTGCCGATGCGGCGCTGGACGAGGCAACGCTGGCCCTGCGCGGGGAGGATGCATTGGTGGTCCTGAACAAGGCCGATCTCATGGCAGATGTGATGGATGGGGCGCTGGCCGTTTCCGCGCGCACCGGGCTGGGCCTGCAGGAGCTGCGGCGCCGGCTGGAGGCGGCCGCAGCTCAGCGCGCGGGGCTCTCCGATGGCGCGGTGTTGACCCGCCCGCGCCACCGGGCAGCGCTGCGCGAGACGCTGGCGGAGCTGGAGCGCCTACCCACGGCAGGCCTGCCGGAATTGCGGGCGGAGGCGCTGCGGGCGGCCTTGCGCGCGCTCTCGCGCCTCACGGGGCGGGTGGATGTGGAGCAGGTGCTGGACCTGGTCTTTGGCGAGTTCTGCATCGGCAAGTGAAGCGTCATTCGCCGCTTTGGTGATTACGCCTGCGCGGATGATGCTCTATAGCCCGCGCCATGTGGGATTTGCGCTTTGACGTGATCGTGGTGGGCGGCGGCCATGCGGGCTGCGAGGCGGCGGCGGCGGCGGCACGCTGCGGCGCCCGCACATTGCTGCTGACGCATGACCTGGCCAAGCTGGGCGAGATGTCCTGCAATCCCGCGATCGGCGGGATCGGCAAAGGGCATCTGGTGCGCGAGGTGGATGCGCTGGACGGCCTGATGGGCCGTGCGGCCGATGCGGCGGGTATCCATTTCAAGCTGCTGAACCGCAGCAAGGGCCCGGCCGTGCGCGGACCGCGGGCGCAGGCGGACCGCCGGCTTTATCGCGAAGCGGTGCAGCGCCTGCTGGCGGAGACCAAGGGCCTCACCATCCTGGGCGAGTCCGCCGAGGATCTGTTGATCGAGGGTTGCCACCTCCAGGGCGTGGTCACCGGCGCGGGGCGCCGCATCGCCTGCGGCGCCCTGGTGATCACAACCGGCACTTTCCTGCGGGGCGTGATCCATATAGGCGCAGAGCGCATTCCCGCCGGGCGCGTGGGCGAGGCACCGGCGGTGGGCCTGGCCTTTGCTCTGGAGCGGCTGGGCCTGCCCTTGGCGCGGCTCAAGACCGGCACGCCCCCACGGCTGGATGGGCGCACCATCCGCTGGGACCAGCTGGAGATGCAGCCGGGCGATGCCGAACCGGAACCGCTCTCCTGGATGACGGAGCGGATCACCAACCGCCAGGTCTCCTGCGGCATCACCCACACCACGCCGCGCACCCATGAGATCATCCGCGGGAGCCTGCATCTCTCGGCGGTGTATGGCGGGCGGATCGAAGGCGTGGGGCCGCGCTACTGCCCCTCGGTCGAGGACAAGGTGGTGCGCTTCGCGGAGCGCGAGCGGCATCAGATCTTTCTCGAGCCCGAGGGCCTTGATGATCCCACGGTCTATCCGAACGGGATTTCCACAAGCCTGCCGGAAGAGGTGCAGCGGGCGATGATCGCCAGCATCCCCGGGCTGGAGCAGGCAGTGATCCTGCGACCGGGCTACGCGATCGAGTACGACCATGTGGACCCGCGCGCCCTGGGCCCGACGCTGGAGTGCCGCGCGCTGCCCGGCCTTTTCCTGGCTGGGCAGATCAACGGGACAACAGGCTATGAGGAAGCGGCGGCGCAGGGCCTGCTGGCCGGCGTCAATGCTGCGCACATCGCGGGTGGCGGAGTGGCTAGCGCACGGCTGAACCGGGCCGAGGCCTATCTGGGCGTGCTGGTGGACGACCTGACGCTGCAGGGGGTGAGCGAACCCTATCGGATGCTCACCGCGCGCTCCGAATACCGGCTGAGCCTGCGCGCCGACAATGCAGGGATGCGCCTCACCGAGAAGGGCCTGTCCTGGGGCTGCGTCGGGCCCGCGCGGGCGGCGATGCATCAGGCCTTCTCCGCCGAGGTCACGCAGGCGCTGGCGCGCGCCCGGGCGGAGGGGGCCACCCCCGCGGCCTATGCGGCGGCCGGCGTGCCGGTCAACCAGGATGGCCGCTGGCGCAGCGCCTTCGACACGCTGGCCCTGCCGGCCATGACGGCTGCGGCGGCGGAAGCACTCTTCCCCTGGCTGGCCGAACTCTCCCCCCGCGCGCGGGCCTATGTGGAAGCAGAAGCGCTCTACGGCCCCTACCTGGCCCGCCAGGATGGCGAACGCGCCCTGCTGGAACGGGAGGAGGCGCTGGCCATCCCGTCCGATCTCGACTTCGCGGAGATCGCGGGCCTCTCCCATGAAATGCGGGACCGCCTGCGCAAATCCCGTCCCGCCACCTTGGGCGGTGCCGGCCGGCTGCCAGGCATCACGCCGGCAGCGGTTGCTGCACTGGCCGTCCACCTCCGTCGCGGTGTTTCACGTGAAACAGCCTGAGACGCCGAGCCTCGATGTTTCACGTGAAACAGAGCTGCGCCTGCGGGCGTATCTTCGGCTGCTGCTGAACTGGAACGCGCGGATCAACCTGATCGCCGCCGCACCCGAGGAGGAGATCTGGCACCGCCACGTGCTGGATTCCTGGCAGCTGCTTCCCCTGCTGCCACCCGGACCGCTGGCAGACCTTGGCTCGGGTGCCGGATTGCCCGGCCTGGTCATCGCCATCGGGCGGGAGGAAGAGACGCATCTGGTCGAGTCGGATCGTCGCAAGGCGGCCTTTCTGATGGAGGCGGCGCGCAGCCTCGGCCTCAGCCATGTCCGCGTGCATCCCGCGCGAATCGAAGCGGCGCACCTGCCGGTCATCCATGTGGTGACCGCGCGCGCCCTGGCGCCCCTGTCGGATCTGCTGGACCATGCGGCCCGCATCCTGGATTCCGGGGGCGTCGCAGTCTTTCCCAAAGGCCGAAATGCCGAAGCGGAGTTGACGGCCGCCGCCCCGCATTGGCTTATGCAGACGGAGCGGTTCCCAAGCCGCACCGACGCGCAAGCGACCATCCTCCGCCTCAGCGAGATACGCCCTGCCGGTGCCTGACCCTGCCACCTTCCGCATCCTTGCCCTCGCCAACCAGAAGGGGGGCGTCGGGAAGACCACGACCGCGGTAAACCTCGCCGCGGCCCTGGCCGCGCGGCATCGCGTCGTGCTGATCGATCTCGACCCACAGGGCAATGCTTCCACGGGCCTCGGCATCGCGCGCGCAGCGCGCGGCGCGGGTAGCTACGCCATGCTCGTCGAAGGCCGCCCCGTGGCGGAGGTACTTCGGCCGACCGCGATTCCCAACCTCTCCATCATCCCGGCCGACCCCAATCTCGCCGGCGGCGAATTGGAGATGGTGGACCTGGCCCGGCGCGAAACACGCCTGCGCGAGGCCCTCGAAAAGGGCGCCGCCGCACTGAAGGGCGTCGAGTGGGTGCTGCTGGACTGCCCGCCCTCGCTCGGCTTGCTCACGCTCAATGCGCTCGTCGCGGCCGAGTCCGTGATGGTGCCGTTGCAGGCCGAGTTCTACGCGCTGGAGGGCGTCTCGCAGATCATCCAGACGCTGGAACGCGTGCGCAACGGCTTCAACGCCCGCCTGCGGCTCGATGGCATCGTGCTCACCATGTTCGACCGCCGCAACAACCTGGCCGAGGCCGTGGCAAATGACGTCCGCGGCTTCTTCAAGGCCCAGGTCTACGACACGGTGATCCCGCGCAATGTGCGCGTCTCCGAAGCGCCCTCGCACGGCCTGCCCGTGACCTTCTACGATCCCCGCTCGCCGGGAGCGGAAGCCTATACGCGCCTGGCCGCCGAATTCTTGCGCCGCCATCGGGCGCGCCTGCGCGAATTGGCGAAGAATGATCTGGAGCGCGAATCCTGATCCGTGTTGATTTCGACGATCGGGCTTGCGTCATCCCCGATTCGTCTCGGGCCGAGGAGGCCACATCATGACCAAGACCCCCGCCCTCGGCCGCGGGCTTTCCGCCCTGCTGGGCGATGCGGCCGCCGCCAGCCCTACGGCGCCCGGCTTGCGGACTCTGCAGGTGGGCGCCATCGAGCCGGGCCCCTTCCAGCCGCGCGAGGCCCTGGACGAGACCGCACTGGCCGAGCTCGCCGCCTCCATCCGAGAGCATGGGGTGCTGCAGCCCATCCTGGTTCGGCCCGTCAAATCCAAGCCCAACCGCTACGAGATCATCGGCGGTGAGCGGCGTTGGCGAGCGGCCCAGGCAGCCGGGCTGCACGAAGTCCCTGCCCTGGTGCGCGACTTCTCGGACCGCGAGGCGATGGCGGCAGGCCTGGTGGAAAATCTTCAGCGCCAGGATCTCAACCCACTCGAAGAGGCCGAGGGCTATGGCCGCCTGACCGAGCAGTTCGGCCTGACGCAGGAAGCCCTGGCGCGCGCCGTGGGCAAGAGCCGCCCGCATGTGGCGAATACGCTGCGCCTGCTGAACCTGCCCGAACGCGTGCGCGACCTGCTGCGGGAGGGCGCTCTGACCGCCGGCCATGCCCGCGCGCTCCTCACCGCCAGGGATCCGGTGGCGCTCGCGCTGCAGGTGGTGGATCGGGGCCTGAATGTTCGTCAGGCCGAGGCGCTGGCGGCGACGAAGAATATCGGCCCAGCCCCGCGCCAGCCGAAATCCGACGCCGAGACACGGGCGCTGGAGCGGCAGATCACGGGGCATCTCGGCCTCAAGGTCACCATTCGCCACGGGGTGCGCGGCGGACAGGTGAGCCTCGCCTACAAGGACCTCGACCAGCTCGACGGCCTGGTGCGCCTGCTCACGAAGTGATGGCCGAATGGGCCAGCGTGCTGAGCGTGTCCATGCGCGGCCCGTGGAATTCCTCGCTCTGCCGTGTGTTGGACAGGAAGGCGAAGGACAGGCCGGAATCGGGGTCGCCCCAGCAATAGGACGAACCGACGCCGCCATGGCCGAAGGTGCCGGGATGCGCATTGGCGCCCAGGCCACGGATCGCCGGCGTCGTGCCGCGCAGATGCGGCCCCAGACCCCGATGCATCGGCATGCCGTTATACTCATCCGGCCGGTCGCCCGTGTAGTTGCGGATGGCATAGGCGAGCATCCGCGGTGACAGGACCCGCCGCCCCGCGAGGCTGCCGCCCTGGATGAGCGCCTGATAGAAGCCCGCCATCGCCCGCGCCGTGCCATAGCCCCCCCCACCGGGGATGCCCGCCGCCAGATGCGCCGGCGTCCCTTCCGGCCGGCGGACCGAACCATCCACATCATGCATCTCCGCCGTGCGTCCCTGTGCTTCCGCCGGAACGCCCACGAAGAGCTCCACCCCCAGCCCCAGCGGCGCGATGATCCGCCGGCGGAGATAGGCGCGATGATCCTCGCCGGTGACCGCGCGGATCACCGCCGCCGCCACCCAATGGGCCGCCGCCGGGTGGTAGCGCACGCAACTGCCCGGCTCCCATTCCAGCGTGAAGCCGCACACCGTCTCGCGCAGCAGCGCCGCATCCTCCCAGGCGTCGGGCCCGACTTCGGCGCTGGGGAAGCCCGCCTGGTGCGTCAGCAATTCGATGAAGGTGATGCCGCCCTTGCCGTGCGCTTCGAAGCCGGGGAGGTGCTGGGCGATGGGGTCGCTCAGACGCAGGCGCCCATCTTCCGCCAGCGCCCAAAGCGCCGCCGCGGTGATCACCTTGGTGTTGGAGTAGAGCAGCCACAGCGTCTCATCCGTGGCGGTCACACCGTGCCGCGCGGCGCCGAAGCTCCGGAACAGCGCGAGCTTGCCGTGCCGGGCCAGGGCGATCTGCGCCCCGGGATGATGCCCGGCGGCGATGTCCGCCTCGATGCGGGCGCAGAGCAGATCCAGCTTGGCGGGATCAAGCCCGAGCTCGGCCGGGGATGCGCTGGGCAGGGGGAAGGCTTGGCTCATGACAGTGTTTCCTCTCGTTCGCGAGCCATTACGCCAGAGGCGCCGCGCCTTGCCAAACCGGCCCCACCCACGGGTACACTCTCTCCCGAAGGGCGCGCCATGATCGCCCATGAAGGAACGCCCATGACCCTCTCCCGCCGCGCCGCGCTTGCGCTCCCCCTTGCAGGCCTGCCCCTTGCCGCCCGGGCACAGGGCGCTGGCTTCCCGGACCGCGTGGTCCGTTACATCGTCCCCTTCACCCCCGCGGGGCTCACCGACATCATGGCGCGCCTGGTGGCGCAACGCCTGGCCGAGATCTGGAGCCGCGCCGTGGTGGTAGAAAACCGGGCCGGTGGCAATGCGATGATCGGCGCTGATGCCGCCGCCAAATCCCCGCCCGACGGCCATACCCTCCTGGCCATCACCCTGACCCATGCGGTGAATGTCGGGCTCTTCCCGAATGCGCCCTATGACCTGATGCGGGATTTCGTGCCGGTCTCGGTCCTCGGCTCCCTGCCGTTGGTGGTCGTGGTGAATGCCGCCAACCCCGCGCGCAGCCTGGCCGATCTCTTCACCCAGGCGCGCTCGCGCGTGCTCAATGCCGGCTCCTCCGGCAATGGATCGCCGCCGCATCTGGGGCTGGAGCTGTTTCGCCGCGTCTCCGGTGCGGGGGCAAACATCACTCATGTGCCCTATCGTGGCGGGGCACCGGGCGTGACGGACCTGGTCGCCGGGAACCTGGATTTCATGGTCTCGAACCTGCCGGAATGCCTGGCGCAGCTTCAGGGTGGGCGGCTGCGTGGCCTGGCCGTCACGGGCGCCGAGCGGCATCGGCTGGTGCCGGATATCCCCACTGTCAGGGAGCTCGGCGCCGGCGATCTGCAAATGACCAACTGGACCGCCATGCTCACCAACACGGCCGTCCCGGCGGCCACCTTCGCGGAGCTGAGCCGCGCCACGCAACTGGCGGTGCGCGACCCGGATTTCCGCCGCCGCGCGGAGGAAGGCGGCTTCGACGTGTTGGGCTGGGACCCCGACCGCTCGCGCGGCTTCATGGTCGAGGAGGTGGCGCGCTGGGGCCGGCTGGTGCGGGAGGCCGGCATTCGCGCCGACTGACGGGATCGTTGGAGCGGGCGGGGGGAATCGAACCCCCGACATTCAGCTTGGGAAGCTGACGTTCTACCTCTGAACTACGCCCGCGCTGCTATGAACCTACAGACAGCCGGCCTGCGCCTCAACCCCCTCGCGCGCCGGTCGCCTGCAGAATGGGCACCCAGCGCGCCGTCTCCGCCGCCAGGAAGCGGGACAGCGCCTCGGGCCCCGTCGGCATGGGCTGCAAGCCCGATTCCGCCATGCGGCGTTGCAGCTCCGGTCGGGCCAGCGCCGCCTCGGCCGCCGCCACCAGCCGCGCGGCCAGCGGGGCGGGCAGCCCCGCCGGCGCATACATCCCCTGCCAGGAGGAGCTGTCGAAACCTGGCACGGCCTCGGCGATGCTGGGCAGCTCCGGCAGCATCACCGAGCGTGTGGGCGTCGTCACCGCCAGCCCCACCACTTGGCCGCCACGGGCCAGCGGCGCCAGCAGCGTCTGGCTGTCGATCATGAAGTCCAGTCGCCCGGCCGTCAGGTCCGTCACCGCCTGGGGCGTGCCGCGATAGGGCACCACGGTGAAATCCACCCCCGCCAGCTTCTTCAGCAACTCCCCCGCGAGATGCGAGGCCGCGCCGATTCCCGTCGTCCCGAAGGTCGCCCTATCCCGCTTCTCCCGCAGCCAGGCCAGGAAAGCCGGCAGGCTGCGCGCGGGGTTGGAAGGGTGCACCGCCAGCAGGAAGGGCTGCTGCGCAATGAGCGTGAGCGGCGTGAAATCCCGCGCCGGATCGGGTGCGTCATTGTAGAGCGCCGGCATGACCGCGTGCGCAGCGCCGCTCACCAGCAGGGTCTGCCCGTCCGGCGCCGCCCGTGCCGCGTTGCGCGCGCCGATCGTCGCCCCGGCGCCCGGCTGATTCTCGACCAGCAGGGTCTGCCCGAGCTCGGAGCCCATCGGCTCGGCCAGCAGCCGCGACGCCACGTCGATGATGCCGCCGGCCCCGAAGGGCACGATCACGCGGATGGTGCGCGGCTGCGCCACGGCAGGCATGGCCAGAAAGGGCAGGGCAAGCAGGGAACGACGGCGCATGGTGAACTCCGGAGACTTGCGCCATCGTGGCGAAGAACCCCCCGCACCGGAAGCCCGACCATGCGCGCTCTCTTGCTGCTTTTGCTGATGCTCTCCCCTGGCCTGGCCCAGGCCGAGGCCACGCGCGCCAGCCGCCAGATGGTCGCCACCGCCCATCCCGCCGCCTCCCAGGCGGGGCTGGCGATGCTGCGCGCCGGCGGCAGCGCGATGGATGCCGCCGTGGCGGCCCAGGCGGTGTTGAGCGTCGTGGAGCCGCATGCCTCCGGCCTGTTCTCGGGCGGGCTGTTGCTGGTCTGGGACCCCGCGGCGCACCGGCTGCTGCATTGGGATGGCGTGGCTGAGGCCCCGGCCGCCGCCACGCCCTCCCTGCCGCTCGACACGGATGGCACGCGGCTGCCCCCCAGCGTGGCGCGCAGCGGCCGCGCCGTGGCGATTCCCGGCAGCATCGCCGCCCTCGAAGCCGGCCATGCCAGCCACGGCCACCTGCCCTGGGGCCAGCTCTTTGCCCCCGCGATCCGCCTGGCGGAGGGGGGCTTCCCCATGCCGCCCTACCTCCACGCGGTCCTCACCGCCCGCGCGGCCACACTGCGGCAGATCCCTGGCTTCCGCGCGCTCTTCTACACCGCGGATGGCACGCCCCACCCCATCGGCCACCCCCTTCGCAACCCGGCCCAGGCCGAGGCGCTTCGCCTGGTGGCCGCCGGCGGCGGCGCCGCCCTGCGCGAGGGCCCGCTCGCCGAGGCCTTCCTGGCTGCCGCCCGCAGCGGCCCCATCCCCGGCCTGATCACCGCCGAGGACCTCCGCGCCTACCGCGCCATCCCGCGCGACGCGCTCTGTGGCCAAGCCTTCGAGCGCCGCATCTGCAGCGCCGCGGCACCCTCCTCCGGCGGTGTCGCCGTGCTGCAGCAGCTCGGCCTGCTGGAGCGTGCGGGCTTTGCCGCCGCCACCCCCGGCAGCGCGGAAGCCGCGCATCTGCTGATCGAGGCCGGCCGCCTGGCCCGCGCCGACCGCATCCGCTGGGTGGGCGATCCGCGCTTCGTCACCGTGCCGGAGGATGCGCTGATAACTCGCCGCTACCTCGATGCCCGAGCGGCGCTCATCAGCCCCAGCGAAGCGCGCCCTGACATCACCCCCGGCACGCCGGAGAACGCGCCGATGACCACGCATATCTCGGTGATGGATGCAGAGGGGGGCGCCGTCGCCTTCACCACCACCAACAACCTGAATTTCGGCGCTGACCTCCTGGCGTTGGGCGTGGCGCTCAACAACGGCAACACGAATTTCGCGGTGAACCCGCAAGGCAACTCGCCCAACCGCATGCAGGGCGGCAAGCGCCCGGCGACGACCATGGCCCCCACCATCGTCTTCGACGCCACAGGCGCGCCCGAGGTCGTGATCGGCGCCGGCGGCGGCGCCTGGATTCCCGATGCGGTGGCCGGCGCGCTGGCGGAAATCCTGGGCTGGAACCACAACGCCTGGCAGGCCGTCTCGCGCCCACGCCTGGGCGCGCAGAACGGCACGGTGGAGCTGGAACAAGGCACCGCCGCCGCCAGCCTGGCGCCAGCGCTGACCGCCATGGGGCATGCGCCACGGTTGGTGAACATCAACACGGGGCTGCAGATGATCCGGCGCGTTCGAGGCGGGCTGGAAGGGGCGGCGGATCCGCGGCGGGATGGGGTGGCTCTGGGAGATTGAAGGCCAGGGCTCCGCCCTGCACCCGCCGGGGCCGAAAGGCCCCGGACCCCAGCTGTAAGGCGGCTTCCCGTTCGGGCGTGTTGAATTCGGACAAAAGACGGGCCTTGGGCAAAGCCAGAAGAAACCCGGATTTGGCTGCCAAACAACACCACTACACTAGGACTAAATACCTCGAAAGTCAAGATTTTCGCATGGGGTGTCGAAATGCGCATGCCCCGCGGCTCATCAGGACAGGCGGCGGCATCGGGCCACGCCGAACGGAGAGCCCTCCCATGCTGCGTCCCCTTTGCGCCCTGCTCCTCATCGCCGCGCCTTTGGCCGCCCAGGCCCCGCGCGCCGCGCTCGAAACCTTGTCCGGCACCTTCGCCAGCCCGGAGCCCGAGCCCTGGTATGGCGGCTATGGCACCCGCCGCTTCACCTTCGAGAAGGGCCAATGGAGCCTGGTCTTCACCCATGCCCTGGACCCACAAATGCTGCGCCCCACCTTTCGCTTTCGCACCCATGGCCCCTACCGCATCGGCGCAGACTCCGCCGCCGTGCCGGGCGCCTTCGAGGCGGTGTTCTACGAGGACGCAAAATTCGTGACCCTGCTGACCGAGGATCCCGCCCTGATCCGCGCCTTCGGCTTCGGCGACTGCAACCTGCGCCCGAACCAGGAGGTGGATATCTCCCTCACCGGCTGCGCGAATTGGAAGCCCGTCGCCCAGTGCCGCGAGGATCATGACCTGATCGCGCTGGACCCCACCGGCCTGCGCTTCGGCGTCCGCCGCCGCGACAACGACCACTGCACGGCGGCGAACCGCCCGACAGCGTTGCTTCCCCCGGTCCTGCGCCAATAATCGGGGTCTGGGGCCCTGGCCCCAGCCGCCGGAGGCCCTTTTTTCTATCCCAGAAACTCCCCCAACGCCGCCAAAACTTCCTCAGGCGCCTCTTCCGCCAGGTAATGCCCGCTCGGCACCGCCTGGCCGCTCACCGGCCCGCTGGCATAGCTGCGCCACACCGCCAGCGGCTCATACCATTGCCCGATCTTCCCCTTGGCGCCCCAGAGCGCCAGCACCGGGCAGGCCAACCGCTCGCCCGCCGCGCGGCTGGCGCGGTCATGCACGAGGTCGATACCGGCCGCCGCGCGGTAATCCTCGCAGATGGCGGTGACGGTGCCCGGCAGGCGCAGTGCCGCCAGGTAATCGGCCCGCGCCTCGGGGTGGAAGAAGCTGCGATCCTTGGGCTCGCGCGAGGTGTGGATGTCGAACCAGACCTCCACATCCTGGCTGATCAGCGTCTCCGGCCCCGGATGCGGCTGGGCGAACCAGAACCAATGATAGTAGCCGAGGCCGAAGGCCATGTCGGCATGCTCGAAATGATGCAGCGTGGGGACGATATCCATCACGCAGAGCTTCTCGACACGGTCCGCGTGATCCAGCGCCAGGCGATGCGCCAGCCGCGCCCCGCGGTCATGGCTGACGACGCTGAAGCTCTCAAAGCCCAGCTCCCGCATCAGCCCCACCACATCCTTCGCCATCTCGCGCTTGGAATAGGGCGCGTGGTCGGCGCTGGGGCCGGGCTTCGCGGAGAAGCCATAGCCACGGATATCGGCGGCGATGACGGTGAAGCGCTGCGCCAGCTGCGGCGCCACGCGGTGCCACATCGCATGCGTCTGCGGGTTGCCGTGCAGCAGCAGCAAGGGCGGGCCGCTGCCGCCGCGCCGGAAGCGCACCGCCATGCCATCCACCAACCGCGTTTCGAGCGTGAATCCCTCGAAGAACATGCCTGCCTCCCATTGACCCGTTTCAGCCGGCGCGTAGCCTGCGACATCCTGGAACGAAGGGGAAATCTCCATGGCACTCGACGACGACAAGCTCTTCAAGAAGGGCCTGCCCATCCGCCGCGCCGTGCTCGGCGCCGAATATGTGGATGCCAGCATGGCCAAGGCCGACGACTTCATGATGGCCTTCCAGCGCATCACCACCAGCTGGGCCTGGGGCATGGCCTGGGGCGACCCGACGCTGGACCGCAAGACGCGCTCCATCATCAACCTCGCCATGCTCACGGCACTCGGCAAGATTCCCGAGGTGAAGCTGCATGTGAAGGGCGCGCTGGCCAATGGCGTGAGCGTCGACGAAATCCGCGCGACGCTGAGCCACGCCGCCGCCTATTGCGGCATCCCCGCGGCACTCGACGCCTTCAAGGCGACGCATGAGGTTCTGCTGGCCGAGGGCGCGATCAAGCCCAAGGAACCCAAGCCTGCGAAGAAGCCGAAGGCCGCGCCCAAGGCCGTCGCTGCGCCGAAGAAGGTCGCCGCCGCCAAGCCCGGTGTGAAGAAGCCCGCCGCCCCCAAGGCGAAGAAGTAGGCCATGAAGCGCGTCGCCTTTGCCGGCATCGGCAATATGGGCTGGCCGATGGCCGCCAATCTGGTCAAGGCCGGCTTTGATGTCACCGTCAGCGACATCTCGGCCGAGCGGGTGGCGCGCTTTGTCGGCGAGATCGGCGGCCAGGCCGCCGCCTCCCCCACCGAAGCGGCGAAGGGCGCCGAGGCCTTTCTCTGCATCCTGCCCACCAGCAAGGAGGTGGCGCTTGTCGCCGATGCCGTGCTGCCGGCCCTGCCGGAAGGCGCGCTCTTCATCGACATGACCTCCGGCAATCCCAGCCGCACGCGCGAGATCGCGGCGCGGCTGGCGACGCGCGGCATCCGCATGGTGGATGGCCCCGTCTCCGGCGGCGTGCCGCGCGCGAAATCCGGTGAGTTGGCGATCATGCTGGGCGGCGAGGCGGCGGATCTCGACGCGGCCGAGCCCATCCTGCGCGCCATGGGCACCTCGCTGCACCGTTGTGGCGGGATCGGCGCCGGCCAGGCGATGAAGGCGCTGAACAACCTGGTCAGCGCCGGCGGCTTCCTGATCGGCATCGAGGCGCTGCTCATCGGCCAGAAGCTGGGGCTGGAGCCGGGGCTGATGGTGGATGTGCTGAACAGCTCCACCGGCATGAACAACTCCACCCAGAAGAAATTCCGGCAATTCGTGCTCTCGCGCCGCTTCGATTCCGGCTTCGGGCTGGACCTGATGGTGAAGGATCTCTCCATCGCCATCGAGGTCGGCAAGGAAGCCGGCGTGCCCACCCCGCTCTCCGCCCTGACGCGTGAGCTATGGGCGGCGGCAGCGACGCATCTGGGCCCCGGCGAGGACCACACCGCCGTGGCGAAGCTGGCGGAGCGCCTGGCCAACCAGACCCTGACGGGCGGGAATGGCTAGAGCATCATCCGTTCAAACGGGATCGTTTGGAAAAGATGCTCGGAAAACAATGGGCTAGAGCTGGTGACGTGAGCCCTTGCGAACGGAACATGCTCTAGCCGGGGGGTTGAGGGGGCCGGGAGGGGCTAAAGCGGGTAATCCCGCTCCGGCTCCACCCCCGCCGCATCGATCAGCTTGCGCAGTCGCATCACCTGGTCACCCGCGATGGAATGCGGGCCCAGATGCACGCTGTCCTGCGCGCCGTTCAGCGTGATGCGCAGGGCGCCGCTGCCGGCGTGATGCAGCTCCGCCCCCAGCTCCGTCAGCAGGTTCTCGACGGATTTGGGGTCGAGGTTGTGATTCAGCGGATGCGCGAAGATTGCGTGCAGGATCTTGCGGTGGCGATGGTTCATGTCGTGTCTCCAATGCGATGGATGCATCGGATCATGCCGGCGGGCCGTCGTCCTTGCGTCAGCGCAAGCCTGACCGGCTCAGCCGGAGCGAGCTTGGCCGGCTCAGCCGGAGCGAGCTTGGCCGGCTCAGCCGGCAGTGGCGACGTAGTGCTTCAGTTCCTCGGTCTCCTGCTCGGCCTCGGCGATGCGTGCCTTCACCAGGTCACCGATCGAGACCATGCCGACCAGGTGGCCTTCGCCATCCAGCACCGGCAGATGGCGCACGCGGCGGTCCGTCATGGTCTGCAGCGCTTCCTGGACGGAGCTGTGCGGCGTCACCGTGTGCAGCACCCGCGTCATCAGCTGGCCGGCGGTCATGCGGCTCACCGCCTCGCCCATCGCGGCCATGGCGCGGACGATGTCACGCTCGCTGACGATGCCGAGCACGGTGCCATCCGCTTCCACCACCAGCACGGCGCCGATGCGGTGCTGCGCCAGCGTGCGGGTGATGGAGGCAATGCAATCACCGGTGCGGACGGAGATGACCTGGCTGCCCTTGCCGCGCAGGATGTTGGAAATCACCATGGTGTTTTTTCCTCTCCCAGCTTGAAAACCCAAGTCGAAACCAAGAGGGGAAGCCTGCGCCATCGCCCGCGCAGGTTGCAACGCAATCCCGTGCTGCACCGCCGCAAGACCGTGCGGTGCAGCATGCCGCGCGCGCATAAAAAAACCCCCGGCCCTCGCGAGCCGGGGGGCATCAGGCCCGAAGACCTGCCTGCTTACTGCGTCTGCTGGATCGCGCTGAGCACCCAGGGGCCGCCCTGCACGCGCACGAAGGTCCAGAGCTCGGTCTGCTCGGTGCGGGCATTCGGGTCGCCCTCGGTGATGGCGCCGGTCTTCACGTCGCGCGTCCAATCCACGAGGCTCATCCGCATGGCGACGGTGGCGTAGTCGCGCGGGCCCTCGTTCCAGGCCTCGGCCAGGTCGCCCTGCTCGAGCTTCACGTCGCGCGTCTCGTTCTTCCAGCCACGCTCGGCCAGCGCCGCATAGTCGTCGCGGAAGAACTGCACCATCTCCGGCGTCGCGAGGCGCGACAGGGCCGAGACGTCCTCACGCGACCAGGCGGCGTTGATCTCGACGAGGTTGCGCTCGAAGGCCTGGAAGTCGGCCGCCTGGATGCCGACCTCGTCCACCGGCTGCGCTGGGCCACGGCCCATGCCGCCGCCCATCATCGGGCTGCGCGGGGCGTCCTGCTGCTCGCGCATCATGCTGTTGGGCATGCCGGCCGGGGCGGGCTGCTGGCGGAAGCGGCGGAACAGGGCCACCGCAAGGAAGACGAGGCCGCCGATGATCGCGAGCTGGAACAGGAAGCCCATGATCCCGGCGAGGCTGCCCAGGCCCGAGAAGAAGCCGCCACCGGCCAGCAAGCCAAAGATGCCGGCGCCGAGCAGCCCGCCCATGAGGCCGGCCATCATCGGGTTGCGCGAGAGGAAGCCGCCCGCGGCGGCCGGGCGCGCGGCGGCGGCGGCACCCGCGGCGCCGG
>NZ_JAIEQY010000071.1 GCF_019747315.1 Roseococcus sp. | reverse complement strand
CCCGTGCCGTTGATGATGTCCACCCGCACATTCCGCGCGGCCGCGCCACGCTGGAACAGCGGGAAAAGGTCGGCCGTCGGCTGCTCCCACCAGTCGATCTCGCCCGACTGGAGCGCCGCGGAGGCCGTCGCGGCATCCGGCATGATCAGCCATTCCACGCGGTCGAAATGCGTAACCTTGCCGCCCGCCGTCATCGAGGCCGCGCCCTGGCGCGGCACGTAGTCGGCGTGGCGGGCATAGGCGAGGCGCGAGCCCGGCACCCACTCATTCTGGATGAAGCGATAGGGGCCGCTGCCCACCGCCTCGGTGATGTTGGTGAAGGGGTCCACATTGCCCAGCCGCTCGGGCATGATGAAGAGGCAGCTCGTCGTCACCTTCGCGAAGCATTCCAGCATCTTCGGGAAGGGCGTGTTCAGCCGGATGGTGAAGACGCGGTCGCTCACCTCGGTCATGTCCGCCACACGGCTCATCAGCACCTGGCCGAAGGCGTCGCGCCGGCCCCAGCGGCGGATGGAGGCGATGCAGTCCCGCCCGCGCACCGGCGAGCCGTCATGGAAGCGCAGGTTCTCGCGCAGGGTGAAGCGCCAGAGCAGGCCGTCATTCTCCACCACATGGCCCTCGGCCATCTGCGGCTGCGGGCGGAACTGCTCGTCCATGCCGTAGAGCTGGTCATAGACCAGGAAGGCGTGGTCGCGCGCCACGAAGGCGGTGTTGGTGAAGGGGTCGATGTTGGGCAGGTTCGCATGCGGCACGTAGCGCAGCACGCGGTTCTGCGCCGGCTGCGCCATGGCGGGGGCGGCAAGGCTAGCGGCGGGCAGGGCGGCCGCGCCGGCCAAGATCTGGCGGCGTTGGATCATGAAATCTCTCCCGATGGTTTGTGTCCAAATCCTAGCACGGGTTCCGGCCGGGTTTCGACCCACACTGCCTTCATCTGCACATATTCAGTGAGCGCTTCCAGCCCGGAGGACCGCCCATGCCCCGAGGCACCGAAGCCGCCAAACGGCACCGAGACATGGATGGTACGATAGCCATTCACCCAGACCGTACCCGCCCGCAGCGCCGCCGCAACCCGATGCCCGCGCGCGCCATCCCGCGTCCAGACCGCGCCCGCCAGGCCGAAGCGCGTGGCATTGGCAAGCCGGATCGCCTCGGCCTCACTGGTGAAGCGCTGCACCACGACGACGGGGCCAAAAATCTCCTCGCGCACCGCCGTGGCGCCCTCGGCCAGCCCATCGAGGATAGTGGGTGCCACGAAGCAGCCCGCCTCCGGCACCGCCCTGGCCATCACCCGCGCGCCTTCGGCCGCCGCCTCCAGAACCATGGCGCGGACATGCCCGCATTGCCGCGCATGGGCGATGGGACCGAGCTCCGTGGCTTCGTCCAGGGGGTCCCCCATGCGGATACGGCCCATTGCCTCCACCAGTGCGGCCACGAAGCGATCGGCGATGCTGTCCTCGACCAGGAGACGCGAGCCCGCCACGCAGGATTGCCCGGCGCCGGCGAAGATCGCCTGCTGCGCGCCCCGCACCGCGGCCGCGAAATCCGCATCGGCGAAAACAATGTTGGCGCTCTTGCCGCCAAGTTCCAGCACATGCGGTAAGGTGCGCGCGGCGCAAAGAGCCGCGACACGCGCCCCCGTGGCGGGCCCGCCCACGAAGCAGAGCTTCTGCACCGCATCAGCGGCGATCAATGCCTCCGCCTCCTCGGCGCCGCCCGCCACCACTTGCAGCGGCAGCCGGTTGGCGTGCGCGAGTTGCGCCAGGCGCAGCGATGTCACGGGCGTGTATTCGGAGGGCTTCAGGACCACCGCGTTCCCTGCCGCCAAGGCTGGAAACGCGTTCCAGCCTGCGGTGAAGAGTGGCGCGTTCCAGGGCGTGATGGCGAGCACGATGCCGAAGGGCTCGGGCCGCAGATAGACCAGGTGGCCGCTGGGCACAGGAATGGTCCGGCCTTCGATCTTGTCGGCCCAGCCGGCATAGTACTCCGCCATCTCCGCTACGCGAGCGATTTCGGCCCGCGCGTCGCGGATCGGCTTGCCGGTGTTCACGCATTCCGCCAGCGCCAGGGCCTCGGCTTCGGCGCGAATGGCCGCGCCGAGCGACCAAAGTCGGCGCCCGCGCTCTGCCCCGGTCAGCGTGGCCCATTCTGGCGCGGGCCGCGCGGCCGATGCGGCGAGGCCCGCGCCGGCCACGCGATATTCCGTGAGCAGGGCGCCCGTGGCCGGATCTACGAGCGCCATTGCCGCCCCCGCGCCGGGCTGCCCCACCCCCGCGATGATTGCGCCAGGAATCGTACCACCGAACCAGGAATCGAGCTGGGCCTGCAGCACGCACTGGGCGGGGCTCATGCCAGGGCGAGGCGAGAGAGATCCGACATCATCGCCCCAAGGGAAGATATCCGCGGGTTGCACCAGGGCATCCTCCGTTACAGCTCAGCCCGGCCGAAATCCGGGCTTTGCCTCAAGCCACCCCACGAAGACATGGGGTCATGCGCGCCTGACACGCGGGCCAACGCATGGCCTTGCCTTGAGTCACGCATGAAAAATGGCCGCGGCCACGCGATTGAACTCCTCCCCATCCGCGACCGCCGAGCCTTCCCAGGCCCGCGCCGCCGCGCCACAGACGGCCAACTCCGCCCCTACCTCGCCCGCCAGTGCCAGCGCGAGCCGCACATCCTTGCGCATCAACCCCGCCGTGAAACCGGAATCAAAGGTGCCGCTCGCAATCCAGCGCGGCCAGTTCACCTCCGTCGCAGCCGAGCGGCCGGAGGCGGCGTTGATCACCGGCAGGAGGGCTTCGGGCGGGACGCCGGCGCTTGCCGCCATGCGCAGCGCCTCGGCCGCGGCGGCGAGATGCGTTGCAACCAACAGGTTGTTGGCGAGCTTGGCCACCTGACCCGCGCCGCTGGCGCCGACGTGGACGATGCGCGCCGCCAGCAAAATCAGCGATGGGCGCGCACGATCCAGCGCCGCGAGGGACCCGCCCACCATCATCGCAAGCTGCCCCGACGCGGCGCCCCCCGGCCCGCCCGAAACCGGCGTGTCCAGATAGGCGATGCCGGCCGCATTGGCGCGGTCGGCAAAGCGCCGTGCCTCGGCCGCCTCGATGGTGGAGGTATCCGCGATCACGGTACCGGGCGGCATGTTCGGCAGAAGCGCGGCCAGCACGGCCTCCACTGCCCGCGCATGGGGCAGCGAGAGCAGCACCAGCGGGGCGGCCACCCCTGCCGCCGAGGCGCAAGCGACGGCACCCGCCGCGCGAGCCGCCTCGCGCAGGGCGGGATCGAGGTCATAGCCCAGCACTCCCTGCCCTTCCGCGCGGAGCCGCCGCAGCATCGCGCCGCCCATCTGCCCCAGGCCCACCAGACCGATCATCGCCACCTCACACCTTGCGAGGCCAAGCATAATCCGGCGCCGCAATTGCGCCATGCCGGACGCCGAAAAGCGAATGATGCGCAACATGATCCAGCAGTTTCTCCGCTTCGGCGTGGTCGGCACGGTGGGTTTTCTGGTGGATTCCGCCGTGCTGCTCGCCCTGATGGCGCTGGGCCTCGGCCCGTATGGCGGGCGTGTGCTCTCCTATCTGGCGGCGGCCAGCACGACCTTCGCGCTGAACCGCGCCTGGACTTTCCGTGCTGCGCCGCGCGATGCGCCCATGGTTGCGCAATGGGGGCGGTTCCTCCTGCTGAACCTGGTGGGCTTCGCTGCCAACTACGGCACCTATGCGGCGCTCATCGCCACCGTGCAGGCCGTTGCACAACATCCGGTCCTTGGGGTGGCGGCCGGCTCGCTCGCGGGAATGTTCATCAACTTCGGGTTGTCGCGCCGGTTTGTCTTCCGGGCTGCTTCAAGGTGACCAATAGGGTCGGACGCGCCTCGCCCGGTCGGTCGTCAGTCGGATTGCATTTGGCTTCGCCAGCGTCTCCGGGTATTGCTCTGCTCCGCGCTCTGGAACTCTGATCCAGGGCGGAGACGAGAGGACGGCCTTGACGAATCCGACCACCCGCCGCGGCGTCGGGATCCTCGCCCTCCTGGCGAGCACGACCCAGATAGGCCCGCAGCGTGCATGGGCGCAACCGGTGCCCCTGCAATTCGGCATCATGCCCAATGTCAGCGCACGCGTCCTGGTGGGGCAATACCAGCCCTTCCGGGGCTTCCTGGAGCAGGAGCTCGGCCGCCCCGTCGAAGTGGTCACGGCCCCTGGCCTGCAGGCCTTCCACGAGCGCAGCATCGCCGGTGCCTACGGCGTGGTCGTCACGGCAGCCAACCTCGGCCGCGTGGCACAGCTCGACGCCGGGCTCCGGCCCATCGCGATCTACGAACCGCGTATCCCGGGCCTGATCGTGACCTTGCGCGGGCGGCCCCTGACCCAGGCCACCGAACTGCGCGGGCTGACCATCGCCATGACCAATCCGCAATCCCTGGTCGCCTTGAAGTTCATCCACTGGCTGCGCGCGCAGGGGTTTGAGATCGGGCGCGACGCCGCGGCCACCCATGCCCGCAACGAGGACAGCCTGGCCCAGCTGCTGAACACCGCCGAGACCCGCGCGGCGGTGATGAGCCGCGGGGAGTTCAACGCCATCCGCGCCGACATCCGGGAAAACCTGGTCGTCTGGCAGGAGTTCATCCGCGTCCCTGGGTTTCTTGTCCTGCTCGGGCCGCAGGTGACGGATCGCGACGCGCAGCGTATCAGCGCGGCCATCGCACGCTTCCCAGGCACCCCCGCGGCCAGCCAATTCTTTGCCGCGACGGGCTTCAATGCGATTCGCCCCGTCACGCCGGCCGATCTGGCCGAGCTGGACGACGTCGTCGCAGAAACCCGCGCTTTCCTCCGCGCCGGCTGAGCCAGGGGGCCGCCAGACCCCCGATGCTCGCGCGGCTCCCGCTTCGGCTGAAGCTTTTCGGTCTCGCCGCCCTTGCTCTCCTGGCTCTGGCGGGCGTCCTAACCTTTATGCAGGACAGGCTGGTCCTGCGCACCCTGGAGGCGGAGCTACAGGCCCGCGCCATCGCGGTGTGCCCCATTCTGGAAGCCGCCCTGGCCGCCCCAATGGCCGAGCGGGACTACGCCACTGTGCAGGCGGTGCTGCGGGAGGGTGTCGCCTCCGGCAGCTTCGCCCACATGGTGCTGCTCGACGCACGCGGGCAACTCATCTCCAGCGAGGGCTGGTCCTTTGGTGACGGCATGCCCCGGCCCGGGCGCTTCACCATGGCCAACGGCGAACAGCGGCAGCTCTACACCGTCCCGATCTCGCTGGCCGGCCAGCGGCTGGGCACCCTGCATTTCGGCCTCTCCCGCATGCCGCTCCAGGCAGCGCATGAGGCTTTGCTGCAAGGGGCGTTGCTGGTCGGCCTGGCCGCGCTGGCCTTGCTTGTGCCGCTGGTGGAACTGGGCAATCGGATGTTGTTCCGGCCCCTGGGCCGTCTGGAGGCAGCGGCAGGGCGGATCCGCGACGGTGATTACGACATCAAGCTGGAGGCGCGCGGCCAGGACGAGGTGGCCCGCCTCACCGTTACCTTCAGCCAAATGGCCGAGGCCATGCGGGAGCGCCTGCGCGCCCTGATGGCCAGCGAGGCGGCGCAGGCCGTGCTGCTCGAGAACGCCCGGCTGCGCGAAATCGAGCTGCGCGAAGCACGGGACAAGGCCGAAATCGCCACCCGTGCCAAGAGCGAGTTCCTGGCCAATATGAGCCACGAGCTTCGCACGCCGCTGAACGGCATCCTCGGCATGGCGCAGGTGCTCGACACACCCGAACGCTCGGCCGAGGATCGCGAAGCCATCGCGGCCATTCTCGATTCGGGCCAGCAGCTGCTTCGCCTGATCAATGATGTATTGGAACTGTCGCTGTTCGAGACGGGCGGCACGCAATTGCGCCCGTTGCTGGTCCCGGCGCGCGGCCTCTTCGCTCCGCCGCTGGCCCCGGCCGCCGCCGCCGCCCGCCGCAAGGGGCTCGGCTGGAACCTCGACATCGCCCCCGAATTACCAGCCAGCCTGCGCATCGACCCTGCCCGCGTGGCGCAGTTGCTCGGCCATCTCAGCGACAACGCGGTGAAGTTCACGGATGCCGGCGGTATCGAAGTGACGGTCGGCTGGAAGCCCAAGGATGCGGCGAGTGGCATGGTCCGGGTGGAGCTGCGCGATACGGGTATCGGTATTCCCGTGGAACTGCGCCCACGGCTTTTCTTGCGCTTCAGCCAAGCCGAGAGCTCGAGCACGCGTCGCTATGGCGGGACTGGCCTAGGCCTCGCCATCTGCCGACACGTGACGGAATTGATGGGCGGTGTGATCGGCTTCGACAGTACGCCAGGCCAAGGCAGCATTTTCTGGTTCGAAGTGCCTGCCCGGACGGTATGAAGTGCTTCACCGCGGCGCAAGAGGCTGGCAGAATTGGTCGGAGTGAGAGGATTCGAACCTCCGGCCCCCGCGTCCCGAACACGGTGCTCTACCAGGCTGAGCTACACTCCGACGCCTGTGGAGGGGGTATTAGCCGCATGACGCTTCCTCGGCAAGACAGACCATGGAAGAATGACAAGGCCGGAAGGACATCCCCCCGGCACCCGCGAGGAGAGATCGCATGAAGCTTTGGTTGGCTGGGCTTGGACTGGTGGCGATGATGGGTGGCGCGATCGCGCAGACCAACCTCGGCGCCGTGGTGACGGAACGCCGAGAGGGCTTCAAGGCTGCGGGCGAAAACATGACCGCCGTTGCCGGCGTGGCCCGCGCGGGCGGCGACCCGCGTGAAACGGTGCAGCGCATTGCAGCCATCCAGGCCTGGTTCGCGACCGTCGGCCCCCGCTTCCCGGCCGGCACGCAGCAAGGCGCCGCGGGCCTCGATACGCGCGCCCTGCCTGCGATCTGGACCGACCGCGCCGGCTTTGACGCCGCGCTGACCGCGATGGGTCCGCGCCTGACGGCGCTGCGTGAGGCCGCTGCCTCCGGCAATGTCGCGAATTTCCAGGCGGCCGTGCAGGCCACAGGCGCAGCCTGCGGCGATTGCCACCGCCCCTACCGGGCGCGCTGACGGTAACCACCCAAGCGGCGATCCACGCTTCAGCTCAAGACCGAGCTGAAGCGATGCGCCGTGAGTCACGGTCGGCCGATTCGACCGGCAGGAAAAAGAACGTGAAGATGTATGGCTCCGACGCCGCAAAAACCGCGGGGTCAGGGCTCGCCACCTGCATGGTGGCGGCGTTGAAACTGGCAAGCGGATGCAGCGCGCCCGCGTGCCAGTAGAATCCGGCATAGCCGAGCCCCGCCAGCAGTGCCGGAACATCCCGCGTGCTGCCGAGACGATGGCGCTCTTCAATTTCCACCGACAGCACCGGGCGGCAGCGCGTGAGCGTCTGCCGCGCCCCTTCCAGCACTTCCTGCTCGGCCCCCTCGGCGTCGAGCTTGATCGCCGTCACCTGCCGTAGATCCAGGCTATCGAGCGCGACCATCGGCACCCGATAAGCCTCAGTCGTCACGCTGTGATGCTCGGCGTAATCCTTGGAGATACTGGCCCATTGCTCCTGCGCCACGCCATCCAGCACGGGCATGGTCAGCAGCGCTTCTCCAGCCGTGGCGCCCAGCGCCGCGGCATGCAGGGTCACATGCGCGGGGATTTCACCATACTGCGCCACAAGCGCTGCGCGCAGCCGCGCCATGGCGCTGGGCAAGGGCTCGAAACCGTGCACCTGGGCGCCTGGCAGCCGAGCCAGTGGAAGGGTCAGCAGACCGTCATGCGCGCCGATGTCCAGCAACTCACCCGGCCTGTGCAGCGCGCGAAAGAAGTCCAACTCCTCCATCAAAGACTGATCACACCGCGTGACACCGGCACCACACCCCCACCCACCCGCACGCGGATCGCGCCGTCCGGCTCGCGGCGCGCGGCGAGGACAAGCAGGCTTGGCCGCCCCATTTCACCGCCCTGCTCTACCTCGAGCGCGAGGGTCGAGCCGCCGGCCAGGTGCAGCAGCAGCCCGGCCAGCGCCACATTGGCGCCGCCCGTCGCCGGGTCCTCTACCACGCCGTTCAGCGGCGCGAACATGCGCGCACGCCGGCGCCCTACGCCAAGCGGTGTATGCAGCAGCAGCCCGACCGGCGGGCTCGCCAAAGGGCCGAAGCATTTGCGCATGGCCAGGATATCAGGCGTAGCAGCAGCGAGTTGATCGACATCCTCCACCTCGGCAATCGCGAAGGGCACGCCACAGCCGGCGATCAGCGGCGGATGGGCGTTCACATGGATCGCGCTCTCGGGCAGGGCGGCGCAGGCAGCAATGGCAGCGCGGTCGAGCGTCGCGCCGATGGTCAGCACACGCGGGGCTTCGACTTCGGCTGCCATGGGCAGGCCGCCCGCCCCGCGCGTCAGCCAGGCCGTGACATGGCCGGCCGGCTGCTCCAGCACCAACTGGTCACCCACATGCCCGATGCGACGCGCGATCATGACCGCCGCCCCGACATTGGGATGGCCGGCGAAGGGCAACTCCAGCCCTGGCGTGAAGATGCGGAGCGCCACGTCGGCGGGCTCACGCTCCGGCGGAAGGATGAAGACGGTTTCCGAGAGGTTGAACTCGCGCGCAAGGGCCTGAAGGGCCCCGGTCTCCAGACCATCGGCGCCATAGACCAGGGCCAGAGGGTTGCCGCCGAAGCGGGTGGCGGTGAAAACGTCGCAGGTTTCGAACTCAAGCTCCATCACATTCAAGCTCCATGGGGCGCCTCCCGGATGGCCTGGTTCATTTGCCGCACGCCGGCGCCAGGACCTTCCGGATGGTTCCACACGGCGCCCACCACCGCCAGAAAATCCGCGCCCGCACGGACCAGTGGTGCGCAATTCTCCGCCGTGATGCCGCCGATGGCGACCGAAGGCACCTCCATCAATTCGCTCCACCATTCGAGAAGATCAACGCCAGCCACATGCTGCGTCTCCTTCGTCCTCGTCGGGAAAAAGGCGCCGAAGGCCACATAATCGGCACCCATCTCGCCCGCGGTCATCGCCAGGTGGCGGGATGCATGGCAGGTGATACCGAGGATTTTCCCGGAGAGCAGCATCCGCGCGCCCGCATGATCGCCATCGGACTGGCCCAGATGCACGCCATCGCAGCCCATCTCGGCGGCCAGCGGCGCGTCGTCATTCAGCAGGAAGGCCACGTCCCGCGCCTGCGCGATCGGCATGAGCCGCGCGATGGCACGCTTCACCTCATCGCGCGGCGCGTCCTTCAGCCGGAGCTGCAGGGAGGCGACGTCGCCCGCATCGAGGGCGGCAGCGAGCTGATCCCCGAATCCCGGCGGAAGGACCGGCGGCGTGATGAGGTAGAGGCGGCAAGGGTCATCCATGCCGCATGTGTCGCGCGGCACGACGCGTTTGGGAAGCAGGCACGCCGTCAGCGCTGCACCTCGAGCAGGCCCAGCTGCCCGCCGCGCTTTCCCACGCCGCGGCCGGGTCCTGCCGCTGCCAGCAGCCAAGCCACCAACACCAAACCCAGGCGCGCTTTCCATGCGCCCTCCGCACGACCAGCCACAGCGTCGGCACCACGCCCAACTCCATCCCGAGAGCCGCCCGATGCGGCCAAGGCGGAACGCCCTCCATCACCAAGCCCCATGCCCTCGCCGCGCCGCCCAGAACAAAGATCGCGCACAGCGCCGTGAAGGCCCCGCCGCGCCGCCGCAAATCCCCGGCACACCAGGAGGCGCAAACCCCCATGCCCATCAGCAGGCCCGAGAGGTAGCGCAGGTGGCTGCCTGTGGCCGGGCCGCCTGCCTCGCCCAACGCGGACACACCCAGCAACGCCCCGGCGCCCCGGCGAGGGTGGGAACCAGGCAGGCAAGACGGATGGCGAGGCTCAGCATGCCAGCATGACGCGCGGAGGGGCCAGGCGGATGCAGAGTCACCATCGGATCGGCCCTGATGCACGCCGACGCAGCAAAGCGGCGCGTCAGTCAGGCATGAAATCCAGGCAGGCGACGCGCCCGGCATCGGGCGCGGCGGCAAGGTCATCCTCCATGCCCCAAGGCAGCCGGCGCCGAGAGGTGTCCCACAGGCCGCCGGTCGCTAAACCACCTCCGGCATGACCTGGCTGAGCCGGCCACCGAGGCGTAGGGGGGACACGCGCAGGGCAAGCCCCGTCGCATCATCCGTCTCGACGTAGAGGCCGCAGAGGGTGGCGTCGCCATCGGCTGGCGCCAGCTTTTCGCCCGGCATCTTCTTCCAGAAGCGCATGGCGGCACCGCCCTTCTGCATCCCGATGACACTGTCGTAGTCGCCGCACATGCCGGCATCGGTCTGATAGGCCGTGCCGCCAGGCAGGATCTGGTGATCGGCCGTGGGCACATGGGTGTGAGTACCGATGATCAGGCTCGCCATCCCGTCGAAGCTGTGGCCGAAGGACTGCTTCTCGCTGCTCGCCTCGGCATGCACATCGATGATGGCGGCCTGGATGGAACGGCCTAGCGTATGGCGCTGCAACTCAAACTGGACAGCGCGAAAGGGATCATCCAGCGGGTCCATGAAGAGCCGGCCCATGACGTTCATCACCAGCGCCTTCCGCCCCCCCCTGACGTCCACGACCACGGCACCGGAACCAGGCGTGCCCGGCGGGAAATTCGCCGGACGGATGATCCGCCTTTCCTCCCCCAGATAGGGGATGATTTCCCGACGATCCCAGGCATGGTTGCCCAGGGAGATGACATCCGTGCCGGCGGCGAAAAAGGCCCTCGCCATGTCAGGGGCCAGGCCGAAGCCATGCGAAGCGTTCTCGCCATTGACCACGACAAGGTCCAGGTCGAGTTGTTCGCGCAGTCCCGGCAAGCGCTGGCACAGGGCATCGCGCCCGGAACGGCCCACGATATCGCCGAGGAAGAGGATCCTCACGCCCGGATCAACCCCTGCTCCGTCGCGATGGCATGGAGGCGGACATCATGCGGGCCGGTTGGCACTTCGGGGATCTCCTGCGCGGCATAGGCCACACCGATGGCCACGGCCTCGCGTAGCAGGGCGAGGGTTCGGTCGTAATACCCCCCGCCGTAACCCAGCCGCGCGCCCGAACGGTCGAAGGCCAGCAGCGGAATAATGAGCCAATCGGGCGTGATCGGGGGGCCGGCAGCCGGATGCTGCGTCCCCATGGGCCCGCGCGCCATGATCATGCCTGGCGACCAGGGGCGGAAGGTCAGGGGATTGCCGCGCGGAGGCGTGACCGGCAAGGCGATCACATGCCCGCGGGCCAGGAGGGCTTCCAGCAAGGGGCGCGTGTCGATCTCGCTGCCCATCGGCCAGAACCCCCCGATCACCGAAGCCGGCGGTGGCGGAACCTCCCGCAGGAGGACCTCCCGCAGGGCTTCCCCGGCGCCAGCCACGGCACGGCGGGAGGCGAGGCAGTGCCGCCGAAGCGCAGTCTTCTCGAGATCAAGCGCATTCATCCGGCAGGACGAGTCGCGGAGCGCGCACAGCCGCCTGGCAATGCGGAGATATGCCGCAGGACTCCACCCATCACGCTCACACCGCAAAACCTCCACCCAAGCCGAGGCCAAAGAAGCCTCAGTCCCGCCTGCCAAGAAGCTGGCCACGGCGGCCTCGACCATCCTCACCCATCCTCCCCCATCCTGGGGTGATGGCAAAGCACTTGCGCCCTCCCCGACACGAAGAACAGGCCGAGGCAGCGTGCCGTTGACGGCGCACATGATGGAACGAAAAGTGATTGACGACGCGACGTGAACCTTTCTAGAACAGATCAAGAGTTTCTGATTTGTTCGTCTCATTCCGGACGGCCCTCCCGCCAGTCCGCCTTCGTGAAAGCTGGTTTCGCATGCTGACCCGCAAGCAACATGAGTTATTGATGTTCATCCATGAACATCTTCAGGCGACCGGCTTTTCTCCATCTTTTGACGAGATGAAGGTCGGCCTTGCCCTCAAGTCGAAATCCGGCATCCATCGGCTGATCAGCGCCCTAGAGGAACGGGGCTTCCTGCGACGCCGCGCGCATCGGGCGCGCGCGCTGGAAATCGTCAAGCTGCCCGGCACCCCGGTTTCCGCGCCCATCGCCGAGAGCAAGGATGCCGGCGCCAGCGTCATCCAGGGCCAGTTCGGCCAGCCGCCACGGCGCGAGCAGCCCGGCGTGGTGACACTGTCCCTGCTGGGCCGCATCGCAGCCGGTACGCCGATCGAAGGCTTGCGCGATCAAGGCCAGGCGATCGACGTTCCGGCCAGCATGCTCGGTGCTGGCGAGTATTATGCGCTTGAGATTGCCGGTGACTCCATGGTCGAGGCCGGTATCCTGGATGGTGACAAGGCGCTCATCCGGCGAACAAATTCGGCGGATAGTGGCGATATCATCGTGGCCCTCATCGACAATATCGAAGTGACACTGAAAAAACTGCGGCGGCGCGGCAATTCCATCGCGCTGGAACCTGCCAACAAGCTCTACGAAACACGGATTTTCGGCCCGGATCGGGTCGCCGTGCAGGGGGTGCTGACGGGCATCATCCGGTATTACTGATGGCCTCAGCGCCTGGCGGACGCTGGGCGCTGGCCTTCCCTGTTCTGCGCTTCCCACCTTCTGTCTGGCCTGAGGCGGAAGGATCGCGCATCGTGCGGCCTCACTTGCATATTTGCGGATGAAGCTGGCACCCATGCCCAAGCCCGATGCCCCATTGCTGATGCCTCGCTGGGGTGGTCTCTTCGGCTACCGCATTGTCGTGATGGCCGCTTTGCTGCTGGTCATTCTCGTCCTTTCCATCGCCTATACCGTGCAATCCTCACGTCGCGAGGCCCGCGCCGTGACGGATACGGAGCGCCTGACGCAGGCGCTCGCAACCGGGCTGGCTGACCAGGTTTCCCGCACACTGGACTCGGTGAGCCTCGTGCTGACCGATGTCTACGCCCGCACCCAGCGCGGTGAAGTCTTTGCCATTTCACCCGAATTGGTCAGCCTCATCTAGGACATGCCCCAACTCCGCGCCGTGCTGGTCCTGAACGGACGCGGGCAGGTGGTGCAATCCGTGCCGCAGCGTCTGAGCGGCCAGAACTTTGGGGACAGCCCCTGGTTCGCCGAATTACGGCGCCTTCGGGCCGAGGGCGCCGTATCGCTCCTTCGCATGCTGCCGCCCCAGCCTGGCCGCCTTCTCGACGCGCCCGGCATGCAGCGGCCCTGGAGCCGCTGGACCGTCCCACTCGCCCTTCCCATGCCCGAGGCGGAAGACAGCCGGGGTGAGTTCGCGGTGGCCTTGATCAACCCGGAATATTTGACGGCGATCGCAGCCCTGCCGGCTACGGCCTTCGGGATGGACATCCGCCTCTACGGCTTCGGCGGGGTGATGCTGGCCCGGGGTGATGGGATGGGCGAAGACATCGGGCAGGCCCTTCCGGATAATTGGCTCTTCCGCGATTTTTTGCCCCGGCGCGAGGCAGGGTCCTTCACCGGGCTTGATGCTTATCGTCGCCAGGTGACTGCCAGCTTCGCGGTCAGCCGGCAGGTGCCGATCGTGATCGAAGTCGCCGAGAGCCGTCGCGACGTGCTGGAGCCGGTGCGCGAGCAATTCCAGATCTTCCTTTTTGCCTGCATCGCCGTGGCCGCCATCGCGGCAGCGGCGCTCCTGGTCCTGTTGCGGCAGGGCCAGCGCATGGCCAATAGCGAGGCAATGGCCCGCAGCGCCTCGAAGGCCAAGGAGGAGTTCCTCGCCTCCATGAGCCATGAGATCCGCACACCGATGAACGGGGTGATCGGCTTGAGCGGCCTGTTGATGGAAACACGCCTTAGCCAGACGCAACGCCGCTATGCGGAGACGATCCAGAGCTCCGCCGACCACCTGATGACTGTGCTCAATGACGTGCTGGATTTCTCGAAGCTCGAGGCCGGCGAAATCGAGCTGGAGTCCGAGATTTTCTCGCCCGAGGAGCAGGTGACCAACATCATCGAGCTCTTCGCGCCCAGGGCCGCGGTCAAGGATATCGAGCTGGTCGGGCTGATCGAGCCGAGCGTGCCGGCTCGCGTCATCGGCGCCCCGGGGCGGTTTCGGCAAATCCTGCTTAATCTGATCGGCAATGCCGTAAAGTTCACCGATGACGGCTGGATTCGCGTTTCACTTTCCGCCACCCCGCACGGCTCCGATGGCGGCTGGCGCCTGACCTGCGCCGTCAGCGACACCGGCATCGGCATCGACCCAGCGACGATTCCCAGGCTGTTCGAGCGCTTCACCCAGGCGGATGCCTCCACCAGTCGCCGCTTCGGGGGGACTGGCCTCGGCTTGGCCATCTCGCGCAAGCTGGCGGAAATCCTGGGCGGCGGGATCGAGGCGGAGCCACGCCCGGGCGGCGGCAGCGTCTTCCGCTTCACGGTAGCCGCGCGCGCCGCGCCGCCGCTGGCCTCTGCGCCGGATCCGGCGGAGAGAGGCCGGCGCATCCTGGTCGTAGAGCCGCAGCCCATCAATCGCGGCATCATGCTGCGACAGTTGCGCGGCATCGGCATGGAAGCGAGCCAGGCTGAGACCCCCGAGCTGGCCCTGGCCCGCATCGCCGAGGCCAGGGACGAAGGCCGCCCCTTCGACGCGGTGATCATCGACAGCCGCCTGCGCTCGGAAAGCGGCTTTCCGCTGGCCCAAAGGATTCGAGGCGAATGTGGCGCCGAGCCCCGGCTGATCCTGCTCAGTGCGGGCGAAGGCGCGGAGGGCCCGCCGCCCTTTGGACTATTCGACGCCATGCTTCTGAAGCCCGCGATGCCGGCCCGGCTGCGCGAGGCACTGCGGCACGCCTTTCGGCCCCGCACGCCAGGGCCCGAGCCCGAGCCCGTGGCGGAGAGCGAGATCAGCACCCGCCTGCAGGCCCTCGTGGTCGAGGACAATCCGGTCAATCAGTTCGTGCTGACACGGATGCTGGAGCAGGCGGGCGTGGGCGTGACGCTGGCCGAGAACGGCGCGCTCGCGCTGGCCCAACTGAGTGAGCGCCGTTTTGACGTCATCCTGATGGACATGCAGATGCCGGTGATGGACGGGCTGGAGGCCACCCGCAACATCCGCGCCGGGCACAGCCCGAACCGCGGGACGCGGATCATAGGCCTGACCGCTGCAGTCGGGCCCGTCTATGAGCGGCAATGCATGGAGGCGGGCATGGACGACTATCTCTCCAAGCCCGTCGCTCGTGCGGCCTTGCTGAACGCGCTCGGCCTGACCGAAGGCGGCGCACCCGAGGCCTGAATCCTATTGTCCTCGCCCGCCTGCCATGACGGCCACCGTGCGGAGCGCAATGCCGAGATCGGTGCCCAGCCAAGCCCGCAAGCTTGTCAGCCGCATGGCATAGGCATGATCCCAGGCCACCTTGTTGCGCACGTCGTCGAGGCTGGTGTCGTAGCCCTGGTTCACCTGGGCAAGGCCGGTGATACCGGGGCGAATGCCGCCGGTGCGCTCGGCGAAGAAGGGGATGGCGCGGTCGAGCTTCTGGTAGAAGCCGGGCCGCTCCGGCCGCGGGCCGATCAACGCCATGTCGCCCAGCAGGACATTGATCAGCTGCGGGATCTCATCGAGCCGAGACTTCCGCAGGAAGGCGCCGACGCGGGTGATGCGCGGATCGCGCTGCTGCGCCCAGACAGCGCCGGTCTGCTTCTCGGCATCGGCGCGCATGGAGCGGAACTTCAGCATGGCGAAGAGCACCACGCGGTCCGCCTCGGCGCGGCCGATGCGCAGCTGGCGGAACAGCACGGGTCCCGGGCTGTCGAGCTTGATGGCCAACGCGATGATTGGCCAGAGCGGCAGCGTGATGAGCAGTGCCAGCAGCGCCACGGTGATGTCCATCGCGCGCTTCGCGAAGCGGATGGAACGGGGCGGGTCGCAATTGAGCATCGGGGTCGTCTCCGGTTTGAAGGTCACTGCGCCGCGCGGCGCCAGGGTTGTGAGGGACGGCTCAGCATGTAGCGTGCCGCGCCGAATCCGCTCGCGGCATGTCCGGCCAGGGCATAGGCGGCGAAGGCGAGCAGGCGCGGGGCGCGGGCACCCAGCGCCAGGCCTGCCAAGGCCGCCGCGAAGCCAGCGATCTCCGTGATGGCGAGCAGAGTGAAGAAGGTGGAACCCGGCGCCAGCAGCGCGGTGCCGAGTGCTGCGATGACGATCAGAAGTGGCATCATCACCCGCAGCGCCTTGCCGGAGAGGAAGGCCAGCGCCACGCCGGCATGGCGCGGGTGCAGCAGCGGCAGCAGCCGCAGCAATTGCTGCATGTTGCCGGCTGCAATACGTCGCCGCCGCCGCAGATCCTGGGCTGGGCTGCTGCGCTCGGCCTCGCGGACCAGGATGCTCGCGTCATAGGCCACGCGCCAGCCACGCAGCACCATCCCCATGGGCAGGATGAAATCATCGTTGATGGTATCCGCCGCGAGCGGCTCGAAGGCCTCACGGCGGAAGGCCCAGAAGGCGCCATGCAGGCCGAGCGGCGCGCCGAGCGCGGCTTCGCCACGCTTCGCCGCCACCTGCCAGCGCCAATACTTTGCCTCTCCGGCTGACCCAGCCTTCTCCAGCAGGTAGGTGCCGCCCACCGCGCCCAACTCGGGGTCGGCGAAATGCGCCGCAATGCGCTGGAGCGCGTCGGCGGGCAGCAGGGCCGAGACATCCGTAAGCGCGACAATGCCGCCGCGCAGGCTCCCTACCACTTCGTTCAGTACCGCGACCTTGCCGCGGTTGCGCCTGAATTCGCGGACCTCGGCCGAGAGCCCCGCTTCCCGGAGCGCTGCCTGGGCGCGGGCCACCGTGTCATCCGTGCAGCCATCGGCCGCGACGATGATGTGCAACTGCTCCCGCGGGTAATCGAGTGCCGCGAGGTTCGCGATCTTGCGGGCAATGAAGAGTGCTTCGTTATGCGCGGGCATCACCAGCGTGATGTAGGGCAGGAGATGGCGCGCGATGGGCGTCGGCGAGGGTCCCTCGTGCCGGGCGGCGCGGCGCAGGATCAGCGGCCAGGCGAGATGATGGTGAAGGATCAGCGCGATGGCGCCGAGCGTGATCAGGGCGAGCAGGATTTCCATGGCAGCCAAGCCTCCGAAGGGTTCGGAGGCGGCTGTGCAAGGCGGGTTCCGTTCAGCTTTCGCGCGCTGCCTCGCAGCTTGCGATGGGACGCGCGAAAACTGATACGGCGAGGCCCAGATATGCGCGTGCAGCCGCGCCGAGGCTCGCGGCGCGCAGCACGAAGGGGCGCGGGTCGCCATCCACGACCAAGGCGGCGCGAATGGCGACGGCCATGGCCTCCGGGTTCTCGGGCGGCACGAGAAAGCCGGTCTCCGGGCAGATACCGGCTGCGGTGCCGCCCACGCGCGTCGCCACCACGCGAATGCCGCAAGCCTGGGCCTCCAGCGGCGCCAAGGGCAGGCCTTCATGCCGCGATGGCACAAGCAGCAGATCGAGCGCCGGATAGAAACGCGCCATGTCATTCATGACGCCCAGCCAATGGACCCGATCCACCACGCCATGCGCAATGGTCAATGAGCGCAGCGTCGCCGCTTCACCGCCCCCACCGGCGATGGCCAAATGGACGTCGCGTGGCAGGTGGCGCAGCGCATCGAGCGCCACATCCACGCCCTTCACATGTTCGAGCCGCGCCGCGATGCCCAGCAATCGAACATCCTCCGGGAGGCCCAGCGCGCGGCGTGCTATCGCGCGGTCACCCGGCTTGAGCCGCGCAGTGTCCACGCCGTTCATGACCACGATGGGCGGCTTGCCCCCCAGCGCTTCGGCCACGGCCTCGGCCACATGCGGGGCATCGGCGATCATCACTGGCGCCATCAGGGCGCGCGCCGTACGCACCAGCCGGCGGCGCCTGGGCTCGGCCAGGTGCCAGGCGTCATGCTCGGTGTGCAGCCGCGCAGGCACGCCGGCGAGCCGCGCGGCGCTGCCGGCATAGAGCATGGGGCCGACATGATGCGTATGCACGCAGGCCGGGCGCAGGCGGCGGAACTGCGCCACCAGCCGTGGTACCAGCGTCAGGTCGAGCCCCGGGCGCTTGCCGGCGAAGAGCAGCTGCCCGCGCTGGCTGGCCAGGCGCGGCCAATGCGCCAGGGCCTCCTCCAGCCCGCCCTCCAGGCTCAGCACGAAACTCTCCTGCCCAAGCGCCTGCTGCGCGCGGGCGAGTTCGAGGGCCATCACTTCCAGCCCACCCGGGCTGAGATGCTGCACCACATGGATCACCGCGCCGCTCATGCCACCAGCCTCCCTTCAATGCGGGGCAACCTGGCCAGGACCGGCACGCCGAGCAGTTTCTCCGTTCCCCGAATGCCGCGCACCGACCCATCCATCAGCTCGAACAGCGCGGCGAGGCCCATGCCGAGTGCAAGGCCTGCGGCGATCCCGGCCAGGGCGAAGATGATCGTCATCGGCTTGGTCGGCGCCGTTGGCTCGAAGGGGCGGTCGATCACCTTGATGCGCTCCGGCGCCTGCTGGCGGGCGAGGTCGGCCGTCACGCGCGCCGTCTCGAAGCGGCGGCGCAGCTGCTGCGTGAGGTCGGCCTGCACGGCAACGTCGCGTTCCAGCCCCCGCAACTCGCGCTCCACCTCGCCCGAGTCGGCGATGCGGCGGGAGAGGTCGGCAACCGCTGCGCGCAAATTCTCCGTCTCGCCGCGCAGTTGGCCGAGGCGCGCCCGGGCCTGGTCGAGGATGGCGATCTGGCTGACCAGCAGCGGCTGTGCGCCGTCGCCCCTCGCAACGCTGACGGCGGCAATGTTGCGCAGCCGGGCATCATCCATCGCGATGCCGCTGCGGGTCAGCAGTCTGTCGCGCTCCTGCTCCAGGCTTTCGGCCCGGTTCAGCACGGCCTGCACGCGCGAATGCGCGTCGGTATAGCGGCTGCGCAGAAGGGCCAATTCGCCGCGGGTGGCGACGATGTCCTGCTCCAGCCGGCCCAGGACAGGGTCGGTCTGCAGGAGGCGGGTGGAGATGGATGCGATCTCGGCCTCGGCACCGGCCAGGCGCACCTCGCGCTCAGCGAGCTGCTCGCGCAGCTGCGCCAGGCGCTGAAGATTGGCCGCACGCATGTCGGGCAGTTGGGCCGCATGGGTGGATTTGAAGCTGGAGAGCGCCTGCTCGGCCTGGTTCAGCGCGTTCTGCGCATCCTGGATCTGGCCGCCGAGGAAGCTCACGCTATCCCGCAGGGAGGCGTCCTCCGGGCCGCGCACACGCTCGATAAAGCGCTGGCCGATGCGCGCCAGCACGCGGTCAATGCCCTCGGGGCGGCGGGCGCGGTAGCGCAGTTCCACCATTTCCTGCCCGATCAGCTGCACCGAGACCGAGGAGGAGAGGGAGGAAACGGCCCGGGATTGCTCGGATTCTGAGGCGCCGGGCTGGATCATCCCCAGATCCTCCGCGACACCCAGCAGCACATGGCGCGAGGTGAGCAGCGCCCGCAGCCCGTCCATCCGGTCGCGCAGGTTGGAGCGGACCGAGAGGTCCTCCAGGAAGGGATTGAAACGGCCGGGCTCCTGCACAAGCACGGACATGCGGGTTTCATAGGAATGCGGCACGAAGCTGCCGATCAGTCCGCCCAGGATGGGAAGCAGCAGCAACGGCAGCAAAATGACGTAGCGGCGGCGCCAGCCTGCGGCCAGCAGCGCGTGAAAGATCTCGGAGAGCGGCGGGCTCGCGTGGGCGGCGTTCATCGGGGGGCTCCCGTCGGCAGCAGTATGCGGACGGTGTCGGGGGGCGTCTGCGCCTCGAACTGGATGTCCACGGTCTGGAAATCCGCCTCCAGGAGCCGGGCCACGGCGATGGCGCGGCGCGGGGCGAGCATTTCTGCGCCGCCGCCAGGGCGGGCTTGCACCACCAAGCGCGGGGCGCCGCGCGCGGCCGTGGCAAAGCGGGAGATGGCCTCGCGCTGGGCGGCATCGGGCATGGTCGTGGTGCCGGTGTAGCGCAGCACCAGGGGGCTGGGGTCATTGGCGCGGGCGCGGGCCAGCATGGCATTCACCGTCGAGCGGCGATCCCGGCTGGTGGAGAGCCGGGCCTCGGCCTCCAACATGTTGCGCTCATGGCTCGGGATCGCCCGCAGAGGGTCGGGCGTGCCGCAGGCGGCAAGGCTCAGCAGGGTCAGTCCAAAGAGGGTCGGCTTCACGAAACACGTCTCCCGCGCAGGGCGCGCCCCTCACCTCATCAATTGGCGTGCCAGGGCCGTGATCGCATTCTGCCACGAAGCGGCGGCTTCGGGGGGAAGCGCCATCACACCGCGCCAAGTCGCCGGTACCTCTCGCCGCAGGCGCCGGCGCAGGGCGGCGGCCTCCTCGCCTGGCGCCGTCTCCAGCCAGGCCAGCCAGCGCAGATCTTCCTGGCCAGCCAGGATTTCGAGGAGATCCGCGTCGAGATCGGGGGGGCTGCATAGCCCGGGGGTGGGCCAGAGGAACTGCACATCGCCCTCCCGCCCGTCCGTGGGGTCGAAGGCATCGGCGGTGGGCATACGGCCATGCCATTGCACCAGGCCCTCGGCCCCGCTGCGCCAGAGGTAGAAGCCGGCGGCCAGCCGCAAGCGGGGCATATTGTAGAGAAAGGGCCGCACACCCCCCGCCCGCATCCGGACGATGTCGGTGGCATCGGCGCCGTACCTCTGGTTGACGGTCGCGAGGTGCAGCAGTGGCAGCAGAGCGGCGTCGCTGGGGTCGTTCAGATGGCCGGCGAGGCGGGCTTCGCTGCCTGCCTCGCGTAATGCGAGAACCAGGGCGCGGACGCGATCCACCATCCCGGCACCGGAAGGCTCATCGGCCACCACCCAGACGGGCTGGGGCAGACCGGCGGCGGCGATGGCACGCTCGGCGGCGACCAGAGCTGCGGCCGCATCGCGCGGGCCGAGATGCATCTCCAGGCGGCGCAGCGGCGCATAGGCGATGATCGGTGCCGCGAACCGGGACGCCGCCGCGTGGAGATCCGCCAGCAGCGCCTCCAGGTCGGGCGGGGTTGCCAATGGCGGGGCGATGAGGTCGAGCCCCAGTCCGCGCAGGGTTTCCAGGTCGCAGGCGGCTTGGTGGGCGGCGTGCGCCCGCGCCAGATGCGGCGCGATATCGAGGAAGACGCCCACTCTTTGCCCGGGCGCCGGCCGGGTGACGGGCAGGATGGTGAGCCGCGCCTCGGCCATGGCGCCGCCAGCCTTGAGGTGCAGCCGCCGCTCACCCGGCGGCGTGCCCGGCGGGATGGTGACGAGGGCGGTGATCTCGCGCGGCAGGTTGGCCGGGACCGGGACTCGCTCAGCATCGGCGCGCAGATGCGCGGCCGAAAGGACCAGCCCGGGCGTCTCCGGCGCCGGGCGCCGCCAGCGCCATTGGCCCCAGAGGGCGCGCAGCGGCAGCGCCTCGCCCCGCCAGCTCCATTCGGGGGTGAGAGTCTGCGCCGGTCCGGTGGCGGTGAAGCGCAGCGCGACCACGCTGCCGGGGGCGGCCAGGGTCTCGCCAGGGCCAGCGAGGGTCAGCCGCGCGCTGGTCTGCGCCGAGGGGCGGCGCAGCACAGGCCAGGATTCGGCGAAGCGGGCTTCGCGCAGAGCCTCCATAGCGGCGCGCCCTTCGGTACCGGGCTCGGCCAGGAGGGCGGCCAGATGCGTCGCGGCCTGGGGGTGGCCGGCGAGCTCGACCACGAGGTCCTCCCCGGGGGCAAGGCGGATGCGGGCCTCCACCCTTCCGCCGCGCCGGTCGCCCAAGGCAGGCCAGGGGCTCTCCGTCGCCTCGATCTCGCGCCCGGCGAAATAGCGCTGCATGGCCCACTCTTCCTGACTGCGGCGAAACAGCACGACATCGCGGCCATTGATGCGGATGCGCTGCTCCAGCACGGCGGGCAGCGTCTCCCATTCGCCGGCATCCTCGGTCCATAGGGTGATGTTCCACTCGCCCGCCGGCAGCGCCGTGGCGAAGCGAGTGACGCCCACCATGCCGCGCGCGAGGATCGGGTCCTCGCCCGGGCGGCGCACATGGCGCGGGTTGATGCCGGACAGGCCCGGGGCGTTGGTCGCCACACTCGCCATGCCGCTTAGCGGGGCCGATCCCTCGGGTGCGAAGGACCAACCCTGCACGCCCTGGGGCAATTCAGGCGCGCCTTCGATGGTCAGCGCAGAGAGCCGCATGCCGGAGTCCCGCGCATCGGCGATGGCCAGACGCAGCGCGGCGGGCTCGATCGCGCGGCCGCGCGGGGTGGTCAGCAGGGGCAGGCGCAGGCGCAGGGTGAAGGGGCCGGGCGGGACCAGCCGTTCCACATTAGCGCGGTCGTGATAGGGCGCCCCCGGGCGGTCATCCACGCGCAGCACCAGGAGGGCGGGGGCCGTGCCGCGATTCTCGCCGCGCAGGACCAGTTCGGGCAGCGGCGGCAGGCGCTCGGGCGGCCCAATCCGCAGCGTCTCGGCCGAGGCGGAGGAAAGGGCGAGGAGGAGGAGAAGCAGCGCCCTCACAGCGCATCGATCCAGGCGGCGGCCTCGGCGGCGCGGGCGGCCCAGGATTGCGCGGCGACGGCGGCGCGGCGGGCGGCGGCGTTGTCGTCGGTCAGGCTCGCGCGCAGGGCAGCGGCGAAGGCTTCCGGCGTGTTCGCGACGCTGATGAGGTGGCGGTATTCGTCCAGCGCCGGGAAATCCGTGCTCACCACCGGGCGGCCGGCGGCCAGGTATTCGCGCAGCTTCAGCGGGTTGCAGGCGCGGATTTGCGGCGTGTCGCGGAAGGGGATGATCCCGGCATCCCAGTGCTGGGCATAGCCAGGCAGGCCCGCATGCGGGCGGGCACCAAGGCGCTGGATATTGCCGATGTCCTCGATGGCAGAAAGATCGGCTTGTGCCGCGCCGATCATCAGGAAGCGCCATTCCGGCAACATCTTCGCGGTAGCGGCGATGAGGTTGAGGTCAATCCAGGGGGCCAAGCTGCCATAGAAGCCGGCAACCGGGCCGCCTGCCGGAATGTCCGCGGGGCGTGGGACGGACGTGCTGAAGAGGTCGAGGTCCACGCCATGCGGCAGCAGCCGCGTCTTGTGGGTGGGGAAGCGCGCGGCCAGCGCCGGGCTGGCGGCGAGAATGAGGTCGGCGCGGGCGACCAGTTCAGCCTCCATCCGCTGGGACGCCGCGTGATCCACGCCGGCCAGCGCCGCGAAATCATCGCCGCAGTAGTAAACAACCGCGTGCTCGCCAAGCGCGCCGAGGGCGGCGACGGCCGAGGGGAGCGCAGCCCAGACCACCGGGCGCTTCAGCCCCTGCGCGGCCTGGCGGACCTTGCCGCCGATCAGCGCGCGGTTCACCGCGCGGCCCAGCCGGCTTTCGGCCATCAGCAAAGCGAGCGGCTGCACCACCGGGCCAGGGGCGGGAACGCTCGCCGCGGGCGCCTTGCGGCGGACGGCGGCGCCGAGCTTGCGCGCGGCGCGGGACATGTCGCTGACGGAGAGGCTCGGCTTGCGAAGCCCGATGGAATTCACCCAGACCACGCCCCGGTCCTTCGCCAGATGCGAGACCAGATGCTGGCTGGAGGAGGGATGCGCCCCCCAATCCTCGCCGAAGACGATCATGTCATGAGGCATCAGAGGATCTCCCTGATTACGCGGGCGGGGCAGCCAGCGGCGATTACGCCGGGCGGAAGGTCGCGCGTCACGACGCTGCCCGCACCCACCACCGTACCACGGCCAATCCGGACGCCCGCCAGGACGGTCACGCCCGTGGCCAGCCAGACATCGTCTTCCAGGATGATGTCGCCAATCTGGTTCGCATCGCAGGGCAGGCCCATCGCACGGCGCTCGGCCTCCAGCGGATGGCCGGGATAGCCCGCGAGGAAGCAGCGACCGGCCAGGCGCACATTGTCGCCCAACACGACCTGGGTGCCGACAGCAATGGTAGTCTGCCAGCCGATATCCACATTGCTGCCAACATCGAGCAGCGGCGCCGCGCTGGCGGTGCGGCCGGTCAGCGTGGTGGCGCCGGAGAGGCGCACATCGCGGCCCACGCGCATCGTCAGCGGGCCCATCACCAGCGGCATGCCGCCTTCGAGGTAGAGGCCGGGCGCGTCATTCTCGACGCGCGAGAGGAACATGGGCGTCCACCAGAGGATGCGCGTGGCATTCGAAAGCGCGCCGGTCACGCCCTTGTGCAGCGCGTAGATGGCGCGGTGCAGCGGGCGGATCACCGGAACCCGCGCGCCGCGCAGGGCCTTGGCGGCGTTGAAGGCCAGGCGAGCGGCAGGATGCTCGCGCCGCTTCACCCAGGCGCGCAGGGTCACGGTCGCGCTCATTCCACTGTGACCGATTTCGCGAGGTTGCGCGGTCGGTCCACATCATGCCCCAGCAGCAGCGCCGTGTGATAAGCCAGCAATTGCATGAAGACCGACTGGGCGAAGGGCGCGGTCAGCGCATCGCCCGGCAGGGTGATGGTCTGGCTGGCAGTCGCACCCGCCGCCTCGGCGCCGGCGGCATCCGTCAGCGCCACCACATGGGCGCCGCGGGCGGCAACCGCGCTGGCATTAGCCAGCACCTTGGCCTGGCCCGCATCACCCGGCGTGCAAACGATGACGGGCGAACCCTCGCGGATCACCGCGATGGGGCCGTGCTTGAGCTCGCCCGAAGGATAGCCCTCGGCTCGGATGTAGGAGAGTTCCTTCAGCTTCAGGGCACCCTCCTGGGCGAGCGCCGCACCCCAGCCACGCCCGATGAAGAGCGCCTCATTTTCGCCGGCGATGCGCTCGGCCAGGATGCGGGCGATGGGCTCCATTGCCTCGGCCTCCGCGCAGACCTGTGGGGCGGCGTCCAGCGCCTGGGCCAAGGCAGCCCGATAGGCCACATCGCCCGTGCCGCGTGCATCGCCGAGGGCGATGCCGAAACGCATCAGCGCCAGGAGTTGCGAGGTAAAGGATTTGGTGGCGGCGACGCCGATCTCCTGCCCCGCGCTGACCGGCCAGAGCATCTCCGCCGTGCGTCCGATGGCGGATTCCCGCACATTCACCATCCCGATGGCGGGCAGGCCGGCTGAGCGGAAGCGGGCCATGGCAGCGATGGTGTCGGCCGTCTCTCCCGATTGCGAGATCAGGATCGCGACCCCCTTGGGCGGGGCCACGCGGTCGCGGAATTCGGAGGCGATTTCGAGGTGCACTGTCACCCCGGCCGCGCGCTCGATGGCGTCGCGCGCCACGGCGCCGGCGAAGAGGGAGCTGCCGCAGGCGATCACGGTGAAGCGGTCACAGGTGAGCAGCGCCTCGGGCAGCACCAGGCCTTGAAGGGCGGCGTCGGTGGCGCGCAGCGCATCCGGCTGCTCGGCGATTTCGCGGCGGGTGTGGTGGGCGAAGGCGCGGCCATCGGCGCGGGCGGCCATGGGGTCGGCCACGGGCTGCCAGCTGCGCTGCTTGGCGCGGCGGCCATCCTGGCGGCGCTCCAGCGCCACGGCGCGCGGCTGCAGGCGGCGGTCGGCGCGGCGGCGCTCCTGGATGCGGACCGGGTGGAAGTGGATGTTCTCGCCGGTCAACTCGGCGATTTCGCCCTCGGCGAGGGCAGCGTATTCGCTGGCCATGCCGGCCAGGGCGGCGGGGTCGGAGGCGATGGCGGTCACGCCCTCACCGCGGGCGACGACCAGGGGGCTGCCCATGCGCGCCACCAGAAGACGGTCGGGCTCGGCCTCGGTCACAGCGGCGATGGCATAGGCGCCTTCCAGCGCGCGGCAGGTTTCCAGCAGCGCTTCGATCGGGCTGCGGCCCTCGGCGATCGCCTGGGACATCAGGTGGGGAATGACCTCGGAGTCGGTGTCGGAGCTGAAGTGATGGCCCTGGTCGCGCAGGCGGCGGCGCAGGGCGTCATGGTTCTCAATGATGCCATTGTGCACGACAGCGACGCCGCCATGGCTGTGCGGATGGGCATTGCGGAGTTCGGGGCGGCCATGAGTGGCCCAGCGCGTGTGGCCGATACCGGCATGGCCCTGCGGCTGGGCCGCTTCCAGCACAGCCACCAGATCGGTGGCGCGGCCCAGGATGCGATGCACCGGCAGACCCGGACCGGCGAGCGCCACGCCCGCCGAGTCATAGCCGCGATATTCGAGGCGGCCCAAGGCGGCCGCCAAATCGGTCGCCACCGGATGCCCGTTCACCATGCCCACAATGCCGCACATGTTATTCGCTCCTGAGAAGGTCTCCCCGGGGGCAAGGCATGCCGCGTGCCAGGGGGCGTCTCGCAGGCTGCGAGGCTGCGCGCGAGGGCGGCTCAGCCGAGGGGCGCGGTGCGAAACAGCGTGACCCTCAGCCCGCCATGCGGCACGGCCGGGCCTGGCGGCAGGAAGGGCAGGCGCGTCGCCTCGGCCAGCCGGGCATCGGCCGCGATGAGGCCGACGCGCCAGCCGGCGAAGCGGCGCAGCAGCACCTGGCCCAGGCTCTGGTAAAGCGGCAGAAGCTCCCGCCGGTCCCCCAGGCGATTGCCGTAGGGCGGGTTCACCAGGACAAGGCCCGGCGGGCCGGGCGGCGGCTCCACCTCGCTGATCACCGCCTGCCGGAACCGCGTGAAGCCCGCCACACCCGCACGCTCCGCATTGGCCTCGCTCATCGCGATCGCGCCGGCATCGCGGTCGCTGCCGTGGAAGAGTGCGGACGGGCTGCGCGCGGGGCTGACGGCACGCATGCGCTCCCAGGCCTCGGCGTCGAAGGTCACCAGTTGCTCGAAGGCGAAGGAACGGGAGCGCCCGGGGTTGAGCCGTGCCGCGATCTCCGCCGCCTCGATGATCAGGGTGCCAGAGCCGCACATGGGGTCGAGCACCGGCTCATTTCCGTCAAACCCGCATTGCCGCAGGAAGAGGGAGGCCATGGTTTCGCGCATCGGGGCCGCGTTCACGGCGAGCTTGTGCCCACGCTTGTGCAGCAGCTCGCCCGAGGTATCGACGCTGATGGTGCATTGGTCATTCTCGATCCGCACGCGGACCGTAACTTCGGCTTCCGGCGAAAGGGGCGCGCCCAGGCTCTTCTTGATGGCGGTCTCGATGCGCTCGGCTGCGGCGCCGCTGTGGTAGATGTGGGATTTGGCGCAGGTGGCCTCGACCCGGAAGGGAATATCCGGGCGCAGCACGCTGGCCCAGGGGACGTGCCGGGCGCAGGCATCCAGTGCGGCAAGGTGCTGCACGCGGAAGGAATCGATCCGTGCCAGCACGCGACCGACGCCACGTATCCAGAGATTGGCGCGCCAGACCTCTGGCCAGCCGCCTAGCAGCACCACGCCACCGGGCACGGCCCGCGGGCGCTTGAAGCCCTTGCCCTTCACCTCGTCGAGCAGGGTGTCCTCAAGGCCGGGCGGGGCCATCAGGAAAATTTCAAAGAGCGCGTCGGAACGAGGGGCCATGCCCCTGCTTACGCCGCCGCGGCCCGCGCGGCCATCAGCCACGCCTCAATCGAATTCCGGCGGCAGGGTGCCTTCCTCGCGCCAGGTGATGAGGCGGCGATAGATGGTGGAGGGATTGATCTCGAGCAGGGAGGCCGCGCGTGGCACATCGCGGTGGGTGTGGCGGAGCGCCGCGAGGATGCTGCGCCGCTCGATCTCCTTCATGGTGAGGATCGGCGGCTCCTCCGCTGGCTCGGGCGGTGGTGTCCAGGCGGCGGTTGGTTCCGGCGGCGGGGCCGTCCAGCTCGGCGACGGGGGCGGCGGAACGGCTTGCTCGGCAGGGGCCATCACCGGGGGCGCCGCCGCGGCAATGGGCTGCGCCGCGGCCGGCAGGGCGCGCGGGCCGGCGCGCAGCAGCTGCGGCGGCAGCATGCCTCGCTCCAGCGCCGTACCTTCATGCAGCACCACCGCGTTGCGGATCGCATTCTGCAATTGCCGCACATTGCCGGGCCAGGGATAGGCGGCCAGCAGCGCCTCGGCATCGGGCGCGATGCAGCGGAAGGCCTTGCGCTCCTCCTTCGCGAAGGATTTGAGGAAGGCCCGCGCGATCATGATCACATCTGCCCCGCGCTCGCGAAGCGGCGGCATCTCTACCGGCACGACGTAGAGCCGATAGGCTAGGTCCTCGCGGAAGCGCCCCTCCTCCACCGCCGCCCAGATATCGCGATTGGTGGCGGCGACGAAGCGCACATCCACCTTCTCCGAGCGCGTTGCACCGACGGGCGTGAAGCTGCCGGTCTGCACGAAGCGCAGCAGTTTCACCTGCATGTCCATCGGCATCTCACCGATCTCATCCAGGAAAAGCGTGCCGCCATCCGCAGCCTTGGCCGCGCCGATGCGATTCTCCGTCGCTCCCGTGAAGGCGCCTTTGGTGTGGCCGAAGATTTCGCTCTCCAGCAGATCTTTCGGGATCGCCCCGCAATTCAGCGCGATGAAGGCGCCCTTGCGGCGGGGCGAGGCCTGGTGCACCGCCTCGGCCGCCAATTCCTTGCCGGTGCCGCTCTCGCCCGTGATGAAGACCGTGGCCTTGGAGGCCGCCACACTCTCGATGGTGCGATAGACCGCGCGCATGGGGAGCGAGGCGCCGATGAAGCCGTGATAGCGGTCCGGATTGAGGTCCGCCTTCACCGCCTGCAATTCCTGCGTGAGGCGGCGGGCTTCCAGCGCATTGTTCAGCGTGACGGTGAGCCGGGCCTTGTTGTATGGCTTCACCACGAAGTCCCGCGCGCCCTCGCGCATCGCCTCGACGGCGACGCCGACCGAGCCATTGGCCGTGACCACGATGATGGCGCTATCCATCCCTTCCGACTTGAGGCGGCGCATCAGATCCATGCCCTTGCCATCGGGCAGTTCGAGGTCGAGCAAGATGATATCCGGCACCTCGCGCGCGATCGCCTCATGCGCGGCTTGCGCTGTCTCGGCCACGGCGATGCGGGTTCCGAGGTCCCGCAGGAGGGCCTGGGCCAGCGCCACCTGGGGCGGGCTGTCCTCGACGATGAGGACCAGCGGCGCCAGGCTCATCCCGCGGCGTCTTCCAGCGCGGCGATGGTGGCTTCCACCAATGCGCCAATCCGCGCCAGGGCAGCGGAGTTGGGCGCCTCCTCCATCATCTCACGAGCAGCGAATTCGAGCGGGAGCGCGGCCACGCCGCTGGCACCGCCGGCCAGACGATGCGCCGCACGTTGCCAAGCCACCTGATCCGCCACCGATTCCGCCTGGGTCATGGCGGAGAGCATGGCCCGCGCATCCGTCACAAGCAATTGGCAGACATAGCGCAGATCCTCAGCCGGCAGGTCGCGGGCCAACTGCTTCCAGGCCTCGGGGTCGAGCAGCGGCGCGGTCAAACCCGCAGGCCCAGCAAGGCGGAGCCGCGCACGGCGCGCGTGATACGCGCGGCGAAACCGGGGAGGAAGCGGGCGAAGCGCGAGGCCTGGCGCTCCAGCTCCATGGCGAGGGAGGGGTTTTCGCGGTCATTCAGAGCGACCCCGGCCAGAACCGCCCCGGCCACCTTCAGCCGGTCCCGCGCTTCGCGCAGGGCGGAGGCGGCGGTGCGCCCGGCCAGCACCACCAGCAGCGTCGCCTCGGCAGCGGCAGCAGCCGTCAGGCCGGGCAGGACTTGCGTGCCACGGGCCAGCACTGGGGCTGCATCAATCACCACCAGATCCCAATCCTTGCGCCAGGTCGCGATCGCCTCGCGCAGCCGCGCCGGCTCCCGCCAGGCGGCGATCTGTGCCGCATCGGGCGCGGCGAGCACCCCCAGCGGATGATTGCCCAGGCGCTGCACCTGGCCCGGCTCGGCAGCCGGCGCCCCGCCATTGAGCTTGACCAGCAGCGCGGAGCGCCCCGAATGCTCGGCCCGCCGCCAGATCGCCTCGGCGATCAGGCTCGTGCCCTCGCCCGGCTGGGCGGAAGCGATGGCGACCGAACCGGCATGGCCCAGGCCCCGCCAGAGGGCTTCGATCTCGGGATGGTCGGAAGGGTGTTGCATGGTCAGAGGGCTCCGATGAGCGCGATGATGGAAATGATGGGAAGCACGTCCCGCAAGGCGTCGAACAGAATGCGCCAGCCGCTTTGCGTGGTGGAGGGCACATAGACCGTGTCCCCCGCGCGCACGACGGGAAGGCGGGTGAAGTCGCCGCTGCGCGCGAAGGCCGGCAGGTCGAAGCTGCTCGCCTGGTCCGAGCAGCAGGAGAGGTTCACGACCACGATCCGCTCCTGCCAAGCATCCCGCGTCGGGCCGCCGGCCTCGGCCAGCAGGTCGAGGAGGTTCATGCTGTCATTGAACTGGTAGCGGCCGGGGCGGTTCACGGCGCCCAGCACGCGCACGGTGCTGCCGGGCGATTGCTCCAGCCAGTTGCGGTTGCGGTCGGGCACGAAGATTACATCACCCGGCCGCACGCGCGGCAGCAGCAGGTCATCCCCGCTTTCGAAATAGGCAGCGAGGTTCACCCGGCTCACGCGGTCCCGCCCCTCGCCGCGATGCGCGACGCGGATGTTGAGCAGATCTGCCGCCGCCGTCGGGCCACCCGCCGCCGACATGATATCGAGGAAGGAGAGCTGCGGCTCGAAGGCATAGCGCCCGGGCGAGCCCACGCTGCCCATGATGTAGATGGAACGCTCCGCCGGCTGGCCGATCCAGGTGGAGCGCTGGTCGCTCGGGCTCGCCGGCAATTCGGGGATGGTGATGGTGTAGCCCGCGCGGATCTCCGGCAGGCTGCCGGCGCGGCCGCCCTCGGCCAGGAAGCGGCGCAGGTCGAAGCGGCGGCTCTGGCCGCGGTCGCCCATCAGGATCTGCACCCCTGCGGTGTCGGCGCGGTCGGTCGGGCCGCCCGCCTGGGCGATGAGGTCGAGCAGGCTCATCTCGTTCGACCACTCGAAGCGACCCGGGGCGCGCACGGCGCCCAGGACTCGCACAGCGCGAGTGGGCGGGGTACGCAGCCAGCTGGCCTGCTCCGTCTGTTGGGTCTTTTCGGGGATAAAGATCGCATCACCGGGGGACAATGCAGGAGGTATGCCACCCCCGCCCTCGATGAAGGCGCCAAGGTCAAAAGGCTCCACCCGACGGCCATCAGCGCGGATGATGCGGATTTGGCGGGCCTCGGCGAAGCGGGTCGGGCCGCCGGAATTGGCCAGCAGGTCGAAGAAGCCGGTGCCGGGGCGGACCTCGAAGGCGCCGGGGCGGGCCACTTCGCCCATGACATAGATAACGCGGGGGCCCTGGCGGACCTCCTCGGTCTGCACAGGAACGAAGATGGTGGTGCCGGCCAGCACGGGCGGATTCATCGCCGCGTTGCCGCTGTCCAGGAAGGCCTTGAGGTTAAAGGTGCGCGGCTCGCCATTCGCGATCACCCGGACCTGTTCCGTACCGGCAAAGCGCGTCACGCCGCCTGCGCGGATGATGGCGTCCATCACCGTCATCCCCTGGCGCCAGGCGAAGCTGCCGGCACTCTGCACCTCGCCGAAGACGCGGACCGAAGTGCGGTCCTCGGCGGCGTCACCGGCGGCGGCCAGGGTGCGGCTGTCGAAATCGATCTGCACATTGCCGGTGAGCGGCGATGCCGGGACGAAGATCTCGTCCAGCGGCCGCAGCGTGGGCAGGATGTTGCGCGCGCCCGTGTCCAGGAAGCGCTTGTAATCAAAGGTGATGACCTCATTGCCGCGGCGGACCTGCATGCGATCCAGCTGGGCGCCCTGGCTGAGGCCGCCGGCGGCCACGATGGCCTGCTGCACATTGGCGCCGGCCGGCAGCTCCACCGGCCCGGGCGTGCGCACATAGCCGCCCACGCTCAGCAGCAGGCGGCGTTCGCGCAGGGTCAGGTTGAAGCGGGCCAGGTCCCGGAAGGATTGAGCGAGGGCAGCGCGCACGCGCTCGCGCGCCTGGGTGACGGTCAGGCCCGCAACATCCACGGGGCCGACCTCCGGTAGGTTCACGCGGCCTTCGCGGTCGATCTGGATGGGTTGGGCGAAGGCCTCCTCGCCCGGCACTGTAACCTGGATAATGTCTCCGACATTCAGCCGCGCGCTGCCATTGGCGTTGCCGCCCGCCGGGCCGGTCTGCGCCCATGCCGGGGCGCCGAGCGCCACCAGCAAAACCAGGATCAGGACGGTCAAGCGATGGAACATCAAGTGCACTCCGGCAGTGCGGCCCCCCCCACCACCCGGTGCAGGCTTGCCGCGTCTTGCTCCAGCCGGTCCAGACTGCGGCCGGCATCGCGCGCGAGACTGCCATACGTCTCTCGCGTCGCGCGAGTGGCGGCGAGACGGAGCAGCCCCGCCTGACCGGTGGCGCGGCCCTGCTCGCGGCTGGCTGCCTCCAGCGCCGAGACGCGGCGGAGCGCACAGGTGAGGCGGGCCTCCAGCGCAGCCTCTGCTCTGGCGGAGGGCTGGCGGAGTTCGGCGAGGCCGCCGTGGCCTTCATCGGGCCAGGTGGCGCAGGCGGAGAGCGCCAGCATCAGGCCCAGGGCGAGGCCGCGGATCACGCTTGCGCCCCACGCCAGCCATTGCCCGGAAGCGGACGCAGCAGGTTGGCCCAGAAGGAGGGGCGGTCCTCCGCCAGGCCGAAGCTGCGGGCGAGGCCGAGCTTGCGCAGCAGAGCCAGCGGCTGGCCGTGGGCGCCCGAAAGATCCAGGCTCAGGCCCGCGGCCAGCAGCCGCTTGCGGAGAAACGCGATGGCGCCGATGCCCGAGCCGTCCATGTGATCAACTTCGGAGAGATCGAGCACCACGCGGCGGGCGCGGACGGCGCTGCCCTTGGCGAGGGACTCCAGGACGGGGCGCAGCTTCAGGCTGCCCTCGGCATCGAGCGAAAATTGCGGGGTAATCTTCAGGGTATCGGCGGCGATGCGGGCGAAGGCGGTCATGAGTAAGGGCTCCGTGGAAGACGATGCCGAGGGGAGAGCAACCTCCGTGCCGCAGCTTGGCTCGCTACCTGCCTCGCAGATTGCGACGACCGCCGGCATGCGGCCTGCGAGGTGGCACGAGACATGACAAGGAGTGCGCCATGAGCTGCGAAACCTGGATCCTGCTCGACAGCAGCGGCTTTGGCGGCATCGAGAGCCATGTTGCTGAGCTGGCAGCGGGGCTGCGGGAGGCGGGACGCGCACCGCGCGTCTTGCTGCTGCAGGATCACGGCCCGCACCCGCTGGCGGCAAGGCTCGCCGCCGATCAGGTGCCGCTGGAGGTTCTCTCCGGCGGTTTCGCCGCGCTTTGGCGCCGCCTGCGGTCCGGCCGGCCGGCCGTGCTCCACACGCATGGCTACAAGGCCAATCTGCTGGGCCGTCTCGCGGCGCGGCTTACGGGCACGCGCTGCGTAGCAAGCTTCCATGCCGGCGAGCGCCCGCCGGGCCTGCTGGCGCTGTATGATGCGGCGGATCGCTGGACGTCCGGCCTCGGTCCGCGCATCGCCGTCAGCCGCCCGATCTTGGCGCGGCTGCCCTGGGGCGGCACGTTGGTTCCGAATTTCGTCGCCCTGCCGCCCGAGCCGCCGGGCGGCACGCCGCTCACCGTGGCCTTTGTCGGCCGGCTTTCGCCGGAGAAGGGCCCCGATCTCTTCGCGGAGCTCAGCCGCCTGGCGCCCGGACCCGACTATCAAGTGTTCGGCGATGGCCCGATGCGCCAGGCGATCGCCTCACCCGGCCTGGTGCTGCATGGCGCCCGACCGGGGATGGGTGGGGCCTGGGGCGGGATCGGCCTGCTCGCCATCACCTCCCGCGCCGAGGGATTGCCGCTGGCTGCGCTGGAGGCCATGGCGCATGGGGTGCCAGTGGCGGCCTTTGGGCTGGGCGGGCTGCCGGAACTCATCAGCGAGGGAGAAAACGGCTTCCTCGCCCAGCCAGGCGACCTGCCGGCGCTGGCGGCCGCGGTGGGCCGCTGGGCCGCGATGGATAGGGCGGCCCGCCGCGCCATGGGCGACGCCGCCCGCGCCACGATCGCGCAGCGCCACAGCCGAGAGGCCGGTGTGGCGCAGATCATCAGGGTCTACGACGGCGCAGCCTGAACTCGGGAAGCGGGCCCGGGCCCCTTCTCCCGCCGGCTCAGCGCAGCAGCGCCGCGGCGGCTTCCCGGAAATGCCGCCGGGCGGGCTGGCGCAGCGCCGCGCCCAGATGCAGCGCCGCCGCCTTCAGCCGCGCGCCATCCGCCGCCGCCGCCTCCGCGCTCGCGACCAGCAGGCGGGCCGCGCAGCTGCGCAGGGCCGAGGGGTCCAGCCGCTGTGCCGCCGGACCATGCCGGCGCGCAATGATCCGCATCGCGTCGAGCCGTGCGCTTCGTTCTCCCGAGAGATTGCCGGGCCGGTGCATGGTGTATTCCGTCAGCACCTGGGGCAGGCATCCCACGGGCGCAAGGGCGGCGAGGCGCAGCCAGAGGTCCCAATCCTCGGATTGTGACATGTTGCGGTCGAAGCCGCCCGCCGCGCGCAGCAAATCGGTGCGGACCATGACGGTAGAGGTGCCCACGACGTTTTCCGCCAGCAGTGTGGCGGGGGCCGCCGCGACGAGGAAGGGCGTTTCGCGGCCTGCGAGGCTTGCGGCGAAACGCGGCCAATAGGCGAAGCAAGGGCCGCGATCCTCGCGCGTGGCGGTGACGTGCCGGTAATCCGTGAAGGAGAAGCCCATTTCGGGGTGCGCCTCGTGGAAAGCGAGTTGCGCCTCCAGCTTGCCCAGCCGCCAGCGGTCATCGGCGTCAAGGAAAGCGATGAGCGGTGCCCGGGCGGCGCCGATGGCCAGGTTGCGCGCCGCCGATGCGCCCTCACCGATGCCGACGAGAAGGCGCAGCCGGGGATCATGCTCGGCGAATTGTGCCAGCAGCCCAGGCGTGGAATCAGTCGAACCGTCATCCACCACAAGGATTTCCGCCTCGGCCATCGGGCCGATGGAGAAAATTGCCCGCGCCAGCCAGCCAGCGGCGTTGCGGGTGGGGATGATGATGCTGACGCGGGGCGTTTCGGTCATGGGTGGGGCTCCTTCTCCCCGCGTAGGGTGCAACCGGCGGGCCAGGGCCTTTCGCAACCTGCGAGACAGCACTGGCACAGGGCCTGCGAGGGGCACGGCGCCAAAGGAGACCGACGCTATGCCCAACACCATCCTCTACGCCCTTGCGGCCTTTCCCGTGCTGTCGGAAACCTTCGTCTCCAACGAGATCCGCGCCATGCGGGCGCATGGGCACAGGATCGTGCCGGTTGCTCTGGCGCCCTTCAATGGCCCCTGCCAGCCTGATGACGAGGTGTTCCGGGCGGAAACCCTGGCCCTCGGCGCGGAAGCCGGCCTCCCTTCCCTGCTTGGCAGCCTGGGCGGGGTGCGCGCCGCCATTCCCTTCCTCCAGGCCCAGCAGGGCCTGCCGCGCCGCTCCCTCTGGCTGGCCGGCGCACGGCTCGCGCGGATCGCGCGGCGGGAGGGAGCCAGGCATATCCACGCGCATTTCGCGCATTCGGCGGCTGCGACGGCCATCATCGGCGCGCGGCTGGCCGGCATCACCTGCTCCTTCATTGGCCATGGCTATGACATCTATGGCACGCCGGTCGATCTTGCGGCCAAGCTGGCCCATTCCGACATCGCCTTCGCCACCTGCCATGACATGGCGGCGGATTTCCGCGTCCTGGCCCCCACGGCACGGGTCGAGACGCTGTTCTGCGGGGTGGATCCGGCGCGGTTCCAGCCCGGCACGGGGAGAGATCACGGGCGGCTGCTCGCCATTGGCCGCCTTGCCCCGCAAAAGGGTTACCAGGCGTTGCTCCGGGCCTTGCATGCCCTCCCTCCGGAACAGCGCCCTGTGGTGGATGTGGTTGGCGATGGGCCGCTGCGGGCGGAGATCCGCTCCCTGCGCGATGCCCTCGGCCTTGGTGCACACGTCCATCTGATGGGCGCGCGGCCCTCAGGCTGGATCAGCGAGCACGCGCCCGCCTATCGAGGCTTCGTCGCGCCCTATGTCATCACCGACAATGGCGACCGCGATACCGGCCCCTTGGTGGTGAAGGAGGCGATGGCCATGGGGCTCCCGGTCCTCGCCTCCGCGCTCATGGGCATCAAGGAAATGGTCGCGCCGGAGACGGGGCGTCTGGTGCCGCCGGGCGATGTGAAGGCACTCTCGGCCGGGCTTGGTTGGCTGGGCGCGCTGAGCTGCGACGAGCGCTGGGCCCTGGGACATGCAGGGCGGGCCCGGGTCGAGGCGATGTTTACGCTGCGCGCCCAGGCCGCGAACCTGACACGCGCCATCGAGGGGCTGGCGGCATGAAGCGCCTTGCACGCATTCCAGCGCCGCTGCGGGCTGCCGCCCTGTATGCGATGGCCCTGGCCTGGACCAAGGGGCTGTCCCTGCTGCTCCTGCCGCTGGTGACGGCGCATCTGGCCCCGGCGGAATTCGCGCGGCTGGAATTGCTCTCCAGCGCCGCGGAGATCGCGGCGCTGCTGGCCGGCGCCGGGCTGGTGGACACGCTCTACCGCTTCGGCGCGGCGCCGGGGCGGGAGGGCGCTGCGATGGCGGCACGCGTGCTGGGCCTGGCCGTCCTGCTGGCCGCGCTGGGTGTGATCCTGGCGGTGTTGCTGGCCCCGGCCGGCGCATGGCTGCCCCTGCCGGCGCCGCCCATCGAGGTCACCCTGCTGGGCGCCGCCGTGGCGATGGAGGCCGCCATCGGCGTGCCGCTGGCCTGGCTGCGCATGCAGGGACGGGCGCTGGCCTGGTCCCTGGTGATGGTGGTGCGCGGCACAGCCCAGGCGGGGCTGGCGGCGGCGCTGCTTTGGTCGGGCTACGGGGTCGCCGGGGTGCTGGCGGCCGGCGCGGTCGCGGCGGGCTTCACTGCGCTCCTGCTGGTGGCGGGCCAATCGCGCGAGACGGGGATCGCCTTCGCGCCGCGGATCTGGCCGCGCCTGCTGGCCTATGGCCTGCCGCTGACGGGGGGCGGCCTCGCTTCCTTCGCGCTCGGCACGGCGGATCGCTGGTTTCTGGCCGGCGCGGTGACGCCCGAGGCGCTGGCGCATTATGCGCTGGCGGCCAAAATCGCCCTGGTCTCCGCCCTGCTGACGCAGCCCTTCGAATTATGGTGGTATCCCCGGCGGATTGCCCTGCTGGAGGCCGAAAATGGACATCGCCAGACGGCGCGCGTGGTGGGAATGGGCGGCGCGCTGGTCGTGCTTGCCGCGGCGGGCACGGCCCTGGGCGGGCCGGTGCTGATCCATCTTGCGACACCCCCGGCCTATCATGCGGCGGCGGACTACCTGCCCTGGCTCTGCACGGCGCTGGCGCTGCAATCGCTGGGCAGCTTGGTGAATGTCGGCTGCTACATGGGCCGGACGGGGACGGTCCCGATGTTGGTGAACGGAACGGCCGCCGTGGTGGCGGTGCTGGCCTATCTGCTGCTGATCCCCATGCATGGCGTGATGGGCGCGATCTTCGCAACGCTGCTCGCCCAGGGCGTCCGGCTCGGCCTCTTCCTCTGGTTCTCGCAGCGGGCGGTACAGTTGGATTACCGGCTGTGGCGCATCGCGGCGCTGGCTGGGTCGGGCCTGGCCGCCGTGCTGCTGCCCTTGCCGATCGGTCTCATGCTGCTGGCGGCCAGCCTGCCGCTCGGAATGGCGCTCGGCCTGTTGCCTGCACCCCGGTTTTCGCATGGATAGCTGGCGGATTCAGCTCGGGGTCGTGCTCCTCGCCGTGACGGTGGTGGGGCTGGTCTCCTGGTTCGTGCCGCATCCGGCGGTGCCGGTGGCCATCGCCATGGTGCCGATCGCGGGCATCCTGGCCTTTCGCGCGCCCTTCCTGCTCTGCCTGCTCTTCATCCTCTTTACCTTCTTCCGCCTGCACGAGGCCTTTCCCGTGCTGAACCCGTTGCGCCTGCCGCAGCTCCTGGCCGTGGGCTCGCTGGTAGTGCTGGGCGCGCTGGTGGTGACGCAGCGCATCCGCATCGCCTGGAGCCCGGAGCTCAAGCTCTTCGCCATTCTGTTTGGGCTGATGACGCTTGGGCTGCCCATCGCCAGCGGGCGCGACATCGCCATTGCCTATTGGACCGACACCTATGTGAAGATCGCCATCATGACCTTCGCCATCGCGTCGCTGGCGCGGGCGCCGGGGGATTTCGCGTTGGCCGCGCGGGCCTTCGTGCTGGCGGGCATCCTGGTGGCGGCCGTCGCCATCTCCAACGCGATCAACGAGATCGGTCTGGTAGAAGGCACGCGCGTCACCATCGGGCGCGACATGGGCTCCGTGCTGGGCGATCCGAATGATCTCTCGCTCGTCCTGCTGTTTCCGCTCTCCTTCGCGGTTGCCCTGGTGCTGACGCCGAAGACCGGGCTGTTGAGCCGCGGCTTCGGGCTGCTCGGCGCTGTGCTCATCATCATGGCGATCCTGGAGACGCAGAGCCGTGGCGGCCTGCTGGGCATCGTCGCCGTGCTGGGCGTCTTCGCCGCGCGGCGCATCCAGTCCAAGGCTGTGCTCTTCGGTGGTGGGGCCCTGGGGTTACTTGGCCTTTTCGTCGCGGCCGGCGTGGGCGGTCGGCAATCGGGCGGTGCCGCTGAGGGCGGCGCGATTGATGAGAGCGCCATGGGCCGGCTGGAGGCCTGGATCGCTGCCTGGCGCATGGCGGTGGGCCGACCGCTCACCGGCGTCGGCCTCAACTGCTACATCCCGAACTTCTTCTATTACTCGGATTGGTGGGAGGGCTTTGCCAAGGCGGTGCACAGCACCTGGTTCGCGGTGCTGGCGGAAGGCGGCTTCCCGGCCTTCTTCGTCTTCGTCTGGATGTGCGTGCGCGTGGTTCGCTCGTCCATCGCCTCGGCGCGGGAATTGTCGCCGGAGCGGACGGGAGTGGACTACCAACCCGCCGCCTATGCCATGGCCCAGGCCGTGCTCGCGGGAATGGCCGGCTTCATCGTCTCCGGCACCTTCCTCACCCAGGCCTTCACCTGGCCGGTCTATATCCTGCTGGCACTGGCCGCCGCGACCAGCCGATACGTGCTGGCTCAGGCCGCGACCGCGACATCCACCAGCCCGAGCGTGGCCGCAAGCCCCTGATCAAGCCGCGTCGTGGCACTGGTCCCGAGCAGGGCGGTGGCGCGGGCGGGGTCGCCCAGCGAGAGGCGGATATCGCCCTGCCGTTCCGGCCCGAAGCGGCGGCGTGCGGCGCGGCCGCAGACGCGCTCGAGCGCCGCCAGCAATTCCAGCAGGGAGGTCGCGCGCCCAGTGCAGACATTGATCACCGTGGCCTGCGGCGCCCGGCGCAGCAGCGCCATGCCGCCCAGGAGATGCCGCACGACATCAGCCACATAGACGAAATCCCGCACCTGCTCGCCCGTGCCGTTGATGGTGAGCTCCTCGCCCGATGCAACGCGGCGGGCGAAGATGGAGATCACGCCGCTATAGGGCGAAAGCGGATCTTGCCGCGGTCCGTAGACGTTGAAGAAGCGGCAACCGAAGGTCGGCACGCCATGCACCTGCCAGGCGATCTCGGCGTGCAGTTCGGAACCGAGCTTATCCGCGCCATAGGCGGTGAGCGGCCGCGCCTGGGTGCTCTCGGCGATCGGCATGCTGGCGGGGTTGCCATAGATGGCGGCGGAGGAGGCATAGACGACGGGCTTGCGCCCCTCCGCGCGCGCCGCGTCCAGGACCGTGACCGTGCCGGTGAGATTGGTGCGGTGCGTGCCCAGCCAGTCCTCGTTGGAGCGCGCGACCGAGGCGATGGCGGCCAGGTGGAAGCAGCCGGCGACACCCCGCATGGCACGCCCCACCATGGCCGCATCGGCCACATCGCCCTCAATGAACTCCGCGCCGCGCGGCAGATTTTCCAGCTTTCCGGTGGAGAGATCATCCAGGATGCGGACCTGGTCGCCACGCGCGATCAGCGCATCCGCCAGATGCGAGCCGATGAAGCCGGCGCCGCCGGTGATGAGATAGAGCGCCATGAGAAGATTCTCCGCAGATGTTGCGGAGGATCTTCATCAAGCGCCGTGCCTGGGGTGCCTCGCTGCCTGCGAGGCTCCGGGCGAAAGGCCCCGCTAATCCAGGCGGATGTTGAGTTCCCGGACCAGCAAGGCCCAGCGCTCGCGGTCGGCGGCGATGAAGGCGCGCATCTCTTCCGGCGTGCCCGTCACCGGCACCGCTGCCTGGATGCGGAACACCTCCTGCAGGGCGGGCGATGCCAACCCCGCCGAGGCCACCTGGGCCAGGCGTGCCGCGATCTCCGGCGGCATGCGGGCCGGGCCGAGCAGCCCGAACCAGTTCGCCGCATCCACCGGCGAGCCGAGTTCGGCCAACGTCGGCACTTGCGGCAGCAGTGCGATACGCTCGCGGGCGCCCAGGCCCAGGATCTTGGCGCGACCATCTCGCGCCACCGCCTCGGCCGGCCCGGCATTGAGGAACATCACATCCACCTGGCCGCCCAGGATGGCCGTGCTGGCGGGTGCGGCGCCGGTGAAGGGCACATGCAGCATCTCGATCCGCGTCTGGCGCATCAGGCGCTCCATCGCGAGATGCGAGGTGCTGCCGATGCCCCAGGAGGCGTAGGTCAGGCCGCCGGCGCGCGCGCGGGCCAGGGCGAGAAAGGCATCCAGCGTCTCCACCCCCAGATTGGGCCGCGTGATCAGCACGAAGGGCCCCTGGGCGAAGACCGTCACGGGCGTGAAATCCGCGACCGCGTCATAGGGCAGGCGCGGATAGACCAGCGGATTGATCGCATGCGTCTCGGCATTGGCGAGGATCAGCGTGTGACCATCTGGCGCGGCACGGGCCACGGCCTGCGTGCCGACTGCGCCATTCGCCCCCGGCCGATTCTCGATGACCACCGGCTGGCCGAGCGGCCCGGCCATGGCGGGGGCCAGCGCCCGCATCACGACATCGGCCAGGCCCCCGGCATTCCAGGGCACGATCACCCGGATGGGCTGTTCCGGAAAGGCCGCCAGCGCCGGTGTGGCCAGCGGGAGCGCGGCGCCCGCGCCCAGCAGCGCACGGCGGGTGATGGGGCTGATCATGGTGGTTCCTTCCCTGTGGACGATGCGGACGGTTATGGCTCGCCCTGCTTATGTTATCGATCCCAAACCCCGGCCCATCTGTCAACGCCGGGCTGTCCGGCCCATCATCGCGCGAGGTCCCGCCCCTACGCGGGCCTGAAGAGAGGAAACATCGATGATCCACGAGCTTCGCATCTATCACTGCATTCCTGGGCGCCTGCCCAACCTGCTCAAGCGCTTCGAGACCATCACCCTGGACATCTGGGCGCGGCACGGCATCCGCCAGGCGGGCTTCTGGACCGTCGCGATCGGCGATTCCAACCAGGACCTCTACTATCTGCTGGAATGGGAATCCCTGGCCGAGCGCGACCAGAAATGGGCCGCCTTTGCGAGCGATCCGGAATGGCTGGCCAAGCGCGCCGAGACGGAGAAGGACGGTCCGATCGTCGGCACGATCACCAACATGATCCTGACTCCCACCGCCTTTTCCTCGGTGAAGTAGGCCGGCGCAGGTCAAACGGTCGGGGCGACGTCCAGCCGGACGGCGATGCCGTCCAGCCCTGGGCCCGAGGCCGGATAGCGGGCCATGACCAGCGGATCATGGCCCGGGACGATATGCGCCTCGCTCGTCGCCACATCGCGCAGCCGGTCGAACCCCTCCAGCATCTCCCCGACATGGAAGGCCGTGCTGAAGGGGCGCCCCTGTTCCATATTCGCGTAGAAATGCGTGACGTCAGAGGCGAGGACCACGCGGCCGCGCGCCGTCTCCACCGAGACGAATTGCAGCCCCGCGGAATGCCCGCCGGTGGGGTGCAGGCGAAGGCCAGGCCAGGGCTCCACCAAGCCATCATGGAAGCGCACCCTCCCGGCGAAGTTCATTCGGACGATGCCGACGACATCCTCGACCTCGAAGGAATGCGCCAGATGCGCGTGGCGCATGTAACGGCCGGTCGCGTAGTGCATCTCGGTCTCGCGCAGGTGGAAGCGAGCCTTCGGGAAGAGATGGAAACTGCCCACATGGTCGTAGTGCAGATGCGTCAGCACGACATCTTCCACCGCCTCCCTTGCGACGCCGAGCAGGCGCAGCGATTCGACCGGGCAGCGCAGCCATTCGCGCTTGCGCTTGGCAGCGACCTCCTCCGTGAAGCCGGTGTCAACGACGACGGCGCGGCCCTCTCGGATGCAGACCCAGACGAAGTAATCCATGGGCATCGGGCCGTCATGCGGATCGCCGCCGATGAAATGCGCGGCCGCTGTGGCATCGCGCCGCGCATAGCGCAGCGCATGAACCTCCCAGGTCATCGCGCACCGCCGATCTGCACGCCAGCCCAGCCTTCAAGCACCTTGGCGACCGAGGTGAAGTCGCTCTCGGCGCCGAATTGCGCGCTGGTGACAGCCAGCATCTGCCGCACCGCACTGCCCACCACCATGGGCACGCCCATGGCTTCGGCCTCATCCACGCAAAGCCGGACATCCTTGTGCGAAAGCCCGGTCGCGAAGCCGAAATCGAAGCTGCGCGGAATGATCGCGCGCGGGAACTTGTCCTGCGTGGCGCTGTTGCGGCCGGAGGATGCGTTGATCACCTCGCACATCAGGGAAGGATCCAGCCCGGCCTTCACCCCCATGGCCATGGCCTCGGAGGAGACGACCAGGGCGGCAGCGGCCAGCAGATTGTTGCAGAGCTTCATGACCTGCGCGGCACCGGGCGTCTCGCCGCAAAAGAACGGCTTGCCCAGAACTTTCAGCAGCGGCTCCAGTCCTTCATAGCCGGCGCGCGGGCCCGAAATCATGACGGCCAGGGTGCCCGCGACAGCGCCTGATCGGCCGCCGCTCACCGGGGCATCCAGCACGGCGCGTCCCGCCTCGGCGAAGGCGGCCGCCATTTCGGCCGCGACCCTTGGGCCGGTGGTCGAAAAATCGACCAGCAGCCGCGCGCGCTGCCCCTCGATCACGCCACCAGGACCGATCGCCACCTCGCGCACGATGGCCGGCGTGGGAAGGCTGACCAGCACCACATCGGCCCGATCCGCGACCTCCCGCGCGCTGCCGGCGGATTCAGCGCCCAGCGCGACAAGCGCCGCCACTGCCTCCTCCACCCGGTCATGCACCACCAGCCGGTGCCCCGCCGCCAGCAAGCGCGTGGCCATGGGCCGACCCATCTGGCCCAGCCCCACAAAGCCGATCACCTGATCCGTCATTTTTCGTCCTCCCCTGATGGCTTCGAATGTTAGCGATATCAGCCGACACGCCAAGGGCGCGTCAGGTGCTGGCGCGGTGGATGATCTCAAAGCGAAGATCCACGGAGACCTGGCCCGTCGCACGACCCTGGATGCGATCCAGGAGCACCTGCGCGCTGCGACGCCCGATTTCCTGCCGCGGCAGGCGCAGCGTGGTCACCGGGGGCACCAGATGGCCCAAGAGGTCGAAATTGTCGAAGGCGGCGAGCGCCACCTTGCGCGGCACGGCCCAACCCCGCCGCGCGCATTCCAGCGAGGCCCCCATGGCCAGCACATCGCCGGCAAAGAAGATGGCATCCGCCGGCGCGTCCCGCTCGACCAGCCGCACCAGCGCCTCCGCGCCGGAAGCGAGGCCCGGCGGCATCTCCAGCACCAGCGCCGCATCCAAGGGCAGCCCTGCCTGATGCAGCGCCACGCCATAGCCCCGGCGCCGATCGCGGCTGCGGGCATTGGCGGCCGCATGCAGGCTGACAAAGCCGATGCGCCGATAGCCGAGCCGCGCCAAATGCAGCGTCATGGCCTCCGCCGCATCGGCATTGGAGTAGCTGACCACCATATCCAGTGGCGTGGGCGTGAGGGTGCCATTCTCGACCACCGGCACCCCGGAGGCACGGATCATGCGAACCGCGGCCGGCGTATGGGTCGTGTCATGCAGGATCAAGCCCGCGACACGCTGCTCCAGAAAGGCCTGGATTGCTGCCTCCTCCGCCTCCTGGCTGTAGCCACTATCAGCAATCATCAGCTGATGGTCGTGCCGGCGCAGCACGTCGGAGATGCCCTGGATGGTCGCGGCAAAAAGCGAGTTCTCGATGCTGGGGACCACCAGCCCGATCACCTTGCTGCGATTGGAGGAAAGGCTGCCCGCCAGCTTGTTCGGCACATAGCCGACCGCTCGGATCGCCTCCGCGACGCGGGCGCGCATTTCGGCCGAGACCTTCGCCGGCTCGGTCAACGCGCGGGAGACGGTCATGGTGGAGACCTGCGCCGCCTTCGCCACGTCCCGCATTCGCGCGCCGCGCGGCCTCTCCTTTTCCGCCCCCTCCCCCGTCATTCCACGCGGATGCGTGCGTCCCGCACCACCTGGCCGATCTTCGCGACATCCCCGGCCATGAAGCGCCCGAATTCGGCGGCGCTGCCACCCACCACCTCAGCCCCCATCTCCAGCAGCCTCGAACGCTCGGCGGGTTGGGTGATGATGGCGTTGAGAACGGCGTTGATCCGCTCCACCGCAACCGGCGCCATGCCTGCCGGGCCGAGGCAGCCATACCATTCATCAATCGCGAAACCGGGCAGGCCGGATTCCGCGATGGTGGGCACGCGCGGCAGGTAGGAGGCGCGCTCGGCCGAGGTCACGGCAATGGCGCGCAGCTGGCCGTCCCGCACATAGGGCAGGGTGGAGCTGGCATTGCCGAACATGAGCTGGATATGGCCGCTCATCAGATCCGCCAGCGCCGGCCCGCCGCCGCGATAGGGCGCATGAACCATGTCCACCCCGGCGGCCAGCTTGAACATCTCGCCCGAGATATGTACCGCGGAGCCGATGCCCGGCGAGCCGAAGGTCAGCGCTCCTGGCCGCGCCTTGGCCAGCGCAATGAGATCGCCCACGCTGTGGACGGGCAGCGAGGGATGCACCACAAGGATATTGGCCACGCGGGCCAGCAGCATGATCGGCGTCAGGTCGCGGAGGGGATCATAGGGCTGGCGGGAGAGCAGCGTGGCCGAGATGACCGTGCTGGTCACCATGCCGAAGACATGCCCATCGGCGGGCGCGCGGGCCAGCTCCGCCGCGCCGATCGCGCCCGAGGCGCCGCCGCGATTTTCCACGATGACCGGCTGGCCCAGAGCCGCGGTGAGCTGGGGTTGCAACTGCCGCGCCAGAATGTCGGTCGTGCCGCCCGGCGGCCAGGTGACGATGAGGCGCAGGGGGCGCGTGGGGAAACCCTGCCCACGCGCCTGGCGCAGCGCAGGAACCGATAGGCCAATGGCCAAGGCATAACGTCTGTTCATGATGTTCCTCCCGTTCACGCGGCGGACCAGCCGCCATCCACTGGCCAGGCAATTCCGGTGATGTCGCGTCCCGCCTCCCCGCACAGGAAGGCGGCCATGGCGCCGATCGCGCTGGCCTCCACCATGCGACCAGAGGGGTTCTTCCCGTCCAGGAAGCGCGCCGTGGCAGCCGGCCGGTCCAGCCCCTCCGCCGCCATCAGCGCCTGGATGCGGGTTTCGATATTCGGCGTCAGCGTGGTGCCGGCGCAGATGGCGTTGCAGGTAATGCCGCTTTGCGCCGTCTCCAGCGCCACGGCGCGCGTCAGGCCGAGCAGCGCGGTCTTGGTGGTGACGTACCCCACGCGCTCGGCGCCGCCCACCAGACCGTAGATGGAGGACATGTTGATGATGCGGCCCCAGCCGCACTGCCGCATCCCAGGCAAGGCCAACCGGATGAGGTGAAAGGCCGCTGAGAGGTTCACGGCGAGATCCAGGTCCCAATCCTCGGGGGCCATGTGCTCGATGGGGGCGAAATGGCGGATCGCCGCGTTGTTCACCAGGATGTCCAGCCGCCCCAGCCGCGCCATCATCGCCGCGATGGCCCGGGGGTCCGCCAGGTCGGCCGCGTGGTAGCTGACATCGACTTGGTGGCTGTCGGCGAGCTCCCCAAGGACGGGCGCCGCCTCCTGCGGGTCGGCCAGCCCATGCAGGACGAGGTCACACCCCTGGGCGGCCAGCGCGGCGCCGACCGACAGGCCAATCCCGCCGGTGGCGCCGGTCACCAACGCCACCCGGCCTTGCAGGGGACGCTGCGCCTCTCGGCCGGCCGCGTGGGGATCGTGTGTGACTGATAACATCTAAGGAGGTTAGCCGCTCCTCTCCAAGCCATGCAACGCTGCACACGCAGGGTTTACGAGGCCATGGCCAGTCGGTATCGCTATCACCAAGGGGCGGTTAGCGCCCGGTGTCAGCGAGAACTCCGCATGTCCATTGTTCCCCCCAGAGCCCTGCGGCACGCGCCATGAGCCGTTTCGCGGGCCAGATCCTCGGCGAATTCATCGCGGCCTCTCGCTGGGAACACATCAAGCCCAGCCTTCGGCATGACGCAAAACGCGCCATCCTCAACCATCTCGGCTGCGCGCTCGGCGTGGCGCATGATCCGGCCGTGACCACGGCCCTGGACGTGATGCGGGAGTTCTCGGGCCCTGCCGTCGCGACGGTGATCGGCCAGGGCGTGAAGCTCGATCCGATGGCGGCCAGTTTCGTCAACGCCATCGCTTCCAACCTGCTCGACTATGACGACACGCATCTGGCCACCGTCATCCATCCCGCGGCACCCGTGGCCCCTGCCCTCTTCGCGCTCGCTGAGCAGCGCGGCTTCTCGGGCGCGGGGGTGTTGCATGCCTTCCTGCTGGGTGGTGAGGTCGAATGCCGGATCGGCAATGCCATCTCGCCGGGGCATTATGCGCGGGGCTGGCACATCACTTCGACCTGCGGGCATTTCGGCGCGGCGGCGGGCTGCGCAAAGCTGCTGGGGCTGAGCGCGGAACAGAGCTGGCACGCGCTGGGCATCGCGGCGAGCCAGGCGGCAGGCCTGGTCGAAAACCTGCCCACTGCAGCGAAGAATGTGGGCGTGGGCAATGCGGCGCGGCACGGCATCCTCGCCGCGCTGCTGGCCCAGAAGGGTTACAAGGCGGCGCCCGCGGCCATTGAGGGCCCGCTCGGCTTCGCCCGCGCCACCGGCGATGCGCCGAAGCTGCCAGCAATCAGCGATGGGCTGGGCGCCCATTGGGAAATCGCGCGCAACACCTTCAAACCCTACCCGGCCGGGATCGTCTTCCACGCCGTGATCGAAGCCTGCCTGGCCCTGCGCGAAGAGATCGGCCCGCCGGAGCGCATCGCCCAGGTGAACGTGGCCGGCGATGCGCTCCTGCTGGCCCGTGGGGACCGCTTGGTGGCGAATGAGCGCGATGCGCGGGTGAGCATCCATCACAGCGCCGCCCTGGGCTTCGTCCGTGGCAAGGCGGGCGTGGCCGATTTCGAAATGCCGGCGGTGCTGGACCCAGCACTTGCCGCCTTCCGCGCGAAGGTTTCCGCCGCGCTGGATGAGAGCCTGCCGCGCGGCGCCGCCCGCGTGACGGTGCGCCTTCATGATGGCCAGCTTCTCCAGCGCCGAGTGATCGCGCCACGCGGAAGCCTCGAGCATCCGATGAGCGACGCGGAGCTGGAGGCGAAATTTCGCGACAATGCAGGCATCGCCGGCTTCACCGACCGGGCCGAGGCCGCCATCGGCGCGATCTGGGCGCTGAACGAGGCCCCGGACGTTACGCGGGTGATGAACGCCATGGCCTAAGCCGCGCCGGGCTGATCTGCAGCCTGCGCGGTTTTCCTGGAGTTTGCGCCGCGCTACACAGCGCCGTGTTCAGGCAGGAGAAATGTGTGATGCGTGTGGGCGTGATCGGTGCCACGGGCGCGGTCGGCAAGGAATTGGTGGAGGTGCTGGCCAAGCGCCGCTTCCCCGTGACGGAACTGCGTCTCTTCGCCTCCACGCGCTCGGCCGGCACGAAACAGACCACACCCTGGGGCGACGTCACCATCGAGGCCTATAGCCCGGACGGCGCCCGCAACCTCGATCTCGCGCTGCTCGCCGTCTCCGGCGATTTCGCCAAGGCGCATGCGCGCGCGCTGGCCGCCGAGGGCGTCGCCGTGGTGGATAATTCCTCCGCGCTGCGGCTCGAAGCCGATGTGCCGCTGGTGGTGCCCGAGGTGAATGAAAGCGCCATCGGCCACCACCGCCTGATCGCCAACCCGAACTGCACGACCGCCATCCTGGTGGTGGCCCTGGAGCCGCTGCGCCAGGCCTTCGGCCTCAAGCGCGTCATCGTCTCGACCTACCAGGCGGCCTCGGGCGCGGGCGCCGAAGGCATGGCCGAGCTGGAGCGCGAAACCCGCCGCGTGCTGGTGGACGGCCAACCCGCCCAGCACGACGTCTTCGCCCACCCGCTGGCCTTCAACGTCATCCCGCAGATCGATAGCTTCCAGCCGAATGGCTACACGCGCGAGGAAATGAAGGTGGCCTGGGAAAGCCGGAAGATCATGGGCATGCCCGATCTTCTGATCTCCTGCACCGCCGTCCGCATCCCGACCTATCGCGTGCATGCCGAAGCCGTGACCATCGAGACCGAACGGCCCATCACCGCCGAAGCCGCCCGTGAGGTGCTGTCCCGCGCCGCCGGCGTGCGCGTGGTGGATGAGCCCGCGGCGCAGCGCTACCCGATGCCGATTACGGCCACAGGCCAGGACGACGTAGAAGCCGGCCGCATCCGGGCGAACCCGGTGTTCGGGGAGCGGGGGTTGGACCTCTTCCTCTGCGGGGATCAGCTGCTGAAGGGCGCCGCGCTGAATGCGGTGCAGATCGCGGAGCGTATGCGCCGGTAAGTGAAGGCCAGGGCGCTGCCCTGGACCCGCCGGGGCCGAAAGGCCCCGGACCCCGATTTCTGAGGTACCCGGCCGGGCTTGGCGGTCGTGCAAGACGCTGGGTAGCGGGGTAATTCCGGCCGACCTGAGCTTATCGGACTGCGTTGGGCACGCGGCGCTTCGCAGAGGCTCGCATGGCGCGCCCGGAGCAAATAGGCTCATCCTTAGGCTCTGCGATCCTATCGCCATGCCTAACCTTTTGGCCGACATTGCCAAGGATCAGACCAAGGACGCGGGTGATGATGGGACGGACGCTGCCGCGTTCGCCCTCGGACGAAAGGGAGCGACCGCCTGCACTGCCAGCATGACGCGGGACCGAGGTTGGCAATTTTCCAAGTCTAGAGCGTGCTGCGTTTACACGGAAGCGTAGCCTGAGTTGACGAGGTAGTTCGCACATTCGGCTGGGCTGACGAGG
>NZ_JAIEQY010000080.1 GCF_019747315.1 Roseococcus sp. | reverse complement strand
CCGGAGGGGCGGCAGCCGGGCGGGCGGCGGCAGGGCGAGCGGCGGCAGGGCGAGCGGCGGCGCTGCTGCGAACCTCAGCGGCGCGCGCAGAGGCGGGAACGCCGATCGAGACCGCACCCAGCACCCAGGCCAGGAGGGCGCCGAGTGCGAGGCCACGGAGGCTTCCTCGAGGGAAGGATCTGTGCGCACCCAAGCATGGCGGCGCACAGATCACTGGTGTGTGCCGGAGCGCTTGGAGTTTTTGCGCCCCCTTTGGCAGGCCAGTCTATCTCAACATGCAACACGCGGTAGCATGGCGTGAAGCGGAAGGGCAACCCTGACCCACCGGAACCAGGGCATGATGCCGTGAGGAGGACCATCCATGGCCATGGAAACAGAGGCATGATCAACCGTCGCATGGCCATTTTCGGCGCGTTCGCGCTGGCCACCTCCCCCACCTGGGCGCAGGTGCTGGACCGGCCGGTCACCCTGGTGGCCCCTTTCTCCGCGGGGGGCGCGGCGGATCTCGCCGCCCGCCTCTTTGCCGCGCATGCGCCCCGCCACATGGGGCAGCCGGGCCAGCCCATCATCGTGGAGAACCGCACCGGTGCCTCGGGCTCGATCGGCACGCAATACGTCGCCCGCGCCCGGCCGGATGGGCACACGCTGCTGCTGGCCCGCGTGGGTTCCTCGGCCATCCTGCCCGCGACCGATGCGCGAACGCCCTACACCGTCGAGGATTTCACCTGGCTGGCGCTGCTGGATGAAAACCCCTTCGTGGTCTGCGTTCGCGCCGATGCGCCCTGGCGCAACCTGCGGGAATTGATCGACGCCATCCGCGCCGCCCCGGGCACGCTCAACTTCGCGACCAGCGGGCCGGCCACCATCCTCGACCTCGGCATCCGGCACATGCTGGCCAGCGCCGACCTGCCCATCGATGCCGCCCAGGCCCTGCCCTTCCGCGGCGGTGGCGAGGCGCTGACGGCGCTGCTGGGCGGCCATGCGCAATTCGTGGGCAACAACCTGGGCGACATGCTGGGCGCCATCCAGCAAGGCCAGGTCCGCGCCCTCGTCGTCAGCGGCGATGCCCGGCTGGCCAGCCTGCCCCAGGTGCCGACGGCGGCCGAGGCGGGGCTGCCCGCGCTCTCGCAGCTCGCCGGCTGGAACGCCCTGGCGGCACCCGCGAACCTGCCCGAGCCCGTGCTGGAATTCTGGAGCCGGGTGGCCCGCGCCACGGCAGGGGATCCCGAATGGCTCACCGCCACGCGCCGCACCGGCAGCGTGCCCCGCTTCCTCGATGGACCTGCCATGCGCGCGATGGTGGAGACGCAGATCGCGCTGTATCGCGACCTCGCCCGGCGCCTCAATCTGGGCTGAGTCCCAGGTTGACGAATGGCGGCATGGCGGCGAGGCTCTGGATGCCGCGCAAGATTGCCGCGGCCCATACATCCCGGGAGGATGCGATGATCGCCAGGAAAGGGCACCGAGCCCCATGAAGAACCCCGCCTATATCGTGGGCGCTTTCGAGCACCCGACGCGCAAGGCCGAGGACAAGTCCACCGCGCAGCTGCATGCCGAGGTCGCCTACGGCGCGCTGCAGGACGCCGGACTGACCGCCTCTGATATCGATGGCTATTTCTGCGCGGGTGACGCACCCGGCATGGGTGGCCTGTCCATGATCGACTACATGGGCCTCAACAAGCTCCGCCATTACGACACGACGGAAAGCGGCGGCTCCTCCTACGTCATCCATGTGGGTCACGCGGTCGAGGCCATCATGGCCGGCAAGTGCAACGTGGCGCTGATCACGCTGGCCGGCCGTCCGCGCGCCGAGGGCATGCAGACCGGCACCGCCGTGCGCTCCGCGGGTGCGGGCGTGCCCGATGAGAGCTTCGAGCTGCCCTATGGCCGCACCATCGCGACCATGCATGCGAATGTCGCCATGCGGCACATGTATGAATTCGGCACCACCAGCGAGCAGCTGGCCTGGGTGAAGGTCGCCGCCTCGCACCACGCGCAGCACAATGAGCATGCGATGCTGCGCAAGGTCGTCACGGTCGAAGATGTGGTGAATTCGCCCATGGTGGCCGATCCGCTGCACCGCCTCGATTGCTGCGTCATCTCCGATGGCGGCGGCGCGCTGATCATCGCGCGTCCCGAAATCGCGCGCACGCTGAACCGTCCGAAGGTGGGCGTGAAGGGCTGGGGCGAGGCCTATAAGCACCAGAATGCCGGCGGGATCGACCTCACCTACTCCGCCACCAAGATGTCGGGGCCGATGGCCTTCAACAAGGCGGGCGTGAAGCCGGCTGACATCAAATACGCCTCGATCTATGACAGCTTCACGATCAGCGTCGTCGTGCAGATCGAGGATCTGGGCTTCTGCGAGAAGGGCCAGGGCGGCCGCTTCGTGGCCGATGGCAACCTGATCTCCGGCGTAGGCAAGCTGCCCTTCAACACCGATGGCGGCGGCCTCTGCAACAACCACCCGAGCAATCGCGGCGGCATGACCAAGGTGATCGAGGCGGTGCGCCAGGCGCGCGGCGAAGCGCATCCCATGGTGCAGGTGAAGAATGCCGATCTCGTCCTCGCCAATGGCAAGGGCGGCAACCTCGGTTCGCGGCATGGCTGCGGCACCGTCATCCTGGAGCGGGAGTGATCACCATGGCGACCATGTCCTTTGACCGTACCCCCGCGGCACCCTCCGAAAGCCCGGACAACAAGGTCTATTTCGACGGCTGCCGCGCGGGCAAGCTGATCCTCGGCAAGTGCAATGACACGGGGAAGCTGTTCCACTACCCGCGCCATGTCTCGCCCTTCACGCTCTCGAACAATGTCGAGTTCGTCGAGGCGTCCGGGGACGGCGTGATCTACAGCTACAGCGTGGCGCGCGGGAAGGAACCCTTCTGCGTGGCCTATGTGACGCTGGCCGAAGGCCCGACCATGCTGACCAACATCGTCGAGTGCGACCTGGACGCGCTGAAGGTCGGGCAGAAGGTGAAGGTCAAGTTCCGCGCCACGGAAGGCGACGGGGCTCCTGTGCCGGTGTTCGTGCTGGCGTAAGCCAGACAAAGGGTAGTTCGAAGGGCTCTGCCCTTCGAGCATCCCGGCAGAAACCTCAGGTTCCTGCACCTCCGACGAGTGACACTCATGAAAATCCCGGCCCTGCCCTTCACCGTGACCGATTGGGACAACGTCCCCCGCACGGAACACCCGGGCGAGACGGGCATGGGCACCTGGCGCACGCTGAACATCGGTGACATCCGCGTGCGCATGGTCGAATACTCGCCCGGCTACCTGGCCGACCATTGGTGCGACCGCGGGCACATCATCTACGTCGTGCAGGGCGAGATGGTGTCCGAACTCAAGGACGGCCGGACCTTCCCGATGAAGGCCGGCATGAGCTACCAGGTTTCCGACTTCGGGGATTCGCCGCACCGCTCCCGCACCGAGACGGGCGTCACCCTCTTCATCGTGGATTGAGGGCTACACCCGCCGCCCGGTGAACAGCACGGCGACCAGCATCGCCCCCACCGCGAGCCCGGCGCCCAGGATCTTCACCGCGCCGATCGGCTCATCCAGGACCAGGGCCGAGAAGACCAGCCCCGTCACCGGCACCAGCACGGCCATCGTGCCCGCGCGCGTCGCCCCCAGCAATTCCACGCTGCGCGCAAAGAGCAGCATGGAAATGGAGCCCAGCAGCACCCCCTGCGCGATCATCATCCAGAGGATGGTCCCGGTGGGCAGCGCGAAGAAGGGCTCCACGCGCAAGGCCAGGAAGACCGGCAGGATGAAGATCAGCGACACCAGCGTGACCGCGGCCGAGGCCGGAATGGCCGGCACATGCCAGCGCCGCAGGAGCACGGTAAAGACCGCCCAGGTGCCGCCCGCCCCCACCAGCATCAGGTCCCCCACCCAGGCGCCCGGATGCAGGCCCAGCCCGTCCCAGGCGATGATGAGCACGCCCGCCAGCATGCAACCCAAGGCCGCGATGCGCCCCGGGGTCGGCCTTTCGCGCAGCAGCCACCAGGCCAGCAGGGCGCCGGCCACCGGCGCCGTCATGGGCGCGATGGTGGCGCCATGGCTGGCCGGCGCATGGTGGAAGGCGGTCACGAAGATCACGAAATTGCCCGCGCCGCCCACAAAACTCAGCAGCAGAACCCTCCAGACGCCAAGGCGCATGACATCATGCCGTGCTCGCCAGGCCAGCGGCGTCAGGATCAGGGTGGCGGGCAAATAGCGGCAGAACAGCAGGTCCAGCACCTGGAAGCCCTGCCCGTTGAGCGCAAGGCGCGCGACCACGGCATGCCCGCCCCAGATCACGGAAGCCAGTGCGCCAAGCAAAAGGCCAAGCAGCAGCTTGGGATTCATGTTCAGCATGGCGGGACTGGCATCGCCGCCCCATAGCGCGCGCGGAACGCCCCCGCGTCAAGCCAGGATGCGGTTCACCCCATCGCCGAATTCCGCGTAGGGCACGCCATAGACATGGATGGAAACCGCCGTCTCCGCGCAGCAATTGGCGATGCGGTGGATCAACTCCGCGCAGCCGGGCCCGTGGCTGATATCGCCCTCCCCGCGCAAATGCGCGGCCTTGGGGCGCGGCACGGCGCCGGGGGCGAAGAAATGCTCGGTCAGCGTGCCGCGATGCACGCCCAGCGCACACCAGACATGGTGCGAATGCACCGGCGACATCTGCCCCGGGCGCCAGACCAGGGCGACCACCGCATAGCCCTCCCCCTCATCCAGCAGATGCCGGACGTAACGGTCAGGGTTGGAGGGGCAGTCGCGTCCATCCAGCAGGCAGGCATCGCCCAGATAGGGCGCGATGGCCGCCGCCACCGCCGCCGGGCGCTCCTCCAGCGGGCATCGGGCCGCCACGCGGATATCCGAGAGCAGGTTGGCGAAGCCGGTCCTGGCGACGGCGGGGCGGGCGGCGATCATGTTCATACGGCGGTCCTCGCATCGGGCGCGGTCAGCGCGGCCAGCACCATCTGGAGGCTGGCGGAAACCTGTTCATGCATGATGCGCGCCGCCTCTTCGGCGCGGCCCAGCGCCAGCGCCTCGACCAGCGCGTGGTGCTCATGCGCCATCTCGCCCGTGCGGTCGCGCGGGCGCAGGCCCAGCACCAGCATGCGCGTGCTCTCGTCCAGCAGCCGGTCCAGTTGGCGGGCCAGGCGGGAATTGCCCGAAAGCTCCGCGATGGCGACGTGGAACTGCTTGTTGGCGTCGAGGAAGCACATGGCGCTATCCTCATCGGCGCAGTCATAGCCCTCGGCGCAGATGGCATCGAGGCGGCGCAGCATCACCGCATCGACCCGGCCGGCGGCGCGGCGCGCGGCCTCGGGCTCCAGCATCAGGCGGAGGTCGAAGACCTCATGAATGTCGCGGATGGTGACCAGGCTGACCATCCAGCCGCGGCGCGGCACGGCCTGGACCAGGCCCTCCTCCGCCAGCCGCGCCAGCGCTGCCCGAACCGGCGCCTTGCCCAGCTCCAGATGCGCCGCGACGGCCGTTTCCGAGACGGTCTCCCCCGGGGCGAGGCGGGTGGTCAGGATGTCCCGCCGCAGCGCCGTCACCGCGCGCTCCGTGAGCGAGGGCGGCGGTTCGATGTGCGTTACCAGCGACATGGGGCTGCGAAGCTCACTGACATGTCAGTGATCCTACACAGCCTGTGACATGTCACGCAAGCGTCAAAGTGGCGGCTTGGTTCAGGCCGCGCGCAGCACCCGGCCGGCCACCGCATCCAGCTTGGCCAGCATTGCGGGGTCGCGCTTCTCCGGCGCCGTGATCAGCGCGTGGTCCAGCGCGCGGTCGCAGCCAGCAGGGCAGGCGTCACGCTCGGCGCCGATGCGGGGGATCAATGCCTTCACCAGGGCGCGCGCCTTGTCAGCATTGGAGAAAAGGACCTTCACCACCTGGTCCACCGTGACGGCGTCATGCTCCGGGTGCCAGCAATCGAAATCCGTCACCATGGCGACGGAGGCGTAGCAAAGCTCCGCCTCGCGGGCGAGCTTGGCCTCGGGCATGTTGGTCATGCCGATCACGTCGCAGCCCCATTGCCGGTAGAGCAGGCTCTCCGCCTTGGTGCTGAATTGCGGGCCTTCCATGACGAGATAGGTGCCACCCTTGGTCATGGGCAGGTTCAACTCCGCCCCGGCCTCGGCGATGGCATCCGACAGGCGCGGGCAAGTCGGGTGCGCCACGCTCACATGCGCCACGCAGCCCGGGCCGAAGAAGGATTTCTCCCGCGCGAAGGTGCGATCAATGAATTGGTCCACGATCACGAAATGGCCCGGCGGGTATTGCGGCTGGAGCGAACCCACGGCCGACAGCGAGATCACGTCGGTCACGCCGCTGCGCTTCAGCGCATCGATATTCGCGCGGAAATTCAGCGCGGAGGGCGGGTTCGGGTGGCCACGGCCATGCCGCGGCAGGAAGACGCAGCGGATGCCGGCGAGCGTGCCAAACAGCAGCGCGTCCGAGGGCTCGCCCCAGGGGGTGGCGACATGGCGCCACTCGCGATCCTCCAGCCCGTCAATGTCATAAAGGCCCGAGCCGCCGATCAGGCCGATGACGGGGGTGATGCTGGACATGCTGGAACTCCGCGGGGTTGTGGCGGGGTTCTAGCGGGAAAACAAAAAAGGGAAAAAGGGCCTCCGGCGGCTGGGGCCGAAAGGCCCCAGACCCCAGGACTTGGCACGGAATGCGCCGCAAGACCGCGCGAAAACAAAAGGGGTCTGGGGCCCCGGCCCCAGCCGCCGGAGGCATCACCCCGCGAAAGGATCGCGCAGCGCGATGGTGTCGTCGCGGTCGGGCGAGGTGCTCAGCATCATCACGGGCGCCTCGACCAATTCCTCGATGCGGCGCACATACTTCACCGCCTGGGCGGGGAGTTGCGCGTAGCTGCGCGCCCCCTTGCATGAGCCGGACCAGCCCTCCATCGTCTCAAAGATCGGCTCGCAGCGGCCCTGGGCGCGCATCGCGGCAGGCAGGTGTTTCACCACCGCGCCATCCAGACGGTAGCCCGTGCAGATCTTCAGCTCCGGCAGCCCGTCCAGCACGTCAATCTTGGTCAGCACCAGGCCCTTCACGCCGCCGATCTTCACCGCCTGGCGGACCATCGCGGCATCGAACCAGCCACAGCGGCGCGGCCGGCCCGTGACGGTGCCGAATTCGCGCCCGCGCTCGCCCAGGCGCTTGCCGATCTCGTCATGCAGTTCCGAGGGGAAAGGGCCGGAGCCCACGCGCGTCGCATAGGCCTTGGCGATGCCGAGGACGAGGCCGATGGCATCCGGCCCCACGCCCGAACCCGCCGCCGCATTGCCGGCGACGGTGTTGGAGGAGGTGACGTAGGGATAGGTCCCGTGGTCCACATCCAGCATCACCGCCTGCGCGCCCTCAAACAGCACGCGCTTGCCTTCGCTGCGGGCCGCATCCAGCCGCTCCCACACCGGCTCGCCATAGGGCAGCAGTTGGGGCGCCAGGGCCAGCAGCGCATCCAGCAACGGCTGCTTCTCGAAGGGCGTGGCGCCCAGGCCGCGCAGCAGGGAATTGTGATGCAGCAGCAGCTCATCCAGCTTGGCCGAGAGCGTCTCGGGCTCCGCCAGGTCGCAAAGGCGGATGGAGCGGCGGCCCACCTTGTCCTCATAAGCCGGGCCGATGCCGCGGCCGGTGGTGCCGATCTTGTCCTCGCCGCGGGCGGCCTCGCGCGCGCGGTCGAGTGCGGGGTGCAGCGGCAGGATCAGCGGCACATTCTCGGCGATGCGCAGGTTGTGCGGGCCGACATCGAGGCCCTGGGCGCGCACCTTGGCGATCTCGCCCAGCAGCGCGTCGGGGTCCAGCACCACGCCATTGCCGATGACGCCGAGCTTGCCGCGCACCACGCCAGAGGGCAGCAGGCTGAGCTTGTAGGTGGTGCCATCCACCACCAGCGTGTGGCCGGCATTGTGGCCGCCCTGGAAGCGCACCACGATATCGGCGCGGCTGGCCAGCCAGTCCACCACCTTGCCCTTGCCCTCGTCGCCCCATTGGGCGCCGATCACGGCGACATTGGCCATCAGTCTGAACCTTTCTGAACCAGGGGGGCTGGCTTGGCGCCATCCCAGGAATGGGTGCAACGCAGGGCGGCGGCCGCGTCCTCGGCGGCCAGCGCGGCGACGGTGGCGAAGCCTTGCTCGCGCAGCGCGGCGCCGATGGCGGCGGGCGTGCCGAGCGGCAGGAAGCAGCGCGGGCGCGGGGCGGCTTGCGGGGCGGCGCGCAGCACGGCGTCGGGGTAGAGCGTCATGCCCGTCGCCGGCTCGTCATTCGCGGAGAGGTAGCGCCCGCCCTTGGCCAGCTCGCCCGACATGCCGGGGCCGAAGATGGTGAAGGCCACGCCCACATGATAGCGGAAGCCGCGGAACTCGATGGGGTCGAGCGTGATGCGCAGGCCGGGCGCGCGGGCCGCGATGGCCTCGATGATGCGGGCCGCATTCTCGGCGATGGCGCGGGCGGCCTCGGGCAGCTCGGCCTCGCGCAGCACGGCCAGCGCATGCGGCGCGGGGCCGGCGGCGGCGAGGAGGCGGGGCAGCAGCAGGGCGACGGGGCCGGCGCCCTCGGCCAGGGCCGTGACGGCGGCGGCGTCCTTGCGGTCCAGCGCGTGAATCAGGCGGCCGGCCAGGCGGTCGTCAATCCCGGCAGCCGCGAGCAGCGCCTGGGCCATGCGCGGCAGGGTCACGTCCAGCGTGATGCCGGTGACGCCCACCCGGGCGAGGGCCTCGGCCGCCACCAGCGCCACTTCCGCATCGGCCTCCGGCGCGGCGCCGCCGATGAGCTCTACGCCGGCCTGGGCCAATTGGCGCGAGGGCGCGAGCTCACTGCCGCGCACCCGCAGCACCTGGCCGGCATAGCACAGGCGCAGCGGCCGGGCCTGAAGACCCAGGCGCGTGGCGGCAATACGGGCCACCTGCGGCGTGGTGTCGGCGCGCAGCCCCATCATACGCTGGCTGACGGGGTCCATCAGGCGGAAGGTCTGCTCGGCCACGGCGGCGCCGGAGCCGCCGAGCAAGCCTTCCTCGAATTCCAGCAAGGGCGGCTTCACCCGCTCATAGCCGTGGCGGGCAAAGCCCTCCATCAGGGCCTCCACGAGCACGGCTTCCCGCTCCGCCTGGGGCGGCAGCAGGTCCATCAGCCCGGCCGGCAGCAGGCCGGGCGGCGAGTTCGGGGTGGGTCCATCGTTCATGCGGTTGCGATGTGTGGCAGGGGGGATGCGCGCGGGCAAGATGCGGGGGTGGCATGGGTGCCCCTGCCCCCGCGCTGATTGCGATGGACCGGCGCCTGATCCGGCTGCCATGCTGCGACAAAATCCTGGGAGGAACCGCCATGATCACCCGCCGCGCCGCGCTCGCCTTGCCGCTCGCCACGCCCGCCTTGGCCCAGCAGGGCTTCCCGAACCGCCCCGTGCGCCTCGTCGTGCCCTGGCTGCCCGGCGGCTCGGCCGATACGCATCTTCGCGTGCTGGCCGAACTGGCCGGCCGCAATCTCGGCCAATCCGTCATCGTGGAGAATCGCCCCGGCGCCACCGGCACGCTGGGCCCAGCCATGATCGCGCAGGAGCCGCGCGGCGATGGCCACCTGATCGGCCAGATGCCGGTCACCATCTTCCGGGTCCCGGCCATGTCCCGCCGCCCGACCTTCGACCCGATGACCGATTTCACCTGGGTCATCCACCTCACCGGCTATGTCTTCGGCGTGGTGGTGCGCAGCGATAGCCGCTACCGGACCTGGGAGGAGTTCCTCGAATACGCCAAGGCCAATCCCGGCCGCGTCAGCTACGGCACGCCCGGCGTGGGTTCCTCGCTGCACATCACCATGGAGCGCATCGCAGCCGAGCGCGGGATCGAATTCCTGCACGTCCCCTTCCGCGGCGGCGCGGATACGACGCAGGCGCTGCTGCAAGGCTCCGTCGAATGCGTGGCCGACAGCACGGGCTGGGCGCCCATGGTGCAGGAGGGGCGCTTCCGCCTCCTGGTCGTCTGGAGCGCCGAGCGCGCCAAGCGCTTCCCCGAGGTCCGCACGCTGCGCGAGGTGGGGATCGACATCGTCTCCGACAGCCCCTTCGGCCTGGCCGGGCCGAAGAACATGGACCCGGGCGTGGTCCGCGCCCTGCATGACGCGATCAAGCCCGCCCTCTTCGACCCGCATCACGTGGCCACGCTGGAGCGATTCGACATGCCGGTGCGCTACATGGACCCCGAGGCCTATTCGGATTTTGCAAGGCGGCTCAACGCGGAAGAGGGTGCCGCCGTGCGCCGTCTGGGCTTGCGGATGGACTGAACGGGGGCGATAGACGGGGCCAAGAACAGCCGAGGAAAGCCCCACCCATGATCTCCCGCCGCCACGCCCTCATCCTGCCCGGCGCCGCCTTGGCGTCCCCCGTCTATGCCCAGCAGAACTTCCCCAACCGGCCGATCCGCATGATCGTCCCCTGGGGGGCCGGCGGCACGACGGATGTGCAGATGCGCGCCCTGTGCGAAGCGGCCTCGCGCCGGCTCGGCCAGCCCATCATCGTGGACAACCGCGCGGGTGCGGGCGGCGTGCTGGGCGCCCAGGCCCTGCTGAGCGCGGCCCCCGATGGCTACACGCTGAGCCAGATGCCCATCAGCGTCTTCCGCCAGCCGCTGCTGAACAGCCGTGCGCTGTTCGACCCGCTGGCGGACTTCACCTATGTCATCCACGTCACCGGCTATCTGTTCGGCATCGTGGTCCGCGCCGACTCGCCCTGGCAGACGCTGGGTGACCTCATCGCCGCCGCGCGGCGCGAGCCGGGCAAGCTGAACTACGGCACGCCCGGTGTGGGCACTTCGCTGCATCTGACGATGGAGCAGATCGCGCAGATGCAGCGGCTGGAATGGACGCATATCCCCTTCCGGGGTGTGGCCGAGAACCTCCAGAACCTGCTGGGCGGCCAGATCCAGATCACGGCCGACAGCTCGGGCTGGGTGCCGATGGCGGAGGAAGGCCGCGTGCGCGTGCTGGCCACCTGGGGCGAGAGCCGCGCCAAGCGCTTCCCGAACGTGCCGACGCTGAAGGAAAGCGGCATCGATATCGTCTCGATCAGCCCCTACGGGCTTGCGGGCCCGAAGAACATGGACCCCGGCGTGGTGCGCGTGCTGCACGATGCCTTCCGCGAGGCGCTGGCCGACCCCTCGCATGTCACGATCCTCGATCGCTTCGACATGCAGCCCAACTACATGAACAGCGCCGACTACACCGCCTTCGTCCGCCAGACGATGGTGGAGGAGCGCCGGCTGATCGAGCAGCTGGGCCTGCGCCTGAGCTGACCGGGGGCTGATTGCTGCATGTGCGAGGCGGTGTGTTGCGCCGCCTCGCCCGAAAGCCGCAGGCTCCCTGGAAACGGAGGACGCCTGCATGAATGTCACGCGCCGGTTGGCCCTGATCGGGAGCCTCGCCGCCCCCTCTCTCGCGCTCGCGCAATCGCGTTTCCCCGACAAGCCGCTGCGAGTCTTCGTGCCATGGACGCCCGGCGGTGCGACCGACATCCAGATGCGCATGGTCTGCGAGGTGGCGTCCCGCCATCTCGGCCAGCCCATCATCGTCGAGAACAAGCCCGGCGCCTCGGGTACGCTTGGCGCGCAGAACCTGGCGCGCGAGGCGCGGCCGGATGGCTATACGCTCAGCCAGATGCCCAATGGCGTGTTCCGGATGCCGGCGATGATGCGCGCCCAGAACATGACCCCGCCCTTCGACCCGATGCAGGATTTCACCTGGATCCTGCGCATGGTGGGCTACATGGGCGGGGTGGTGGTGCGGCCCGACGCGCCATGGCGCAGCATGCGCCAATTGCTCGACCACGCCCGCGCCAATCCGGGCACGCTTTTCTATGGGACACCCGGCGCCAACACGACCGATGTGACGATGACGCGCCTGGCCCGCATGCTCGGCATCGAATGGACGGCGGTGCCCTTCCGGGGTGCGGCGCCCAATCTGCAGAACCTGCTGGGCGGTCAGATCCAGTTCTCCGCCGAGACCTCGGCCTGGGCGGATATGGCCCTGGAAGGCCGCGTGCGGCCGCTCGGCCTCTGGATGTCGCAGCGCGCGGCACGCTTCCCCGATGTGCCGACCTTCCGCGAGCTGGGGCATGACGTGGTGGCCGAGAGCGCCTATGGCATCGCCGCCCCGCGCGGCACGGCGCCCGCCATCGTCAACATCCTGCATGACGCCTTCAAGGCCGCGGTGCATGACCCGCAGCATCTGGCCGTGCTGGCCCGCTTCGACATGCCGGTGCGCTACCTCGACAGCGAGAACTACGCGAATGACGTGGTGCAGGTGAACGCGCAGGAGATCGAGACGGTGCGCGAGCTGGGGCTGCGCCCAGGGGGCTAGCCCGGCTATCCTGCCCGCATGCAAGACACCTGGACCCTCGCCATCCATGGCGGCGCCGGCACCATCCGGCGCGACGACCTGACCCCCGAGACGGAGGCCGCCTATCGCGCCGGCCTGGAGGCCGCCTTGCGGGCGGGTGGCGCCATCCTCGCCGCCGGCGGCAGCGCGGAGGAGGCGGTGCTGGCGGCGGCCACGAGCCTCGAGGATTGCCCCCTCTTCAATGCCGGGCGCGGCAGCACCTTCACCGCCGCCGGCACCATCGAGATGGACGCAGCGCTGATGACGAGCGGCGGCGCGGCCGGCGCCGTCACGGGTGTCACGCGCATCCGCAACCCGATCCTCGCCGCGCAAGCGGTGATGCGGGCCACGCCGCATGTGCTGCTGGCGGGTGCGGCCGCCGATGAGTTTGCCGCGGCGCAGGGCCTCGCCATGGAAGCGCCGGACTACTTCCGCACCGAGCATCGCCACGCGCAGCTGCTTGCCGCCCAGGCGGCGCAGGTGGTGGCGCTGGATCATGACATCGCGGCAAAGATGGGCACCATCGGCGCCGTCGCCCGCGACCGCCACGGCGCGCTCGCCGCCGCGACCTCGACCGGCGGGATGACCAACAAGCGCGCCGGCCGCGTGGGCGACACGCCCATCCTCGGCGCGGGCACCTGGGCCGACGCGCATGTCGCCATTTCCTGCACCGGCACGGGCGAGGCCTTCATGCGCTGTGCCGCCGCGCATGAAATCTCGGCGCTGATGCGGCTGGCCGGCAAATCACTGGCGGAAGCGACGGCCGAGGTCGCGCTGCGGCGCGTGCCCGAAGCCGGCGGGCGCGGCGGGCTGATCGCGGTGGATGCGGCGGGCCGTGCCGCCCTGCCCTTCGGCACGGAGGGCATGTATCGCGGCGTCTGGCACGCGGGCGAGGCGCCGCGCACCGCCATTCACGCCGACTGAACCCTCACCGCCGCACCGCGAAGAATTCGCGCAGCAGCGCCGCGGCCTCGCTCTCGCGCACGCCGCCCACCACTTCCGGCGCGTGGTGGCATTGCGGATGGGCGAAGACGCGCGCGCCATGCTCCACGCCACCGCTCTTCGGGTCATAGGCGCCGAAGACCACCCGCGCCACGCGGAACAGCGAAGCCGATTGCGCGCACATCGCACATGGCTCCAGCGTCACCCAGAGCGTAGCATCCGCTAGGTGCTTCTCGCCCCGCAGCGCGGCGGCTTCGCGCAGCGCCAGCATCTCGGCATGGGCCGAGGGGTCGCGCCGCTCCTCCACGCGATTTCCGGCGCGGGCCAGCACTGCGCCCTGCGCATCCGTCACCACCGCGCCCACCGGCACTTCGCCGCGCGCGGCCGCGGCCTGCGCTTCCGCGAGCGCGATCTCCATGGGTGTCATGCGCTGGCTTCTGCCCGAGCATCACCGCGTCATGCAAACGACATCTTGCCCTGGCGGCGCCACACTGCTTCACACCCCCCATGACAAAACGCCCCGTGATCGGATTGACGCTGGATGCCGAGCCAGCCGGCGGCTGGTCGAAACTCCCCTGGTACGCGCTGCGGCAGAACTACTTCTCCGCCGTGATTGCGGCCGGCGGTCTGCCGGTGGCGCTGCCGCACGCGCCCGAACTCGCCGCCGATTATCTCGAGGCGGTGGATGGCCTGCTCGTCACCGGCGGCGCCTTCGACGTGGACCCTGGCTTGTGGGGCGGCGGCGCGCCGCATCCCAAGGTCACGCTCAAGCCCGGCCGCACCGATTTCGAACTCGCCGCCACGCGCCGCGCCCTGGCGAAGGACCAGCCCGTGCTCGGCATTTGCGGCGGCCAGCAATTGCTGGCGGTGGCGCTGGGTGCCACCCTCATCCAGCACATCCCCGACGAGCACCCGAGCGACATCCCGCACGAACAGCCCAACCCGCGCACCGAGCCGGGGCATGAGGTGCTGATCGCGCCGGGCACGCTGCTGGCGCGCATCACGGGCGCCACGCGCATGGCGGTGAATTCCGCGCATCACCAGGCGGTGAAATCCGTGGGGGATGGCCTGATCGTGAACGCCACCGCGCCCGATGGCCTGATCGAAGGCATCGAAGCGCCGGCGCATCGCTTCGCCCTCGGCGTGCAATGGCACCCGGAATACAGCGTGGATGCGGCCGATCCGCTGATCCTGCGCGCCTTCGTGGAGGCCTGCCGATGAACGCGCCAACCAAGGAAACGGACGACCCCGCGCGCGGCGAGCGCATCGCCAAATGGCTGGCCCGCGCCGGTGTCGCCAGCCGCCGCGATGCCGAGAAGATCATCGCCGAGGGCCGCGTGAAGCTCGACGGCAAGCTGGTGACCCAGCCTGCCACCTTCGTGCAGCCCGACGACATCGTGACGGTGGATGGCCGCGCGGTGAATGAGCCGGAGCGCACGCGCCTCTTCCGCTTCCATAAGCCGGCCGGCCTGGTCACCACCCATCGCGACCCCGAAGGCCGCCCCACCGTCTTCGAGCGCCTGCCCGAAGGCCTGCCTCGCCTGATCTCCGTCGGCCGGCTCGATTTGAACAGCGAAGGCCTGCTGCTGCTGACCAATGACGGCGCCCTCTCCCGCCGGCTGGAATTGCCGGCCAATGCCTGGGTGCGGCGCTATCGCGTGCGCGTCTTCGGCGATCTCGACCCGCGCGCGCTGAGCGCCCTGGCCCAGGGCGTCACCATCGAGGGCGTGCGCTACGCGCCGATCGAGGCCGGCATCGACAGCCGCAAGGGCGACAATGCCTGGCTGACCGTGGCCCTGCAGGAGGGGAAGAACCGCGAAATCCGCCGCGTTCTTTCGTATCTGGGCCTGGAGACCTCGCGCCTGATCCGCGTGGCCTATGGCCCTTTCCAGCTCGGCACGCTGGAGCGCGGCCTGGTGGATGAGGTGAACCCGAAGGTGCTGCGCGAACAGCTCGGGCTTGCCGCACCCGTGCGGAAGCGCTGACGCCGTGCGAATCATTTCAGGCCTCTTCAAGGGCAGGAAGCTCATCGCCCCCGAGGGCGAGACGGTGCGCCCCACCTCCGACCGCGCGCGCCAGGCGCTGTTCGACATGCTCTGGCACGCCCCCTGGGCCGGGCGCGAGATGGTGGATGGCGCGAGCGTGCTGGATGCCTTCGCCGGCACCGGGGCGCTGGGCCTGGAAGCCCTCTCGCGCGGCGCCGCCCGCGCCGCCTTCATCGAGAAGGACCGCAGCGCGCTGGCCGCACTCCGCGCGAACATCGCCAATTGCAAGGTGACGGACACCCAGGTCATCGCCGGCGACGCGACCAAGCCGCCGCGCCCCATTCAGCCGGCCACATTGGTCTTCCTCGACCCGCCCTATGGCGCGGGGCTGCTCGCCCCCGCCCTGGCCGCGCTGGACGCCGCCGGCTGGTTCGCCCCCGGCGCCATCCTTTGCACCGAGCTTGGCCAGCGCGACGAGGTGCCGGAGGCGCGCTTCACCACGCTCGATGACCGCAGCCATGGCAAGGCCCGGCTGCTGATCCTCCAGGCCTGAGGCCCGGATGCGCCAACCCGAGCGCATCCTGGTCGTCATCCCCTCCCCGATCTTCGGCGGCGCCGAGGCGCAGACGTTGCAGGTCGCGCGCGGCCTGATTGCGCTGGGCGCCGAACTCGCCATCGCAGCCGAGCCGGATGTGCTGGCCGCCGCCGGCCCCGCGCTGGGCCGGGCCCTGCCCCTGCCCGCCCCGCTGCGCCCGCCCGGCGCGCTGGCGCCGGAGGCCGCGTGGCGCTGGCAATCCCGCGCGCTCCAGCCGCTCCTCCATCGCTTCCAACCCGATGTCGCGCTGGTCTGCTGCCCCCTGCCCACCGAGGGCTTCGGCGCGCTGGAAGCGCTGGACGCGGCGGGCATCCCCAGCCTGGCCGTGGCGCATCTGGTTCGGCAGGATTGGGAATTGAGCGACGCCGACCGCGCCGCCCTCGCCACCCTCCGCGCCGATTGGGCCGCGGTCTCCGAGCCCAATGCCCGCCGGCTGGAGGCGCTGTTCGGCCTGCCGCCGAACCGCGTGGCCGCCATCCCCAACGGGCTGCCGCCGGCGCGCCCCGCCCTGCCCGCCTGGCGCGGCCTGCCACCTGGCCCCAAGCTGTTGCAGGTGGGGCGCCTGGATATCCGCAAGGGCGCGCAATTCGCCCCAGGCATCGCCGCCGCCATTGCCCCCGCGCAAATGGTCCTGGCCGGCGATGGGCCGTTGCGGGAGAAGCTGGTGGGCGCCACGGGCGTTCACCTCCTGGGCCAGAGCGAGGAGGTCCCGGCCCTGCTGGCCGCCGCCGATGCCTTCATCCTCCCCTCCGAGCATGAGGGCTGCCCGCTCTCGGTGCTGGAGGCCGCGCAGGCGGGCTGCCCCATCCTCGCCACCCGCCAGGCGCTGGAAGCCTGGCCCGAGGCGGCCGAGATGGCCCGCTTCATCCTGCGTGACCCCGCGCAGATCGGCAGCGTCTTCGCCGAGATGCAGCGCGATGCCGCCGGCACCGCCGCCCGCGTGGCCCGCGCGCGCCAGGTCGCCGCCGCCTGGGATGAGGCCGCGATGATCCGCCGCACCGCCTTCCTACTGGCCGCCGCATGCCGCTGATCTTCCAGCGCCGGCCCGGGCGCAGCCATCTCTGGCTCGGTGCCGCGCCGCATCCGGTGACGCTGCCGGAGGGCGCCGTGCTGGGCCTGCATCTGCCGGGCGCGGCTCCCTCCTCCTGCCTTGTGGTCGCCACCGCAGCCGGCGAGGCACGGCTGCCCGCGCCCGGCCCCGGCTGGGCCATCCTGCGCCTGCCAGGCCGGGCCCTGAGCCTGCGCGCCGAGGGCGCGCCCTTCCGGCTCTCCGGCGGGTTGGGCGAGGGGCCGGAGCACTTGGCCTGCCGCCTCTGGACCGAGGAAGGGCTGATCCCGGAGGCCATCTGGCGCCGCGCGCGGCTCCTCGGCGAGGGTGGCGTCTTGGCGCTGGCCGGTGGCCCCGCACGGCCCTTCCTGCGGCTGAACGGCGGCGAGATGGGCCGCATCACCCTGCCCGAGACGCCCCTGCCCGGCCCCATCCTGCCCGTGCTGGCCGCGCTGCGTGGCCCGCTGCCGCTGGCCGGGCTGGAAGGCCTGACCCTGACGCTGCGCGCCGGCGCCGCCTGCGAGGTGTTGTGGGAGGAGGTTCAGCTCCGCCCGAACAGCCTCGCGAATTCACTGGCGCCCAGCCGCAGATAGGTGGGGCGGCCATGGCTGCAGGTGGCGGCGCGCGGCGTGCGCTCCATGGCGCGCAGCAGCGCATCCATCTCGGGCGGCGTAAGCCGGCGCCCGGCGCGGATGCTGCCATGGCAGGCCAGCCGCGCGATGGCGGCATCCAGGCGCAGGGCCAGAGCCATCCCTTCCCCGCTCTCGGTCAGTTCCTCGGCCAGGTCACGCAGCAGCGGCGCCGGATCGGGCGCGCCGAGCAAGGCCGGCAGGGCACGGACGATGACAGCGCCGGGGCCGAAGCCCTCCAGTTCCAGCCCCAGCTTCGCCAGTTCCGGCGCGGCCTCGGCCAGGCGGGCGGCCTGGGGCAATTCCACCACGGCGGGGATCAGCAGGGGCTGGGCGCGCACGCCGCCCGCCTGGATTTCCGCGGCAAGCCGCTCATGCGTCAGGCGCTCATGCGCGGCGTGCTGGTCCACCAGGATGAGGGCGCCATCGGGCGCCTCGGCGAGGATATAGGTCTCCAGCACCTGGGCCAGGGCGCGGCCCAGCGGGTGGTCGGGCGAGGCCGGCGCCTGGGGTGCAGCATGCGGCGTGGGGGCAGAGAAGCCGAGTGGGAGGGGCGCCTCGGCAAAGCCCCCCGGCGCGGGCGACGTCAGGCCATAAGCCGGGCGCGGCGGGCCGCCGAAGCCAAGCCGCGCCGGCCCCGCATAGCCGAGCGTGGCGCCACCCACCATGACGGCTTGGCCAACCCCATGCCCCAGCGCCCGGCGCAGCGCCGAGATCACCGCGCCGCGCACGCCATTGGCATCGCGAAAGCGCAGCTCGGTCTTCATGGGATGGACGTTCACATCCACCTCCGAGGCCGGCAACTCCAGGAAGATCGCCGCCACCGCATGCCGGCCGGGCGTCATCACCTCGCGATAGGCCACGCGCAGCGCGGCGCGCAGCAGCGGGTCCCGCACCGGGCGGCGATTGACGACGAGGTGCTGCTCCATCGCCGTGGCGCGGGTGAAGGCGGGGCCGCCGGCCAGGCCGGAAATCTCCAGCACGCCCGCCGCCCCGCCCGCGAGCGGCAGCGCGGCCGCAGTGAAATCCGCGCCCAGCAGGTCCCGGATGCGGCCCTCGCGGGTGGAGGGCGCGCATTGCAGCAGGGTGCGGCCATCCAGGCTCGCCTCGAACCCCACCTCGGGCCAGGCCAGCGCCAGGCGGCGCAGCGCCTCGATCGCCGCCTCGCCCTCGCTGCGGGGGCTGCGCAGGAATTTCCGCCGGGCGGGGGTGGCGAAGAACAGGTCATTCACCTCGACCCGCGTGCCCGGCGCCCCCGAGGCCGGGGCGACCGCCGATTTGCGCCCGCCCTCCACCGTGAGGCGATGCGCCTCGCCCTCCCGCGGGCGGGAGGTGATGGAAAGCCGCGCCACCGCGCCGATGGAGGGCAGCGCCTCGCCCCGGAAGCCCAGCGTGCCGATGGCGAAGAGCATCGCCTCCTCCGGCAGCTTGGAGGTGGCGTGGCGCTCGACGGCCAGCGCCAGATCCTCTGGCGCCATGCCGATGCCGTCATCCTCGACCAGCACGCGGCCGATGCCGCCCTGTTCGAGCGCCACGCGGATCATCCGCGCGCCGGCATCCAGGGCGTTCTCCACCAGCTCCTTCACCACGGCCGCCGGCCGCTCCACCACCTCCCCCGCCGCGATGCGGTTGGCGGTGGTCTCGGGGAGGAGGCGGATGGCCATGGGGCGTATCAGCCGGACTGGAGCTTCAGCACTTCCGCCAGCAGGCCGCGGGTGGAACCATCATGCGCGCCGGAGGCCGCGCCGGCCGCCAGCTCGGCCACCAGCGGCGTCGCCAGCACCTTGCCCAGCTCCACCCCCCATTGGTCGAAGGGGTTGATGCGCCAGAGCGCGCCCAGCACGAAGACCTTGTGCTCATAGAGGGCGATCAGCGCGCCGAGCGAGGCGGGATCGAGGCGGGGCAGCACGATGGTCACGGAAGGCCGGTCACCCGGGAAGATGCGGTGCGGCAGCAGGCGGGCGATGGTCGCGTCATCGGCGCCGGCGGCCCGCATATCGGCCTCCACGCCCGCCGCGTCGCGCCCCATCAGCAGCGCCTCGGCCTGGGCCAGGCCATTGGCCAGCAGGATGCGGTGATTCTCGGCATGGCTGTGGTCGGGCCTGGCCACCAGGATGAAATCCACCGGCACCGGCTTCGGGCCCTGATGCACCAGCTGCATGAAGCTGTGCTGCGCCGAGGTGCCGGGCTCGCCGAACACCACGGGACCCGTCGCGCCCGTCACCGCGCTGCCATCCCGATGCACCCGCTTGCCCAGGCTCTCCATCTCCAGCTGCTGGAGATGCGCTGGCAGGCGGCGCAGCCTTTCGTCATAGGGCAGCACCGCACGGCGATTGAGGCCCAACCCGTTCACATGCCAGGCTTCGGTCAGTGCCAGCAGCACGGGCAGGTTGCGCTCCAGCGGCGCTTCCAGGAAATGCCGGTCCATCGCCGCCGCACCGTCCAGCAATGCCCGGAACCGATCCCAGCCGAGCGAGAGCGCGAGCGAGAGGCCGATGGCCGACCAGAGCGAGAAGCGCCCCCCCACCCAGTCGTTGAAGGGAAAGACGCGGTCCGGCGCGATGCCGAATTCGGCCGTCGCCTTCAGATTGGTGGAGAGCGCCACGAAATGCGCGGTGGCGCCCAGCTTGCCGACGCTCGCCTCCATCCACTGCTTGACCAGATGGGCATTGGCCATCGTCTCCTGCGTGGTGAAGGTCTTCGACGCCACCAGGACCAGGGTTCGGCGCGCATCGAGCTGCGGCAGCACCGTCTCCCAGCCATGGCCATCCACATTGCCCAGATGGATGGGCCGCATCGGATCGCCGGCGCGCCACAGCGCACGGCCCACCATGACGGGGCCGAGGTCACTGCCGCCAATGCCGATGTTCAGCACCGTGTCGAAGCGCTGATTGGTGGCGCCGCGGATGTCGCCGCGGTGCACCGCCTCGGTGAAGAGGCGCATCTGCTCCAGCGTCGCGGCCGCTTCCGCGCATTCCGCTGGCGCGCCGGGCAGCGTGCCGCGCAGCGCCATATGGAGCGCCGCGCGCCGCTCCGTCACATTGACCAGCGCGCCCGCCGCCATGGCGTCGCGCTGCCCCGCCACATCGGCGGCGCGGGCGAGGTCCAGCAGGGCCGCGCGCACCGGATCGGAGATGGCGGTCTTGGAGATGTCGAGCAACAGGCCGGCGCCGCGCGCGTGGAAGCGCTCGAAGCGTTGCGGGTCGGCCGCGAAGAGCGGGCGAATCGCCGCCGCCTCCGGCGCGGCGGCCCTTTCGTGCAGGCGGGCCCATGCCGCTTCCAGGGAATCACCACTCATGCTTCGGTCCGCCTGATTCGAACCGTGATCTTTACAGGCCTTGCGGCTCCCCGGCCACTGCCAGAACAAGGCCATCCGGCCGCAGGACACGGCGTGCCACGGCGGCGACGCCAGCTCGGTCCAGCGCCGCCAGCCGCTCCGGCCTTCCGGCCAGCCATTCCGGCGAACGGCCGGCCTGGCGCAGGCCCAGCAGCAGGGAGGCGGTGCGGCGGCTGTCGGTGAATTGCAGCGGCAGCGAACCGCCGAGGAAATCGACCGCCTCGACCAGCTCCTCCTGCGTCGGGCCCTCGGCCGCCATCTCGGCCCAGGCAGTGCGGATCAGGCCCCAGACCTCGCCCACCTTGGCATTCTCGGTGGCGACATTGCCGATGACGATGCCGCGGCCGAAGAGCACATCCAGCCCGGCGCCGATGCCATAGGTCAGGCCGCGCTCCTCGCGGATGCGGCGCATCAGCCGGCTGGTGAAGCCGCCACCGGCCAGGATGCGCAGTGCCACCTGGAAGCCCTCCCAGCCCGGATCGGTCGGCAGCAGCCCGTCCTGGCCGAAGACCAGGGTGGATTGCGGCGCCGCCTTCTCGCGCCGCACCGTGCCGAAGGCGGCGAGCGGCGGCAGGGCGGGCATGGCACCGGGTGCGCCGGGCGGCAGCTCGGCGAAGAGTTCCGCCATCACGGCGCGCAGCCGCTCGGCGGTGATGGCCCCGGAGGCCGCGAGCATCACGCCGCCCTGGCGCAGCTGCGCGGCCAGGAAGCCGCGGATATCCGGCTCGGTGATGGCGGTCAGGCTCTCGGGCGTGGAAAGCCGCCCGGCCGGGAAGCCCGGATAGGCCGATTCCCAGAAGGCCCGGCGCGCGATCCCGGCGGGCGTTTCCAGCGCCTGGCGGGCGCCGAGCACCGCCCTCGCCCGCACCCGCGCCACGGCCGAGGCATCGAGGCGCGGCCGCGTCATCGCAAGCCGGGCCAGGCGCACCGCCTCGGGCAGGGCATCGGAGAGGGCGCGGAAATTGCCCTCGAAGCCGTCCCGCGCGGCGGAGAAGGAAAGGCCGATGCCCGCATCGCGCAGCGCATCGGCATAGGCGATGTTGTCGAGGTCGCCGGCGCCTTCGCTGAGCATGGCGGCGGCAAAGCCGGCCATGCCCTCGCGCCCCGCCGGATCATTCGCCTGCCCGCCGGGCCAGGCCCAGGCGAGGGAGACGACCGGGACAGAGTGATCCTCGACCAGCCAGGCGGAGATCCCGCCCTGCTCGACAATCTGGATCGGCACGGAAAAGCCGCGGCGGGCCGGCAGGGTCACGCCAAACAAGGTCTGGGACATTATCTTAGGCCCTCAAGCGCATCGCGCTGAAAGCGCGCCGTTGGCGCGACGCGCCGGCTCCGCCGGCTTGGCTTCGCCGCGCTTCAGGCGCGCTGGATGGGGAAATCAGTTGGGCGGCGCCGGCCGCGTTGCGGCCGGAAGCTTCGAGGGCGGCACTATTCACCGCACGAGGCGCTTGTCCGCTCACTGCGGCAGCAGCCAGGCGGTGGTGGCGATCGCGGGGCTGCCGAGGACGGCGCGGGCGGAGGCGTTCACCTGGGCCTCCGTCACCGCCGCCATCCGGGCGGGCCATTGCTCGACCGCTTCGATCGGCAGGCCGATGGCGAGCGCGCCGCCCAGCATGCGCGGCGCCGCCCCCAGCCCATCCAGCGCGAGCAGCGCGCCGGCCGTCTGCTGGCGGATGGCGCGGCGGGTCTCGGCCTCGGTTGCGCCGGATTGCACCAGCTCGGCGATGGTGGCGGCCACGATCTCCTCGATGCGCTCCTGGCTCACGCCGGGGCGCGGCGTCACCGCCACATAAAGCGCGCCGACACCGACCACATCGCCGTCATAGCCGGCACCGGCACTGACGGCATGGCCGGGCTCGACCAGCGCGCGATGCAGGCGCGAGCCGGGACCGCCGCCCAGCACATGGGTCATCACCTCCAGCGGGTCCGACTTCGAGGTGTCGCCCCAGGTGGCGGAGGGTGCGGCGAAAGCCTGCAGGAAGCTCGCCTCGCGCACCGCGGGATCCCGCGTGATGAGGCGCGGCTCGGGTGCGGCCGCCAGCGGCGCGCCGCGGCTGCGCTCGGGCTTCGGGCGGGCCGGGACGGGGCCGTAGAATTCCTCGGACCAGCGGCGCAGATCGGCCTCGCGCACATCGCCGGCGACGATCAGGGTGCAGTTGGCGGGCGCGTAATGGGCCGCGTGGAAATCCACCAGGTCCTGCCGGGTGATGGCGCGAATCTCTCCCTCCCAGCCGATCAGCGGGCGGCCGCGCCAATGCTGCGGACCCCACATGGCGGCGTCGAAGGCCTCGCGGAAGCGGCCGCGCGGCACGGCATCGGTGCGCTGGCGGCGCTCCTCCAGCACCACATTGCGTTCCGATTCGGTCTCGCCCTCGGGGATCAGGGGCGCGGCCAGGCGGTCCGCCTCCATCCGCATCATCAGCGGCAGGCGCGAGGCCTCGACGATCTGGAAATAGGCGGTGACATCGCGGCTGGTGAAGGCATTGTCCTGCCCCCCCTCCCGCGCCACGGTCCGGCTGAAGGCGCCGGAGGGGATATGCGGGCTGCCCTTGAACATCATGTGTTCCAGGAAATGCGCCACACCCGACTTGCCCGCCGGGTCCTCGCCGCCGCCGGCGGAGACATAGAGGTAATGCGCGGCCACCGGTGCGCGGCGGTTCTCGGCCAGCACGACGCGCAGCCCATTGGCCAGCGTCCAGCTGATAGCGCCAAACAGCGGCTGGTCCGGCCGACGTGGCGGCGGCGCCAGCTGCGCCGCGGCGGAGTTGGGGATGGCCGGGGCGGCGAGGCCGGCGGCGGCGGCGCCCTTGAGGGCGATTCGGCGGGTCACGATGGTCATGGCTTCCATGTGGGGCCGGTCAGGGCATCGCGCCAGCGGGCAAGGGTGGGACCATGCCAAAAAGCCGCGCCCAGGCTCCGGGCGCGGCGTCGCTCACCAGAAGCGCAGGCTGTCCATCCAGCTGCGCTGGACCGGTTGGATGACCGGCGTCTGGCCCTCCGAAACATCGCGGCCGAGCGCCGCATTCTCGCGCAGGCGCTGGGATTCGCGCGCGGCATCCACCGGCACGCCCGGCGTCGGCGGCTGGCGCCAGAACAGCGCCTGGTCCACCACGCTGCGGTTCACGCGCTCCAGCCGCAGGGTCTCCTCATCCACGCGGGTGCGGATATCCTGGGGCGCGGTGCTGCCGGTGGAGGAGAGCAGCGCGCGCTCGCCCGTGGATTGGCCGGCGCGCTGCGCGGGGGCGAAGGTGCCGGGCACCAGGGCGGATTCGGCTTGCTCACGCGCCGTCAGCTCCTGCGGGCGGGAGGCGCCGGGGCGCGGCGGCGGCAGGCTGCCGAGGCTCGGCGGCATGGAGAGCGGCGCGCGTGTCGTCACCTGGAATTCGTCCGGTGCGTCACGCGTCAGGCCGAAGGTCCGGGCGCTGTCGCCGCAGCCGGCCAGCAGCAGGGGCGCCAGGAGGAGGATGGGGGCCACGTTCTTCATCATGGAGCCTCTTTGCGCTTGGTTTCGGGCCGGATCAAGGCATCCACCACCAGGGCCAGCACGCCACAGACAATCGCCGCATCAGCGACATTGAAGACATACCAGTGCCAGCCCCAGGCGTGAACATCCACGAAATCCACCACGGCGCCGAAGCGCACGCGGTCGATCACATTGCCGATGGCCCCGCCGATCACCGCCCCCAGCGCATAGGTGACCAGCCGCGTCTCCGAGCGCGCCAGCCAGCGCAGCAGGAATCCCGCCACCACCAGCGCCAGCGCGGACAGGATCAGGTGGTTCCAGCTTCCCTCGCCCGAGAAGAGCCCGAAGGTCACGCCGCGATTCCACACCATGGTGAGGTCGAGCCCCACCGGCCCGAGCTCGACCAGCGGGATGTTGCGCCAATGCGGCAGGTTGACCACCTCCAGGATGAGATACTTGCTCACCTGGTCGGCGACCAGCAGCAGGGCGGCGAAGACCAGGCCCGTGCGCAGCGGGGGCGCCATCAGCCTGCCACCACCGCTTCGCAACGCAGGCAGAGGCCCGGATGCGCGGCCGAGGCGCCGACTTCCGGCAGCACGCGCCAGCAGCGCTCGCATTTCGCGCCGGGGGCCAGGGTGATGTCGAGCGCCGCCCCGATCTCCACCTGAGAGACGATGAGCGTCTCGGCCCAATCCTCGGCCGAGAGGGAACGCAGCGGCGCCTCGGCCGGGAAGGCCAGCACCACCTTGGCCTGCAGCGAGGAGCCGAAGACGCCATCGCGCCGCTTGCTCTCCAGCCCTTCGGTCACCGCCTTGCGGGCGCGGCGGATTTCCACCCAGCGCTCGGCCAGGGCGTCATCGCGCCATTCGGCGGGCAGGATCGGGAAATCCTGCAGGTGGATGCTCAGGGCCGCCTCGCCGAAGCGCGAGAGCCAGGCTTCCTCCGCCGTGAAGACCAGCACGGGGGCCAGCCAGGCGCAGAGGCAGCGATGCAGCTGGTCCAGCACGGTGCGCGCGGCGCGGCGGCGGGGCGCGTCCTGCGCGTCGCAATAGAGGCTGTCCTTGCGGATGTCGAAATAGAAGGCGCTGAGGTCGTTGTTGCAGAAGGCGTGGAGTTCCGGGATCACGCCGCTCCAGTCATAATCCTGCACGGCCTTGCGCAGGCGCGCATCCAGCTCGGTCAGGCGGTGCAGCACCCAGCGTTCCAGCTCCGGCATTTCGGCGACCGCCACGCGCTCGCTTTCCTCGAAGCCCGCGAGGTTGCCGAGCAGCCAGCGCAGCGTGTTGCGCAGACGGCGATAGAGCTCCGCCTGCTGCTCCAGGATGTTCTTGCCGATGCGAAGGTCTTCCGCCGTGTCGGAATTCATCACCCAGAGGCGCAGGATATCCGCGCCATACTTGGTCATGACCTCCTGCGGGGCGGTGACGTTGCCGAGCGACTTGGACATCTTCCGCCCGCCCTCATCCAGCACGAAGCCATGGGTGAGGATGGCCTTGAAGGGTGCGACCCCGCGCGTGCCGACCGATTCCAGCAGCGAGGACTGGAACCAGCCGCGATGCTGGTCCGAGCCTTCGAGATACAGGTCCGCCGGGAAGGGCAGGTTGCGCGGCGGCAGGACGAAGGCGTGGGTGCTGCCGCTTTCGAACCAGACATCCACGATGTCCATCACCTGCTCGTAATCGGCCGGGTTCCGGTCATTGCCGAGGAAGCGGGCCGCCGCATCCGGCTGGTACCAGGCATCCGCGCCCTCGGTCCGGAAGGCGTCCACGATGCGCTGCATGACGGCGGCGTCGCGCAGCACCTCGCCCGTGCGCTTCTCGACGAAGACGGCGATGGGAACACCCCAGGCGCGCTGGCGGCTGATGCACCAGTCGGGGCGGCCCGCCACCATGGCGCCGATGCGGTTGCGGCCGATGTCGGGCACGAAATGCGTGGCGGCGATGGCGTCCAGCGACTTCTGCCGGATCTGGTTCGCGTCATCCATCGCGATGAACCATTGCGGCGTGGCGCGATAGATCACCGGCTTCTTGGAGCGCCAGGAATGCGGGTAGCTGTGGGTGAGCTTGCCCTTCGCCGCCAGCGTGCCCAGCGCCGTCATCGCCGCATAGACCGGCTCATGCGCGCGGAAGACATGGACGCCCTCGAAGCCCGGGGCCTGATGCGTATAGGTGCCGTCATCGCCCACGCATTCCGGAATTTCAATGCGCGCTTCGGGATGCGCGCGGTTATGCGCGACGACGAGGGCGAAATCCTCCTCGCCATGAGACGGCGCGATGTGGACGATGCCGGTGCCCGCATCATCGGTCACGTAGTCGCCCGCCAGCATGATCGCCTCATGCGCATAGGCGCCGGCATGGCCGCGCAGCGGAGCGGCGCAGATGGCGCCCTCGAAGGCGGTGCCCGGGAAGGTCTTGGCCAGCGTATGGGTCGCGATGCCGGCCTCGGTGCAGAATTGCGGCAGCAGGGCCAGCGCCACCACCAGCCGCGCGCCGGGCTTCACCAGCGCGCCCTCGGCCACCTGGTCCACATGGATCAGCGCGTATTGGATCTCCGGCCCATAGGCCAGCGCGCGATTGCCCGGGATGGTCCAGGGCGTGGTCGTCCAGATCACGACATCGCTGCCCACCAGCTCCGGCATGCCGCGCGCCCGCTCCACGCGGAACAGCGCGTGGAGCGTGGGCGAGACATGGTCCATGTACTCGATCTCGGCCTCGGCCAGGGCCGTCTTCTCGACCGGGCTCCACATGACGGGGCGCAGGCCGCGATAGAGCGAGCCATTCATCAGGAAGCGGCCGATCTCCTCCACGATCACGGATTCGGCGGCGAAATCCATCGTCGCGTAGCGCTGCGCCCAATCGCCGGCGACGCCGAGGCGCTGGAACTCCTCCGACTGCACGGCGAGCCACTTCGCGGCATAGGCGCGGCATTCGGCGCGGAACTCCAGGACGGGGACCTGGTCCTTGTCCTGCTTCTTCGCGCGATACTCTTCCTCGACCTTCCACTCGATCGGCAGGCCGTGGCAGTCCCAGCCGGGGATGTAGTTCGCGTCCGTGCCCGACATCTGGGCGGCGCGGTTGATCACATCCTTCAGGATCTTGTTGAGCGCGTGGCCGATATGCAGCGGGCCATTGGCGTAGGGCGGGCCATCATGCAGCACGAAGGGCGGGCGGCCCTGCGACTTCTCGCGCAGCGTCTTCCAGCTTTCGGCGGCGGCCCATTTGGCCAGGAGCTTCGGCTCGCGGTTCGGCAGGTCGGCCTTCATGGGGAAGGCGGTCTGCGGCAGGAAGACCGTCTTGCGATAATCGCGAGCGGGTGTCTCGGGGGCGTCGTTCATGCAGGTTCTCGGTCGCGCCAAGCGCGGAAAAGGAAGGGGCGTGCGGGGCTGATCCCGACCTTCAGACGAAGGCCGGGCGCCGAATTCGAAGCCGGAGAAGATCGGGCACGCGCATCTGCCCGATATGCGGAGTCCGGGCGCCCGTGGTCAAGCGCCGAGCAGCGCCCGTGCCGTGGCCGCATCCGTCTTGATCTGCGTGACCAGCGCCGGGAAATCCGCGAATTTCCGCTCCTCCCGGATGAAGGCGATGAGCGCCACGCTCACCTCCTGCCCATAGAGATCTTCTGCCATATCAAACAGATGCGCCTCCAGCCGGGAGATCGGATCACCCCCCAGCGTCGGCCGCCGGCCGAGATTGGCCACGCCCGGCACCACCCGGCCATCGGGCAGCGTCGCGCGCACCGCATAGACGCCCCGCGCCGGCTCCAGATGCCGGCCGAGCGGGATATTGGCGGTGGGAAAGCCGATGGTGCGGCCCCGCGCATCGCCATGGGTGACCGGCCCGGTGATCGCGAAGCTGCGCCCCAGCAGGGCCGCCGCGCGCTCCGGGTAACCCTCCTGCAGCAGCCGACGGATGCGGGTGGAGCTGATGGCGCCCTCGGCATCGGCCAGATGGGGCACGATGGAAAGCCCGATGCCCCGCGCCTCGGCCGCCTGGCGCAGGAAGGCGACATCGCCGCCACGACGATGGCCAAAGGCGAAATCCGGCCCGCAGGCCAGGTGCCTGGCGCCAAGCCCCTGGTGCAGCACCTGCTCCACGAAATCGGTTGCCGACATGGCGGCGAGTTCCGCGCCGAAGGGCAGCGCCACCACGAGCCGCGCACCGCAGGCGCCCAGCGCCGCCGCCTTGGCGGGCAGCAGCGTCAGGCGGAAGGGCGGGTCATCGGGGCGGAAATGCTCGCGCGGATGCGGCTCGAAGGTGATGGCACCCAGCGTCAGGTCCGGCCGCGCCTGATGGGCGGCGGCCAGCACCGCCGCATGGCCCAGATGCACGCCATCGAGGTTGCCCAGCGCCAGCGTCGCGCCGCGCGCGGTCTCCGGCAACGCCGTCCAGCTCTGGAAGATCATGCCTCGGTCTGCGTCATCCAGCGGGTCACGCTGGGGGGCGTCCAGTTGGCCAGGGCATCCAGCGCCGCCTCGGGCGTGGCCGCCCGCAAGGCGAGGCCCGCATGCTGCGGCCGCACGAAGCCCGCACCCGACATGCGGTCCAGCAGCGCGAAGAAGGGCGCCCAGTAGTCATCCACGTCGAGATAGACGAGGCCCTTGCCATGGATGCCAAGCTGCGCCCAGGACTGGATTTCCACGCTTTCCTCCAGCGTGCCGATGCCGCCCGGCAGCACCACGAAGCCATCGGAGAGATCGTTCATGATGGCCTTGCGCACATGCATCGAGGGCACCACGCGCAATTCCGTGACGCCGCCATGGCCGAGCTCGCGGTCCATCAGCGCCTCCGGGATCACGCCGATCACCTCGGCCCCGCCCTGCAGCGCGGCATCGGCGACAATGCCCATCAGCCCGACCTTGCCGCCGCCATAGACCAGGCCCAGGCCCCGCGCCGCAATGGCGCGACCGAGCGCCGCCGCCAGGTTGGCATGCACGGGGTCATGCCCCGGCTGGGCACCGCAGAAGACGCAGACGCGCTTCATGCGCGGGAGGGGACCATGACCGTGGCTTCGCCATCGATCACCGCCTTGCCGGCGACGGTGCAGATTGTGCTCAGCGTCACGCGCTTCTTGGCGGCGTCGAGCGCGGTGACGGTGACCGTGGCCGTGACCGTCTCGCCGATCTTCACCGGGGCGCGGAATTTCAAGTTCTGGCCGAGATAGATGGTCCCCGCCCCCGGCAGCCGGGTGCCGAGCACGGTGGAGATCAGGCTGGCCGAGAGCATGCCATGCGCGATGCGCTCCTTGAACATGGAGGCGGCGGCGACTTCAGCGTTGATATGGACCGGGTTCGTATCGCCGGAAACACCGGCGAAGAGGAGGATATCGGCCTCGGTGATGGTCTTGCCGAAGCTGGCGCTCTGGCCGACGGACAAATCCTCGAAGAAATAGCCATCCATGCGATTCGGCCCCTGGTTTCGTCCGGCCGGGTGTAACCCAAAGCCGGCGGCCGGGGAATGCCGAAGGCCGCTCAGCCCAGCAGGCCGGATCGTCTTGGATCAGCGCCTCCAGCGCGGCCATGGTGCTGGCCAGGCTGCGCCCATCCCGCATGGCGCAGGGGCTCGCCCCAGGGCCGAGATGCGGCACGGTGACGCGCCCGCCGGCCAGGCCCAGCCGGGGCATTGGGCTGGCGATGTCTTCATGGGACAGGCCATGGAGGAACCGGCACGACAAACAGCGCCGCCATGGCTCAGGCGCCCGCGGCCTGCACCAGGCTCGCCCGTCTTTCCGCCGCCACCAGCGCCGCGATGGCGCAGGAGGCGATGCGCGTCTGCATGCTGTCCGCCCGGCTGGTCAGGATGATGGGCACCCGCGCCCCCAGCACCACCCCGGCGGCCGAGGCGCCGGCCAGGAAGGTCAGGCTTTTCGCCAGCATGTTGCCGGCTTCGAGGTCGGGCACGATCAGCACATTGGCCCGGCCCGCGACGGGCGAGACGATCTTCTTGATCGCCGCCGCCTCGGGATCAATGGCATTGTCCAGCGCCAGCGGCCCATCCAGCAGCGCGCCGGTGATCTGCCCGCGATCGGCCATCTTGCAGAGCGCCGCCGCCTCGATGGTGCTGGGCACGGCGGGGTTCACCGTCTCCATCGCCGAGAGGATCGCCACCCGCACCTGCTGGAATTTCAACGCATGGGCGAGGTCGATGGCGTTCTGCGTGATGTCCATCTTCTCGGCCAGCGTGGGCAGGATGTTCACGGCGGCGTCGCTGATGATCAGCGGGTCGGCATGGCCGGGCACGTCCATCACGAAGCAATGGCTGACGCGCCGCTTGGTGCGCAGCCCGTCGCGCGCCACCACGGGGCGCATCAGTTCGTCCGTGTGCAGGCTGCCCTTCATCAGCGCTTCGCAACGGCCCTCGCGGACCAGGCCCACCGCCATCTCGGCCGCCGCATCGCTGTGCGGCGCGTCGAGGATCTCGATCGCGCCCAGCTCTACGCCGGCGGCCGCCGCAGCCGCGCGGATTTTCGCCTGCGGGCCCACCAGGATGGGCAGGATGATGCCGGCCTGCATCGCCGCCATGACACTCTCGATCGAGGTCACGTCACAGGGATGCGCCACCGCCACGCGCGTGGGCGGCAACCCGGCGCAAGCTGCGATCAGGACGTCATAACGGGAGGTCATGCGGATTCTCCGGAGGCTCACGCCACGATATTGGCGCCGCCATCCACGTAAATGGTTCCGCCCGTCACGCGGCGCGCATAGGGGGTGGCGAGATAGGCGCAGGCGAAGCCCACATCCATGATGTCGGCCAATTCGCCCAGCGGCGCGCGCTGGGCCGCTTCTGCCAGCAACAGATCGAAGCCCTTGAGGCCCGAGGCGGCACGCGTCTTCAACGGCCCGGGCGAGATGGCGTGCACGCGGATGCCCTGCGGCCCCAGCTCATGCGCCAGGTAGCGGCAGGAGGCTTCCAGCGCCGCCTTCACCGGACCCATCACGTTGTAGTTCGGCACCACCCGCGCCGCGCCGTGATAGCTCATCGCGAACATGGAGCCGCCCTCGGTCATCAGGGGCGCCGCCAGCTTCGCCATGCGCACGAAGGAATGGCAGGAGATGTCCATGGCCTTGGCGAAGCCCTCGGCCGAGCAGTCGAGGAGCCCGCCCTGCAGATCCTCCTTCGGCGCGAAGGCAATGGAATGCACCAGGATGTCGAGCCGCCCCCAGCGCCGGGTGACTTGGTCGAAGACCGCCTCCAGCTGGCCGGGCTGCGAGACATCGAGCGGCGCCAGGATCTCCGCGCCCAGTGCCTCGGCATGCGGCGCCACATGGGGGCGCGCCTTCTCGTTCAGATAGGTGATAGCGAGATCGGCGCCGAGCTCGCGGAGCGCCTTGGCGCAGCCATAGGCGATGGAGTGCTCATTGGCGACGCCGACGACCAGCGCCTTCTTGCCGGCCAGCGCGGGATGCGGAACGCCGGACATCAGGAACGCCTCCGCGGTGTGCGGCGCGGTGGCTCCGGCGCGGCCACGGCGGCGCGCTTCGTGGCGGCGGGCTTGGGCGTGCGGGGTGCGGCCTTGGCCTTGGGGCGCGTGGGCGAGAGGCGGATCGCGATGGCAGGCGATTCCGGTTCCGGGACTGCCGCTTCCAGCACAGGCGGAGGGGCCACTGTCTCCGGCCCGGCCGCTTCGGCGACGCCGAAGATCGCGGCCAGCTCCGCCAGTCGCGCCTCACCCGCCGGCGAGAGCGCGCCCTGGGCCAGCACCACCTCGCGCAACGCCGCGAAGGCCTTGCCGCGGGCCGCCGCATCCTCGGGCAGCAGGGCGGGAAGGGCGGCGATGGCACCGGCCTCATCCATCCGCAGCAACTGCGCCTGGTCGCGCACCAGGGCGCGGAAGGCCGGGAGGGTGAGGCGCGCCTCGCGCGGCTGCGCGGCGCGGAGCGTCTCGATCACGGCGGCGGAACGCTCATCGAAGCGCTGTTCCGCGCGCAGGATGTAGATCAGCCCGCGCAGCGTCGCCTCGGCCAGGCCGCCGGACGCGATGTTGCGGGCCAGGGCCAGGGCCGCATGCTCGGCCGCATTGTCGCGCAGCAGGTCCCGCGGCGCAGGCCGCGCCTCCGCCCCACCCAGCCCCACCAGCGCCTGCACCAGGGGCGAGCCATAGGTGGCGAGGAAGCTTGCCTCCCTCATCATGTCCCGCGTGTCGCGCCAGGCGTTCAGCATGGTCACGATGCCGGCCGAGACCTGCCGCTCCCATTGAAGCAGCGGATTATCCTCGCCCACCGGATGGCGCATCTGCCGCACCTCCTCCGCCAGGCCGGGAATGCCGCCGAGCAGCGGGTTCTGGCTGGAGAACATCTCGAAGCGCAGGCGGTTGGGATGGGTGCGGCGCAGGAATTCGGCCGATTCCGCGCTGCTCATCGCGCGCACCACCGGGGCGAGGAATTGCTGGTAGAGGCCGCGATTGATCTCGGAAACCCGCGCCACCGTCTCGAAGCGCCGCGCATCCGCCGCGTCATTGCCGCCGAGGGCGCGGATATCGTCCAGCCCGCGCGGCTCCAGGTGGAACAGGTACTTGCCGTGGATCAGCTCGGGATGGGCCGTGCCCTCCGGCACTTCGGAGATCACCGCCTCGTAGAGGCCCGGCGGCAGCATCTCGATCATGTCCATGCAGTTGGTGAACTCGCCATGTTCCCGGGACGCGACCTTGCCCGAGACGAAGATGCCCAGGTGCCCGATGCTTTGGTGCACCGTGTAGACCACGGTCTGCCCCGCCGCGATCATCTGCGCGTCATCGGCGTAGAGATCCGTCAGCCAGCCCAGCGCCTGCTGCGGCGGCGTGATGTCATCGCCCCAGGAGCAGAAGACGATGATGGGCGCCGTGATGTTGCGCAGGTCGAGCCGCGTGCCGTCGCTCGCGACCATGGCACCGGTGGAGAGCTTGTTGCCGATGAACAGCTCATCCACGATGAACTGCATCTCGCCGGCGTTGAGCGTGACGGGATTGCCCCACCAGCTTTCGAAATCCAGGAAGCGCGGCGCCTCGGTATCCACCCGGGAGTAGAGGTTGTAGCCCTTGGTCCAATAGGTGTTGGCCGGGTTCAGGCTCTCGAAATTGGCGATGAGATGCGCGCCATCGAAGGTGCCATGGCCGAGATCGCCGGTCATCGCGGTCAGCCAGGAGCCGCCGAGCAGGCCGCCCGTGTAGCGCATCGGGTTCCTGCCGCGCACGCCCGCCCAGTAGGAGAGCGGCGCGCCGGCCAGCAGGATGGGGCCGGAAAGGCCGGGGCGCATCGCGGACATCATCATGATCTGCCAGCCGGCCTGGCAATTGCCGATCAGGCAGGGGCCGCTTTCCGCCTCGGGGTGGCGGGCCATCACGGTCTCGACGAAATGCGCTTCCGCCCGGCAGACATCCTCGATGGTCTGGCCCGGCACGGCGTTCGGCAGGAAGCCCACGAAATAGCAGGGATGGCCGGCCGCGATGGCGACGCCGATCTCGCTCTCCTGCTTCATGCCGCCAATGCCAGGCCCATGGCCGGCGCGGGGGTCGAAGACGATGAAGGGGCGCTTGGCGGGGTCCACCACCTGGCCCTCCGGCGGGAGGATGCGAACCAGGCCGTAATTCACCGGCCGGGGCAATTCCCGGCCATCCACCAGCAGCTCCACCTCGAAGCTCAGCACATGGGGCGCGACGCTCTGGCTGCGCGCGATCTGCGTGTCGCCCCGCTGGCGCAGCGCATCGAGCACGAGCACGGCCCGCTGCGCCGCATCCACCCAGTAGTCATGCCAGGCGCCGAAGGGCCAGAAGATGGCCGCACCTTTCTCCGCCGGCGCACGCCAGGTGATGGGCAGGCGTTGGTCATCCGGCATGGCAAGCTCCTTCGCGGGTGGCTGCTTGATCGGGTTTGCCGCGCCTTTATGGCACGCGCCGCCACCCTTGGGCGGATGTCGCGCAAATTTTGCTGCAATGCAACATCAACCGCGCCGGGCGTGGTCTTCCCGGCTGAGGCGGTAGAGCAGGTGTTCGCGCATCGGATGGCCCTCGGGCAGGCTGGGATGCGCGAAGCGACCATCCGCTGCCATGCCGAGCTTCTCCATCAACCGCGAGGAGGGTGCATTGGCCGGGATGGTGAAGGCCACGATCTCCGGCAGGGCCAATGCGCCAAAGCCATGCGCGAGCGCCATGCGCGCCGCTTCCTCGGCATGGCCCTGGCGCTGATGCGTGGGAGCGATGCGCCAGCCGATCTCCACGGCCGGGGTGAAGCGCGCGCGCCAGGGGATGTTGAGCAGGCCGACCAGGCCGACCAGGCCCGGCGCATCCCGCCGGAACACGCCCCAGAAGCCAAAGCCGTGCTCGTCGAAATGCCGCGCGATGCGGGCGCGGAAGGCCTCGCTCTCGGCGAAGTCGAGGGGCTTGGGGAAGTGGCGCATCACCGCCGCATCGCCGTTGAGCGCGGCGAATTCCGCGGCATCCCCCTCGGCCAGCGGCCGCAGCGTGAGGCGCGGGCCGCGGAGGATCAAGGCGTCTGCCGCACGCCCTGCAGCCCCGATGCGGCAATCAGGCGCTCCACGCGCCCCCGCTGCTTGGACACGCGGAGGAAATCATTCAGCACCGGCAGCCCCTCCGCCTGGCCTGGTGGCAGCGCAAGCGCCATCTCCACCAGCGTGAATCGTCCCTCCAGCATCCGGGCGCCCGGCAGGAGGGCCGCGACCTGGCTTGCCAGCGGCGCATCGTCGCCGAAGACATCCACCCGCCCCTGGGCCAGCGCATCGCGCGCCGGGCCGGTGCCGCCGGGCAGCCGGATGATCGCCGCCTGGCGGAGCGTGGTGGTCAGGAACGCATCCGCCGCCGAGCCCTGCGCCACGCCCACCCGCACGCCCGGCCGGTCCACATCGCCGGCCGCGGCCAGCGATGATCCGGGCCGCGCGAGATAGACCTGGTCCACCACCATGAAGACATCGCTCAGGGCCAGCCGGGCCGCGCCGGCAGGATCGCGCACCGCAAAGCCGACATCCCAGGCCCCGCTTCCGAGGCTGGCCTCGAAGGCCGCCGGCGTGGCGTAGGGGATGAGTTGCAACGGCTTGCCCAGCATGGTGCCCAGCGCCTCGGCCAGCCCCACCGCCACCCCGCCCGGCGGGCCATGCGGGTGCGGCGTGACCAGCACGGGGTTGGAGGTGATGATCGCCACGCGCAGCACCGGGCCTGGCGCCACAGCCCAGGACTGCGCCTGGACCAGCGCCGGAGACAGTGCCGGAACCAGGCTGAACAGCGCCACACGGCGCGTGATGGGATGGCGCGGGGCAAGCATCGCGGTGTTTCCTCTGAAGTTGCCAGTGAACCACGGTAGCCCAGGCCTGGCCACGCCCCCGCTGTTTCGCGGCGCGGCATCCTGGGCTAAGCCAAGGCCTCACCGCTTGGGAGACCCAGTTCGATGGATCGTCGCCACCTCCTCGGCGCCGGGGCGGCGCTGCTGGCCTCTCCCGCCATCGGCCAGACGCCGCGCCATGCGGTGGCGGCCGTCACCATCGGCGACTGGATCCATGCGGCCGGCGGCGGTGCCGTCCTCGGCGGCATGGTCCAATCCGCCCTGCATGAGGCCTTCACCCTGTCATGACCTGGCCCACGCAAACGGGCATCCATGCCCTCGGTGACATGACCACGCTCTCGGGCGAGGTGATCCGCGACGCGAAGCTAAGCTGGAAGGCGCATGGCACGCTCTCGCCGAAGCGCGACAATGTGATCCTCTACCCCACCAGCTATTCGGCGCTGCATCCGGAGCTGGAATGGCTGATCGGGCCCGACGGCATCCTGGACCCCACGCGCTGGTTCATCATCCAGCCGGACATGTTCGCCAACGGCCTTTCCTCCAGCCCTTCCAATGATCCGCATTACCCGGCCCTCGTCACCTCCTGGGACAATGTGCAGGCGCAGCGGCGGCTGCTGGCGGAGCAATTCGGCATCGAGCGCCTCCACTGCGTCTATGGCTGGTCCATGGGCGCGCAGCAGGCCTATCACTGGGCCGCGATCTTTCCCGAGGCGGTGGAGCGCATCATCGCCATTTGCGGCAGCGCGCGCACGGCGGTGCACAATCAGGTGTTTCTCCGCAGCCTGATGGCGGTGCTGGAGGCGGCGCCCGAGCATATCGGCGGCGGCCGCTTCTCCGCCAAGCCTGAGGCCGCGCTGCGCGCCTTCGGCCGCATCTATGCCAGCTGGGCGCTGAGCCAGGATTTCTATCGCGCCGGCCGCCACCTCGCGAGCGAAGCCAGCCTGGAAGCCTTCCTGGTGAACCAGTGGGAAGCGCGCTGGGGAATGCGCGATGCCGGCAATCTCTACGCCCAGGCACGCGGCTGGGATGCCGGCGACATCAGCGCCAACCCGCTCTATGGCGGCGATCTGTCGCTGGCACTCGGCGCCATCCAGGCGCGTGTCCTGCTGATGCCCGGCGAGACCGATCTGTATTTCCGCGTGGCCGACAATGCGCTGGAACTGCCCCATCTGCGCCTGGCCGAGATGCGCGTGATCCCCAGCATCAATGGCCACCGCGCCGGCAACCCGCTGGGCCTGCCCGAGGACTTCGCCTTCCTCAAATCCGCGACGCGGGAGTGGCTGGAAGCCTGAGCGCTTCCGGTCTAGCCTCGCGCCCAGGAAGGAACGCCCCATGACCCCAATGAGCCTGGACGCGATGGCCGCGAGCATCCCCGATGGGGCGATGATCGCACTCCCGCCCGACAACTCCCTCCCCTCCGTCGCACTCGCCAAGGCGCTGATCCGCCGTGGCGCGCGCAGGCTGCGCCTGGTGGGCGTGCCCATCTCCGGCTTCGCGACCGACATCCTGATCGGCGCCGGCTGCGTGGAGGAGGTGCAGACCAGCGCGGTGACGCTGGGCGAGGCCGGCTTCGCGCCGCGCTTCTCGGCGGCACTCAAGGCCGGCAAGCTGCGCATCCTGGACGCCACCTGCCCCGCCATCCACACCATGCTGCAGGCGACCGAGAAGGGCGTGCCCTTCATGCCGCTCCGCGGGCTGATCGGCAGCGACATCCTGGCGAACCGCCCGGATTGGAAGGTCGTCGAAAGCCCGTTTGGGACCGGCGAGAAGATCACGCTGCTGCCGGCGCTCAACCCCGATGTGGCCGTCTTCCACGCGGTGATGGCGGACAGCGCGGGCAATGTCTGGGTGGGCCGCCGGCGCGAATGCGCCACCATCGCCCATGCCAGCAAGCGCGCTTTGGTGACGGTGGAGCGCGTGGTGGAGGGCAATTTCCTGGAGGATGAGCGCCTCTGCCCCGGCGCGATCAACGCCACCTATATCTCGGGCGTCGCCATCGCCGAGCGCGGCGCGCAGCCGGCGGCACTGCTCGATGAATATGGCTTCGACACGGAGTACGTCCTCGACTACGCCCGCGCCGCCAAGACGGAGGCGGGCTTCGCCGAATGGTGCGCCGAGCACGTGTTTGGCAAGCAGGCGGTGGCCGCGGAATGAGCTACCGGACGGAAGAACTCCTCGCCGTCTCCATCGCGCGGCTGATCCGCGCGGTGCCGACGGCGCATATCGCGGTCGGCGCGGCCTCGCCCATCCCGGCCGCTGCCTGCTGGCTTTGCGTGAAGCAGGGCGAGCCCCTGCGGCTTTCGCTGCTGCACAAGCGCACCGGCAACCCTTTCACCGATGGCTCGCGCGAGTTGTTCGACCTGACGGGCCAGGGCCGCGTGGACCTGTTTTTCCTGGGCGGCGGGCAGATTGACGGGCAGGCCAATCTCAACCTGATCGGCACGGGCGACTGGCCGGGCATGGACGTCCGCTTCCCCGGCAGCTTCGGCTCGGCCTTCATGTACTTCATGGCTGGCCGCACCATCCTGTTCCGTGAGGAGCACAGCCCGCGCGTGCTGGTGGATCGCGTGGCGCATATCTCGGCGCCGGGTGTTTCGGAGCCGGGCGTGTTTCGCCGTGGCCATGCGCAGGCGCTGGTGACGGGGCGCTGCATCTTCCACTTCCACCCGGACCGCGCCCGCTTCTCGCTCGCCTCCATTCACGCGGGCGAGACGCTGGAGAGCATCCGGCAGATGACCGGCTTCGATTTCGACGTGCCGGAAGGCGTGGGCGAAACCCCGGCGCCGACGCAGGAGGAATTGGCCCTGCTGCGCGGCGTGGTCTGCGACGAGATGCTGGAGACCTATCCCGAATTTTGCAGCCGCGTCTTCGCCCGCCAGCGCGCCGCCTAACAATCGGAGTTGCAAGAACCTGAGGTTCTTGCCCCCAGGTTTTTTGCTTCGTCCAGGGGCAGCGCCCCTGGTTTCTTCTTGGGAGAAGCAGCGTTGGATTTCGAAACCCTCTCCCGCACCCGCCGCAGCGTGCGCGGCTACAAGCCCGACCCCGTGCCCCGCGCCGTGATCGAGGAGATCGTCGAGGTCGCCAAGCGTGCCCCCTCCTCCATGAACACCCAGCCCTGGCACGTCCATGTGCTGACCGGCGCGCCGCTGGAGCGTGTGCGCCAGCGGAACATTCAGACCATGGCCGGCGGCGCCAAGGCCAATCGCGACATCGTCAGCCATGGCGAATATGAGGGCGTGCACCGCGCCCGGCAGGTCGCCATCGCGGTGAAGCTCTTCGGTGCCATGGGCATCGCGCGCGACGACAAGCCGATGCGGCAGGATTGGGTGATGCGCGGCTTCCGGCAATTCGACGCGCCGGTCTCGCTGGTGCTGACCTATGATCGCGCACTGGACCCGGGTGCCGTCGTGCATTTCGACCTGGGCGCGCTGAGCTACGGCATCTGCCTCGCCGCCTGGGATCGTGGCCTCGGCACGGTGGTGAATGGCCAGGGCATCATGCGCTCCGAGATCGTGCGCGAGGAGGCGCAGATCCCGGAGGACCAGGTGATCATGACCTGCATCGCGCTCGGCTATCCGGAAGAGAGCTTCCCCGCGAATGGTGTGGCCGCCGACCGCGAGCCGAACGAAAACTTCCTTCGCTTCGTCGGCTTCGAAGACTAGGCAGCCAGAGAGCTGCAAAGCCGGTTTCCAAAGGCCCCCGGCCTTTGGTGGGGAGGGTCCGGGAGGGGCAAAGCCCCTCCTGGCCGCGCGCTCAGAACAGCCCTTCGATCCGCCCCAGCTCATCGAGGCGGATGGTCTCCGCCGCCGGCACGCGCGGCAGCCCCGGCATGGTCATCACCTCGCCACAGATGGCGACGACGAAGCCCGCACCCGCCAGCAGCCGCACATCGCGCACCGGCAGGACATGGCCCTCCGGCGCGCCCAGCGCCGTGGGGTCGGCCGAGAAGCTGTATTGCGTCTTGGCGATGCACACGGGTGCCGCGCCGAAGCCCATCGCCTCGAAGCGCTTGAGCTTCGCCAGCACGGCGTCCGGGATCGAGACATCCTTCGCGCGGTAGATTTCGCGCGCGATGGTGCCGATCTTCTCCGCCAGCGGCAGGGCATCGGGGTAGAGCGGCTTGAAGGCGGCCTCGCCCGCATCCAGGCGGCGCATCACGGCATGCGCCAGTTCCACCGTGCCGGCCGCGCCATCGGACCAATGGGTGCAAAGGATGGCCTCGGTGCCGAGGGCGGCCATGGCATCCTGCACGGCCTTGATCTCGGCCTCGGTGTCGGCGGTGAAGCGGTTCAGCGCCACCACCGGCGGCAGGCCGAATTTCTTGATGTTCTCGACATGGCGGGCGAGGTTGGCGATGCCGCGCTTCACGGCGCCCACATCCTCGCGCCCCAGATCAGCCTTGGCCACGCCGCCATGCATCTTCAGCGCGCGGATGGTGGCGACGATGACGCAGGCATCGGGCGAGAGCCCCGAGAGGCGGCACTTGATGTCCAGGAACTTCTCGGCGCCGAGGTCGGCGCCGAAGCCCGCCTCGGTGACGACCACATCGGAAAGATGCAGCCCCAGCGTCGTCGCCATCACGGAGTTGCAGCCATGCGCGATATTGGCGAAGGGTCCGCCATGCACCAGCGCGGGCGAGCCCGCCAGCGTCTGCACGAGATTTGGGGCCAGCGCGTCACGCAGCAGCACGGCCATGGCGCCATCGGCCTTGAGATCGGCCGCCGTGACAGGCTTCCCCTCGCGCGTCGAGGCGACGATGATCCGGCCCAGGCGGCGTTGCAGGTCGGCCAGGTCATAGGCCAGGCAGAAGGCCGCCATCACCTCGCTAGCGACGACGATGTCGAAGCCATCCTCACGCGGAAAACCATTCGCCGTGCCGCCGAGCGAACCCACGATGCCGCGCAGCGCGCGATCATTCATGTCCAGCGCGCGGCGCCAGGTGATGCGGCGGGCGTCAATGCCCAGCGCATTGCCCCAGTAGATGTGGTTGTCCAACATGGCGGCCAGCAAATTGTTGGCCGCCGTGATCGCGTGGAAATCGCCGGTGAAATGGAGGTTGATGTCCTCCATCGGCACCACTTGCGCATGGCCGCCGCCGGCGGCACCCCCCTTCACGCCGAAGCAGGGGCCGAGCGAGGGTTCGCGCAGGCAGATCATGGCGCGCTTGCCGATGTGGTTCAGCGCATCGCCGAGGCCCACGGTCGTGGTCGTCTTGCCCTCGCCAGCCGGCGTCGGGTTGATGCCGGTGACGAGGACGAGCTTGCCGAGCGGCCGGTCATGCCGGGTGCGGGCCACGAAATCCAGGCCGATCTTCGCCTTGTACTTGCCGTAGGGCTCCAGCGCCTCGACGGGAATGCCGGCCTTCTCCGCGATCTGCGCGATCGGGCGAAGGGTGGCGGCGCGGGCGATCTCAAGATCAATGGACATTCATTTCGGCTCCCGTAACCCGGCGGATATGACGGGAACGGGTTGTTTGGACAAGCGGGGCCCCGCGCGGCAGGATGCGACCAAACCGGAGGAACCCCACATGATCCATCGCCGCGCCCTGCTCGCCACGCCCGCACTCCTGCCCAGCCTCGCCCTCGCGCAGCCCCAGGCGGATTGGCCGCAACGGCCCATCAACATGATGATCCCCTTCGTGGCGGGCGGCCCTTCGGACATCACGGGCCGCGTCATCGCCGCGCGCCTCGGTGGCCTGCTGGGCCAGACGGTGGTGGTGGAGAATCGCCCCGGCGCCAATGGCGCGGTCGCGGCCCAGGCCATGGCCCGCGCCGCGGCGGATGGGCACACCATCATGACCGGCTCCATCGGCGTCTTCGCCATCAACAAGGCGCTGCGGCCCAATCTGCCCTATGATCCCGTGCGGGATTTTGCGCCCATCACGCTCGCCGTCACCATGCCGAACGTGCTGGTCGTGAACCCGCAGCAGGTGCCCGCCACCGATTACGCGGGCACGATGGCCTGGCTGCGCGCCAATGGCGGCCGCGCTTCCTACTCCACCTCGGGCGTCGGCTCCTCCGAGCATCTGACGATGGAATTGCTGAAGCTGCGCACCCGCACCGAGGCGACGCATATCCCCTACCAGGGCGGGGCGGCTGCGACGACGGCGCTGCTGGGCGGCGATGTGCAGCTGACATTCCAGAATCTCGGCACCGTGGCGCAGCACATCGCGGGCGGGCGGCTGCGCGCCGTGATGGTGACGAGTGCGACGCGCAATCCGACCATCCCTGACGTGCCGACGGCGGCGGAGATGGGTCTCGATGATTTCGTCGTCACCTCCTGGCAGGCGGTGATGGCGCCGATCGGCGTGCCGGCCCCCATCCTGGCGCGGCTGGAGGCCGCCTGCATCGAGAGCCTGCGCCACCCCGAGAGCCGGCAGCGGCTGAACCAGTTGGGCGTGGATGTCGTGGCCTCCAGCGCCGCCGATTTCCGCCGCTTCCAGGAGGCGGAGATCACCCGCTGGCGCGCCGTGGTGGAAGGCGCGCAGATCCGCGCGGAGTAAGGGGGGTTCGGATGGCCTGGCGCCTTGCCTGCCTGGCCTTGCTGGGCCTGCCCTGGGCGAACGCCATGGCCCAGCCCTGCGAGGGGCGCTACCCGCGCGCCACGCCCTTCACGGGCGATCTGCGCCTGGCTGGCCTTCGCCAGGTGTGGGGCCGCGAGAATGTGACGCCCCTGCCCGGCGAGGCGGGCGGGATGCGCGTGCGCTACCCGGCCGGCTCCATCAATCCGGGCAACGCCGCGGCCCCGGTGGGCGGGGCGGGCTTCCTCTGGCCGGAGGGGCCGGGGGCCGAGGCACGCTGCCTCAGCTACCGCGTGCGCTTCGGCGAGGGCTTCGACTTCGCGCTCGGCGGCAAGCTGCCCGGGCTCGCGGGGGGCGAGGCGCCGCGCGGCTGCACGCCGGCCGATCTTTCCCGCGGCTTCTCCGCCCGGCTGATGTGGCGCGGCCAGGGCGCAGGTGAGCTCTACCTCTACGCGCCGGACCGTGCCGCGCGCTGCGGCGACAGCATCGGCCGCGGCAGCTGGCGCCTCACCCCCGGCGCCTGGACCGAGATTGCGCAGGAGGTGATCCTGAACCGCCCCGGCGAGGCCAATGGGATGATCCGCCTTTGGGTGAACGGGCAGCGCGTGCTGGAACGGCGCGACCTGGTGCTGCGCGAGACGGCCGGCATCCGCGTGGATGCCGCTCTCTTCGCCACCTTCTTCGGCGGCAATGATCCGCGCTGGGCCTCACCCCGCGAGCAATGGGCGGATTTCGCCGCCCTCACGCTCTGGGACGCGGCCCCGGCGCGATGAGGCTCGCGGGCGGCGGCGGCGGCGTCACCGTCGTGCAGGGGGTCAGCCGGTCCGGCGCGCAGGGCATGCGCAGATAGTGCTCGGGCCGCGGCCTGGAATCCAGCACGGCGGGCAGGCCGACCGGCGCGCCATGTTCCACCTGCGGGTCCAGCCGCTGGGCCAGCGCCAGCACGAGCAGCAAAAAGCTGCAGAGCGAGACGGCGAAGAAGCCGGGCGAAAGCCGCGCCGCCAGACCCTGGTTGCCCGTCGCCGCCAGCCCCTGGCGGTTCCAACGCTGCCGGTCGGGGTGGTGCAGCACGAAGATCTTCACGACCGAGCCGACGATCTGGTTGTAGTAGAGCAGCAGCGGGAAGATCGGATGGAAACGGCCCGTCCCCCACCAATTCAGCAGCGTGATCATGCTGCGCGTGAACAGCACCCACAGCACATAGAGAATGATGAACCCGTAGCCGTGCAGGATGGCCGCGACGAGCATCACCGACGGCCCCGCCAGGCTGGTCCAGGGTGAAACGCGTTGGTCCAGCAGGCAGAGCCAAAAGAACCAGCCCAGCCTGCCTGGGCCCAGGGCGAGGGCGCGGCCATTGTTGCGGGTGGTGTTGCCATACCAGCGCAGCATCAGCGCCGTGGTCGCCTTGAACCAGCCGCCCGCCGGCAGTTCCTCGGCGCAGATCACCGCGACATCCGGGATGTAGAGCATCCGCCAGGGGGTCTTGAGCAGCGCGAACCAGGTGCTCTTGTCATCCCCCGTCACCATCCGGATGAAGCCGAGGCGCCAGTGCCGGATGCCGTCATTGCCGATGGCCAGCGCGAAGCCCGGCGAGGCCACGGCCGCCATCCGGAACAGCGAAAATCGTCCCGTCAGCACCAGCAGGCGGCGCGACAGAGCCATGGAGCACATGGCCTGGTCGCGCTGCGCCATGCGCAGGCGATACCATTCGCGCACTGGGGCGGGGCCACGCACCAGGGGCAGGTTGTCGGTGGTGACGGCCCCCACATCGGGGAAGGCCGAGAGGAAGCGGCAGGTCTTTTCCAGCTGCCCGGGCTCCACCAGCGTGTCGCCATCCATCAGCAGCATCTGCGCCTGTGGCGCGGGGCCGAGCCCCTGGATCAGGTTGATCGCATCCACCAGCGCGCCTCGCTTGCCGGTGCCCGCCTGCGGCAGGAGGTAGAGCGCAGAGCCTTCGGCCAGGGTCGCGCGGCGGCGGTCGAACACCAGGCGAAGCACCTCCGCATCGGCCATGTCGGTGATGCAGGCCACGACGCAGCAGGGAATCCTGAGGCGCATCACCTCATCCAGCAGGCGCCCATAGACGGCGGCATTCATCTCCGGGCTGATGCGATAGCTGGTGACGACGACATAAAGCGCCGGAGGCAGCGGCGCGCCATCGGCCAGGGCGCGCAGCCGGGGAAAGACCCGCCGGCGGTAGATCAACGCCCGCACGAAATGCAGCGCGGCCCAACCCCAGCGCCAGAGGCCGATGGCACCGATGGTCAGCAGCGCCGTCCCGGCAGTGGGCATGTCCTCCTCGGGCAGCAGGGCAAGGAGCACCAGCGCCAGCGCGGCCAGGACCATCCAGCCGGCCAGGGCCGCACCGGGGGTGGAATCCGCGAGGTGCCCGGGCAGCAGGGATTCACTGGGCCGTGGGGCCACCCTCAATCGCCCAGCCGGGCGATCCAGGCGAAGCCCGGCAGGTTCAGCAACAGCATGCGCAGCGAAATCGGCGCCTGGAGCAGCCCGGGCAGTCCGATTGCCGCGCCTGGGGGGACTTCATCCAGCGCCACGGTCACCAGACCATAGATGCGAAGGCTGCGCAGGTTGTCGGGCAGGCCGATCCGGCCGGTATTCTCCGGGTTGAGATTGAGGGCGGTGATGCGCCCCGGCGTCGAGTCGTTCGAGCCGGCGAGGCGGACCGTGACCCGCTGCCCCTGCTCCAGGAAGGGCATGCGCGTGCTGGGCACCAGCGCATCCACCTCCAGCTGCGCCTGGCTGGCGGTCTCCGCCAGGCCCAGCAGCACATCGCCGGCGACCACGGCGGTGCCCGAGGGCACGGCGACCTGCGCAATGCGGCACCGGCAGGGCGAGACCAGCGGCACGGGCGCGCGCAGCCGGGCCAGCGTCTGGCGCATTTCCGCCAGCGAATGGTCCACGGCCGCGGCCTCGCGCCGCACCTCTTCGGGCGAGCGCGCCGTGGGGCGGCCATCGCTGCGGAAGCGCCCGGCCCGCGCCTCGGCCAGCAGCAGGCGCGCCGCATTCTCGGCCGCGGAGGCCTCGGCCAGGACGCGGCGCTGCGTCATCAGGTTGATTTCTTCCTGATCCACGCGCGCGGCGGAGATGATCCCCTGGCGGCCCAGCCCGGCCAGGCGAGTGAACAGGCGTTCCTGGGTGGCGACCTGGCGCTCCATCAGGCGCCGCGTCTCGCTGGCCGCGGCGAATTCGGCCTCGGCCTGGGCGCGGAAGGCCTGGAAGCTGGCATCGCCATGCGCCAATTCCCCCGCCAGCTGGCGCGAGCGGGCTTCGAGCGCCTGGAGCTGATTTTCCGTGTCGGAGAGAAGCTGCGGCGGCAAAGCGGGGTGCAGCTCGCCCAGCACCTGGCCCGGCTCCGTCAGCGTGCCGGGCGCGCCGGCCTGCAGGACCAGCAGGCCGGGCTGCGGCGCGCGCACCATCCACATCGGCGCGGAGACAGCGCCGAATTCCGAATAGACCACGAGCCGGCTGGAGGCGACGAAGGTCGCCGCCAGCAGCAGCGCCGCCAGGGCCGCCCCGAACACCGCGACGCTGCGCCAGTTGCGCGAGCGCGATTGCGCCGGCTCGGGCGCTTCCAGCGAGGAGCGGGAAAGGGCATCGGCCAGGCTCTCGGAACCGCTAAGCCAGATGGCCACCAGGCGGTCCAGCGCCACCGCCGCATCGGGCGACATCTCGATGATCTGGAAGGATTTCGCCGCCCCGCGCGAGAGGCGACGGACCTTGGCCGTGGCCTCGATGGCCAGGGTGAGGTCGGCCTTGCCGATGTGGAAGGTGACCCGGAGGGGGTCATCCACCTGGGCCGGCGGGCCTTCCCCCTCCAGCGCGAAGCCGCCCAGGCTGACGTCGGAGAGGGCGTATTCCGCGCCGCCAATGACGACGCTGGCAGGCAGGGCGACGCGCGGGTGCAACCGCTTGCCGGAGGGGCTGCGGAAGGAAAGGGAGGGCGATTTGCCAGGCGCCTCAACCAGGCGGTTGACGGACGAATCGACCAGTCGGTTGACAGGCGCTTCAACCAGCCGGTTGACAGGTGCATCGCCCAGCCGGCTCAGCCGCGGCGCGGGGGGCCAGGCGGCATGGAACCCCAAAGCCGAATTGCCCTCGTTCTGCGTCATGCGAAAACTCTTCGCGCAAGGGAGTCGGTGAAGTCAATCGACTTTGCACGGCGTGCAGCCCTGTTCTCAGCACGGTCATCCTTAACGGGGCATGATGGCCGCGGAGATCGGTGCGGGAAACGGCTGCGGAGCGTGGGGTGAGCCGCCGGGCAAGCTTCCCACAACCTCTTGATGCAGCGCAACGAAATGCAGGGGGAACGGCCATAGGTTCGCGGTCACGCAGCAGGGTGCTGCGAAGAGGACGAGACGATGCAATTCTGGGGAAAATGCGCGGCAGCCGCGATGCTGCTGATGGCCGCCGGGGGCGCCAT